>CANQRV010000007.1 GCA_947626355.1 uncultured Muribaculaceae bacterium
AACATCAGATTTTTAACGAATTAAACACTTGGCTCCTCGGAGCCGTTAACAAACTCTCAAAAATAACCGAAGTATTGAATCCAGAAACAGCAAAGAAAATTGGATCATCTATCTACGTATTGATAACTGTCAGTCTCGCTGCGCCATTACTGGAAGAATGTATATTCCGTCTTGGATTATCTTTCAGAAGATGGCAAGTAGCATTGGGGGCATCCTCCATGCCTGCGTATATTCTTTGGCAACATTTGTACTCCATTTCTATGGCCTATGTTTCCATCTGTATATTCGCAATAATCGTATTATTTTCAGCAATCTATTCCTTCACTACAGATTCTTTCTGGAATTCACAAATGAAGAAATATTATAAACCATCGATTTATGTTACAGCCATAGCATTCGGACTTATTCATCTCATAGCTTTCTCTAATTATAATAATACCCTTATCCCTTATATGTTATGCATTACCAGCGTCCCGTTTTTCGCCGGATGTGCAATAACATATTACCGGGTAAATCTTGGCTTTTGGTGGGGCGTAGGTCTGCATGTCTTTAACAATATCCCGGCAATAATTGTAATGTTATCAATCTAAACTTATACATATGAGGACAAGAAATTTAATAGCTACATTCCTATTCGCGAGTCTTGTTGGTATTCTTGCCATCGCTTGCAGCGCAAAAACTCCAGCCAAAGTTAGTGTGGACAAAGACATATCTGTTGCTATTTACTCAACAACAGAAAGAGAAAGTGCAATAGACACGGTTTCGCCCTGCCTTTTGACGGAAACAGTCCATATCTCTGAACTACTTCGTTATCCTGAAGATGACGGAATAACGATGCCATTCACGCTATCTGATACCGCAAGATATGCTGAAATAACAGGTGATAATCTTGAAAAAAGAATTGCCATCAGCGTAAATGAGCAAGTATTATCAACCCCCGTCGTTAAAATGAAAATCGAAAATGGGGCATGTTCAGTCATACTTGATGAGAAACAGACGAAAGATCTTTTTCCAACCATAAACATTGATGAACTCAAATCAACAAGTCGTTGAATTGACTATCATAAAGCTAAATATACGCCACAGAGAGTATTAATACTCTCTGTGGCGTTGGGGCTATAATCCGTGAGACATTCACGTGTGGTGGAAGTGCCCGTGGTTGAGCTTGAACATCGACATCGCTTCCTGATTGGTCAGCGTAGGGTGTGAGCGGCGGAAGCGTTTGAACTCCTCTTTATCGAATCCGGTCAGACCATCGAGGGAACAAATCACATAAAAACCGGGGCGCGGGATCAGACGATCCCGCGCCCCGGTTTTTAGCCGCTGAGAGGCTAATCGGTTATTTCAGTTTCAATACCTGACCTACCCTGATGAGGTCGGTGCTGTTCATGTCGTTGAGTTTGCGGAGCGTCGTGGCCGAAAGACCGTAAGACTTGGCAATCGACGAGAGGGTGTCGCCCTTCTTCACCGTGTACGTGCTCTTGTCGTCGCCGCTCTGATAGGGATTGTCGTCGTTGTCGGCGAGATTGCGCGAGGGAGCGTAGTTGCGGGCCTTGGTGTAGGTCTTCTTGGTGAAGGTATAGGTGTCGGTGTGTGTGCAGTGGTTCTGGAAGTCGAAAATCGCTGCCGGATTGATGGCATATCCCATATAGCGGGTCTCGAAGTGGAGGTGCGGACCTGTGCTGCGTCCTGTCGAGCCTCCGAGTGCGATCGGATCGCCGGCCCTCACCACCTGGTCGGGCTTCACGAGGAATTTGTTGAGGTGGCCATAGACGGTCTCCAGATCATTGGGATGGCGGATTATCACGTAGTTGCCGTAGCCACGGGGCTCGTAGTTGGTGAGGCGGACCTTGCCGTCGAAAGCGGCGTAGATAGTGTCGTTGCTGCGTATCTGAAGGTCGATTCCCTTGTGCATCCTGCCGAAGCGGGCCCGGTAGCCGTAGTGGGAGGTGACATTGCCGGGACACGGCATGAAGTAGCCTCTGACATCGATTACCTTGGAATAGGGCACATCCGACTCCTTGAAAGGATTGACGCGCTTGCTGTTCCAGCCCTCGGTGTAGATATCGGGCTCCGGCTCTATATCGTCGATGAGGTCGATGAATGTGCTTTTCTCCACCAGCTTGATCTGGTCCTTGCTCTTGGCCTGATTGGCGAGAAGCTGACGGTGGGCGTCTGAGTGGGGCGACTTGCTTATTATCTTCTGCGCAGCTGCGCCTGTCGTCATGAGCAGGGCAAGCAGTGCGGCCGGAATTATTGCTCTGATGTTCATTATTATTATTGTCTTGTCTCGATGAGGAGATGATGGTAGGTTCTTTTTGTTTTTGTCAGGTGGCGTTTCGGGTCATGAGGTTGGTCGGCTCGGGATCTGCGGCGTCATATCTCGTTGTCGCCGTAGTAGAACGACAGTGCCGCGGGCCTGTAGTCGAAAATCTCTTCCGGACGGAAGAAGCGGGCTATCTCTATCTTGGAGTTTTCCACGGAGTCGGAGGCATGCACGATATTGGCCTGACCCGACATCGAGAAGTCGCCGCGGATTGTGCCTGGGGCTGCCTTGCGGCCGTTGGTGGCTCCCGTCATGGCCCTGAACACTTCCACTACATCCACTCCGCGGAGGCAGAGCGCTACCACCGGCGTCGCCATCATCGACTTCACCAGCCCCGGGAAGAAGGGCTTGTCGACAAGATGGGAGTAGTGCTCACGAAGTATCTTCTCATCGAGCTGCATCATTTTCATGCCTGCGATGATTATGCCTTTCCTTTCTATTCTTGAAATCACTTCTCCCATCAGCCGGCGTTCCACGGCCGACGGTTTGAGTAGTACGAGGGTTTCTTCCATTCTCTATTAAAAATTTTTAAGATTTTTCTTACCTGTCTCTCCAAAGTTAGTGCTTCAAAACCTAAAATCCCAATTTTTTTGGGTTATTTTTTATTAATTCTTTTCCAGCTTCCTGATTTCTTTGGTGCAAATATCCTTATATCAGTAAGATATGACATAAATATGTTTTACAACATATAATCCGATCTTTTGCACAACGTCGTTATGCGTGTGCAATTTGAGTCCGATAGAATTGTTAATTTGTGTTAACGTAAAAATAATGTGGCTACTTTCAGGCTGTTACCGGATCTACGACCCTCACATGCGTGCACGCTCTTCTATGTTTCACCCCAGCGGAGTGTATGTCGAAGCGGCTGCTTTTGTTGAACAATAGCCCTCCTCTCTTTGTAGATGATATAGTCTAACCCCATTACTGATCTCTATGATTCCACAGCAAATAGCCGGCAAAGCGGCGGAGGTGATACCCCGCGTCAATCTCTCGCCCGATGCGGAGGAAAGCTCGTATTTCGTTGCCCGCGTCATCATGAAGGTAGTGTATTACCTGCTCGACCTTTTTGGCCTTGAGCACCATGGCACCTTGTTCGTCTGGGTGTATTCGTTTTTTGTTTTTGTCGTCTCTATCGCCGTCGGATATGTATGCAAATGGATTATCCTGCTCGTGGTCAGATCGGTGGGGCGCCATCTGAAGTCTGTATGGTATGGCAATCTGACGCAGAGGCATTTCTTCTCCAAGACGACCCGGGTAATCCCTGCGATTGTGTTCATCATCCTTATTAAGTTCACCCTCTATATGTCGCCGACATTATCGATCTGGCTCACCCGCATCACGTGGTGTTACGTGATATTCGTAGTGACCTCGTCGTGCTGCATCGTGGCTGACGTGGCGTGGGCCCATATCGACATGCGTGAGAACACGCGCAAGCTCCCCCTCAAGGGAATCGTGCAGCTCATCAAGGGAATTGTCTGGATTATCGCCACTATTATCGTGGTGGCCATCATTGTCGACAGGTCTCCCACATCGCTCCTCGCCGGTCTCGGAGCTTTCGCAGCCGTGCTCATGCTGGTGTTCAAGGACAGCATCCTCGGTGTGGTGGCGGGTGTGCAGCTCTCGGAAAACGATTCCCTCCATGTCGGAGACTGGATCAAGGTGCAGGGCACAGACGCCAACGGCACCGTGCTTGAGGTGTCGCTCACCCAGGTGAAGGTGCTCAACTGGGACAAGACCGTCACTACGCTTCCTCCGTATAACCTTGTCAGCGGGAGCTTCACCAACTACCGATCCATGCAGGAGAGCCATACGCGCCGCATACAGCGCTGCTATAATATAGATGCCGACAGCGTGGTGCCCACCGACGAGCTGATGCTCGACGCATATTCGAGAATACCGCTGCTCGCCGGCTGGATCGCCGCCAAAAGGCGTCAGAGGGAGGAGGGTAAGACGCAGGACGCCGGAAATCCCGCCGGACTCGCCGACGGCTCAATCGAGACCAATCTCGGGGTCTTCCGCGCTTATCTCAAGATATGGCTCGACGCCAATCCCGATATCGACCATGCCAGCACCTGCTTCGTGAGCACGCTGACGCAATCGTCGGCGGGAATCCCGCTGCAGGTCTACTGCTTCACCAACACTTCGGTGTGGACCGTCTATGAGGCGATCCAGTCGTCGATCTTCGAGCATATCGCAGTGATGCTCTACCGCTTCAACCTCTATACCTTCGAGAATCCGAGCGGCCGCGACACGCTGCTCGACGGATATATGAGTCCGGGCAAGAACCCCGACGTGCTCTTCGGTCTCCCGTTCCCGTTCTTCAATTCATCGGGCTCGCCGCAGAATCCCGCCTATCCGGTGCAGCAGTCGGCCTCCGAGCAACCTTCGGCTATGCAGAACGGCCTCGGCCTCGGCGACGCACCCGAAGCAAATCCCTATGTGGCCCGCAACAAAGGGCATCAGGGGGCTGCCCCGGCAGCTTCCGCCGCCGATGGCGGCAACGCAAAGGAAGCCTCGTCAGGCAAGCCGGGTCCTGACGCGAAGCCCGCGCCCGACAATCAGTCGGGAAAGCCCCAGGCTAAGTAATACCGTTACGGGCATCAGCCAGAAATAGAAGGAGTCCCATACGGCTCTCACCGGTGGCAGGTCGTAGAGCAGGAAAATGACCATCACATGGAAGATGTAGATGTTGATCGAGTGGTCTCTACCCAATGCCACCAGCGGATTGGCAACCGATGCCTGCGGGAGCCGCAGCATCAGTGCAAACCACGCCATGACTCCGGGAAGCGTCATCACCATGATGTCGCCACGGCTCTTCATGTCGATGATGGCGTGGCATTCAAGCAGAGAGGCCACCACCAGCAGAGCGAACACTATGAACAGTGCGCGCGCCGACGGCAGCAGCCGCTCGTTGCGGCGCATCCATATCCCCATGGCCAGACCCGGCAGCCCGATGGTAAGGAAGTTGCGGCTCGCGAAGGGGGAAAGCACCGCGACGCTCCATACGAAATGGTAGCTTCCCAACGCGAGATTGGCTATCGGCCCTACAATGGCAATCAGATAGACGAGCCGCTCCATCCTCCATCTCACGAGCAGCCAGAGAGTGGCGAGCGCCAGGGCCACTGCGTGGAGATACCAGAGCTGATAGCCGAAATAGCGTCCGAACAGCAGCAGGTCGAGCCAGTTGTGGAGGTTCAGGAAGCGCTCCTCGAAGCGTCCTGCGTAGAAGAGGCAGCTCGCCAGATGATAAGCTATGTAAAGGAGCTGGGCAGCGACCGCTATCTCCACTATCTTACGAAGGTCGTGCGTTATACGTTCTTTTTGGAGCGTTCCGCGCGCGTCGGGGAGGAAATATCCTGTAATCATGAGAAAGCCCGCTACTCCGTAGCGTGTGACGCCCTCGGCCCATGCCGGAAGGGTGCCGGCTGCGTGGATACATACCACCATGACCGCGGCTATTCCCTTGAGGATATGAAGGTTGTTGAGTTGTCTGTCTCCTTTGCAGACTATTCTGTCGGTTGGCTGTAGCTTCAGTTGCATTGTAATGTCGGTTATTTTGCCGCCTCCCCGTCGACATAGAGGGTAGGGCGGTGGTATCGTGGCGACATGGCGTCATGGGTGGCGTCATACCATCGGTAGCCGGTGCCGGTGAGCGTCATTATCATATATGCGATGTCGGAGGTCGACACGCGGCGGCCTGTCGCCTCGCGGAGCGTAGCGGCAAGATCTCCGTTGGCCCGCAGGTATGCTCTATTGAGAAAGATGATGAGAGGCACGTGGATGCTCGTGATGTCGCGCCCCCGGGTCGTACCGGTATCGTAGACGTTCTCGCCATGATCGGATAGATAGACCAGAATGGCGGGTGTTACGGCCCTTTCCGTGTCTATGATGAGCTCGCTGAGGATGCTGTCGGTGAAGGCTATGGAATTGTCGTATTCGGCCACTGTGCGGGCCATTCCTTTGTCGAGCCATCCTCGCGGCGTCTTCTCCATCACGTCGGCGCCGCTGACCGGCGACCTCTCCGGCGGGTATCGTCTGGCATACTCCGTATGCGATCCCATCAGATGAACGACGGCGAATTTCCGCTTTCCAGGCTCACGCATAAATGAGCGCCACACCGGTAGCAGCTCGTCGTCGTAGCGTGTGAGCAGGTGGTCTTCGGAGTCTTCGCTTCCGATATAGCGGGTGATGTGGGCCTGCGATGACAGTGCCGCCGAGACGTTGCAGAAGAGGCCGTTGCGTTCCTGGTTCGACAGCCATGCAGTGCGGTAGCCGAGATGCCGGTAGAGCTGGATCATGGATGGATACTCATACCATTCCCTTCCGGAGGGCACGTCGGTCATGAAGCTCACTATTCGCGGTATGTTCTCGGCTGTGGTTGTCGAGGAGGCCAGCGCGTCGGTAAACACGTAGAATCCTTCGCCATTTCTGGCCAGTGAGTCGAGCCGCGGAGTCGTCGGTAGTGGGTAGCCGTAGAGCGAGAGATGTCCTCTTGAAGCAGACTCTCCGATTACGAGTGTCACCACATCGGCTTTGTAGTCTGACCGGGCCGTCTGTGGGTCGGGAAGCTGGCGTAGCTTTGACTCGAAGTCCTGCTGGATGCGGGCCGAGCGGGCCACGCTTCTCGCCGCCGAGACGGTGCGCAGGGCCACCGACAGGTTGCTCCGGCCCCAGTCGCGTGTAGCCGCAAACCACGCTGAATATGCCGCGCCGGCCACTGCGGAGACACCCATCAGCCATAGGTATGCCTTCCGCGGCATACTTCCGACTGCCACAGTGAAGGCCGCAAGGACGGCGACGGCAATCCACAGCGCCGGCCGAGCGAGCAGGTGACCGATGTTGGCCATCAGGCCGGGCATGAACTCGCCGACTTCTCCGGCATTGGTCTGCATCATGACCGTCATCATCTTGCGCGAGATACCCATGCCGTAGGTCGGAAACGCCACGCCGTTGACGAGCGAGAGCAGCGCGAATACACCTATCACGATGCCGCACAGCCATCTCAACATGATTGAGACCACGCGGCTGCGGCGTCGTAGAGCCGTGGCTGCCGCCCATGCAGCCGTAAGTACGGTGGCCTTCATCATGCCGGCCAACGCAAGTCCGGCGATATTGGCCCGGGCTCCGCCGTGGATATGGAAATCGAATGCCACATCAAGCAGCGAGAGCCACGAGAGGATGCAGAGCGCTGCCCACAGCGCCCTTAGGCTCCGTGTCGCGAATAGGTCGGATATATGCCTGATGAATCCCTGCATCTCTAAAAGGACATAAAGAATACGCCTCTAAGATGCAACGCATTTTAGAGGCGTATAGTATGGATGCCTACTTGAGCGGGCGGTGATTATCCGAGGGGCTCGAGATGCACTGTGAAGTGGCGCATGAGCTCGGCCTCCCATGTGATCTTCACGCCGCGGGTGATCTCATGACGACGGTCGTAGACGTTCTTGAGGGCTGCTGCGATCACGTTCATGTGATTGTCGGTATAGGTGCGGCGGCAGATGCAGAGACGCAGGAAGTCGTTGCCGTTGAAGCGGTTCTCGCGTGTGACGGGGTCACGGTCGGCGAGGAGGTAGCCGATCTCGCAGCCACGCACGCCGGCCTCGAGATAGAGCTCGATGGCGAGACGCTGTGCGGGGAACTCCTCCTTCGGGATTCTGTCGAGCACCTTGTCGGCGTCGATGAAGAGGGCGTGGCCGCCTACGGGACGCTGATAGGGGATGCCGTATTCGTCGAGCTTCTTGGCCAGATACTCCACCTGCTTGATGCGGGTCTGGAGCATGTCGAACTCTGTGTTCTCGTCGAGGCCCACTGCCAGGGCTGCCATGTCGCGGCCGTTCATGCCGCCGTAGGTCAGGAAGCCCTCGAAGGGGATGAGGAAGCGCTTGGCGCCCTCGTAGATGTCTTCCCAGCGTGTGGCGATGAAGCCGCCCATGTTGACGAGGCCGTCCTTCTTCGACGACATTGTCATGGCGTCGGCCAGAGCGAACATCTCGCGGCAGATCTCCTTGATGGTGGCGTCCTTGAACTCAGGCTCGCGCATCTTGATGAAGTAGGCGTTTTCTGCGAAGCGGGCGGAGTCGAACACGACGCGCTTGCCGTATTTGTCGGCCAGCTTCCTCACGCCGCGGAGGTTCTCCATCGAAACGGGCTGACCGCCGGCTGTGTTGTTGGTGATGGTCACGATGATGAAGGGCACCTTGTCGCCGTCCTTGGCGAGCACGTCCTCAAGCTTCTTCAGGTCGACGTTGCCCTTGAAGGGCACCTCGAGCTGTGTGTTGCGTGCCTCGTCGACCGTGCAGTCTACGGCGAAGGCCTTGCGGCTCTCGATGTGGCCCTTGGTGGTGTCGAAGTGGGAGTTGCCCGGCACGATGTCGCCGGCCTTCACGAGGTGGGAGAAAAGCACGTTCTCGGCTGCGCGGCCCTGGTGGGTGGGGAGCACATACTCGAAGCCAGTGATGCGTGTGATCGTGTCCTTGAGCTCGTAGAAGGAGCGTGCGCCGGCATACGACTCATCGCCGGTCATCATGGCGGCCCACTGACGGTCGCTCATAGCGCCTGTGCCGGAGTCGGTGAGGCAGTCGATGTAGACGGCGTCTGACTTCAGCATGAAGACGTTGTATTTGGCCTCTTTCAGCCACTGCTCACGCTGCTCGCGGGTGCTCTTCCTGATGGGTTCTACCATCTTGATTTTCCAGGATTCTGCAAAGGGTAATTCCATGGTTGTTTCTGTCGTTTTATATTGGATGCGGTTGTTGTATAATATTTACGCTGACAAAGTTACAACAAAGAAATGTGATATGCAAAAAATATGGAAAAATTATTATTCTTATTTTAGCGGCGTCACCTTATATCCTTTATTCTCAAGCATTTTCAGTAGGCCGTTCTCTCCCGGGAGATGGAGCGCGCCCACAGCCACGAAGACCGGCCCCTCGGCCATGATGGCGGGTAGCTTCTCGGCCCATGCCGCGTTGCGGTCGTTGACGAGCGCTTTCATGAAGGCGGCGTTGGCCGACTGGGCCTCGCTGAGAGCCACCAGCCGGTCGAGCTCCTGGGCGGCGTAGGCCTCGTTCATCTCCCTTGCCGACTTCATCTCCTCCGAGGGATTCTCGAGCACCTTCACCAGAGCCTCGGCCTGCTCGGCCACCGGTGTGAAGTCGTAGAGCAGTGTGGCCTGTTCGTCTACGGTCTCGAGGCCTATGATCTTCTTGCCGGCTTTAGCCCCCTCGGTCTGGAAATAGCTGTCGAGCTGTTCGGCGGGATTGTGGTCGGGCATCTCCTTGCTGACGATACCCAGCGCCACGATGGTGGTGACGGCCATAGGCTTCATGCCGTTGAGGAGCTCGAGGTCCATGCCGGGCATCGGCGCCAGTGACTTGAACGATTCGTTGAGGGCGTTCCATTTCGCGGCCGGCAGCAGGTCGTGGAGGGTGCTGTCGGCGGGAGCCGCGATGTGCTGCTGCATGGCCATCTGGATCTGCATCGGGCCCTGCGTCATGTCGATCTCGCCCACGATCCGCGACGCCTCGTCGAAGGCCTCGCGGGCCCCCTTCACGCTGTCGATCACGGAGAGCGGCGCGAGGTGGTGGGTGCCGAAGATCACGGCCGGCTCCTTGAGCCCGTTGCCTTCTATCTTATAGGCTATCTGTGATTTGGCCGGGATCATCGTGCAAACGGCCACGAGGAGGGAGAGTGCGGTTTTTCCAATGTGTGTCATTGTTGTGTGTCTTGTTTATGATTAATTTTATGTTTCTTTGCTGCAAAATTAAAAAGTTTTTTCTAATTTTGTTCTCTTCTCACATAAGACGCGGCCTCGGGCTGAAAGTTTCATCCGGGGCTTTTTTATTTTCTACATCATGGACAACAAGACCCTTACAGATATGCTCTCACGGCGTCTCGACATCTCGGTCGACACCGTGGGGCAGCTTATCGAGGCAATGTCGGCATCGGTGGGACGGTGTGCCGCGGCGCTCGATGTCGTGGCCGTGCCGTCGTTTGGCTTTTTCGAGTCCCGCAGGCGTTCGGAGCGACTCGCCGTGCATCCCTCCACCGGCCGCAAGCTCCTTGTGCCTCCGAGAATCACGATTGCTTTCCGCCCGTCGGCTATTTTGAAACAGAAGGTTAAAGATGGAGAATAAGATCACCCTTCCGCGCCTGGCCGCGATGATGGCCGAGGCCACGGGCAAGCCGCGCCGCCTCTGCGAGGATTTCCTGCGCGAGCTCTTCGCGCTGTCCGCCGAGTCGCTGTCCGCCGGCGAGAATGTGAAGATAAAGGGATTCGGCACGTTCAAGCTCTCGCCCGTCGATGCCCGCAAGAGCGTAAACGTTGCCACTGGCGACGATATCCGTCTCGAGCCTCACATGAAAATCACTTTCATCGCATCCAAGGAACTCGCGGCATCCGTCAACGCGCCGTTTGAGATGTTTGAGTCAGTGGAGGTGGCCGACACTTTCTCCATCTCCGCCGACACCGCCTCAGCGCAGCCCGGGCCTCCTGTCGAGGAGGTGGCAGGTGAGCCCTCGGTCGAGAAAAAGGCTGTCATCGAGGAGAAGGCGGTCATCGTCGACAAGCCAGTGGCCGATGAGCGGCCCATCGCCGAAAAACAATCGGTCGTCAGTGAAGAGACACCTGTTGCAGAGGAGCGTGTTGCCATAGGGGAGTCTGTGTCAGATTCGCGGTCAGACTCTTTTGAGGAGCTGGATGCCGATGAAGTGCCCGGGAAAAGGGGATTCAGGTTCGGCTGGGGATTCTTCGCCGGCTTCATCAGTGCGGTGCTTATCGGTGGAGTAGTGGTCTATCTCTTCGGTTTCACTTCCCTGCTCGACCGTCAGGCTCCGCAGGAGGCTGCGTCCGCCTCGGAACCGGCCCCGGTGGCTGTGGCTGCCGGGGCTGACACTGTGGCGAAGCCGGTCGGCTGCGACTCGCTTGCAGCCGTGGCACCAATCGCTACGTCGGATTCCGTTTCGGGCGAGATGGTGGGCACCCAGGCCTCCGACCAGCCGGTCTACGACACCATTTCCCACACACGCTATCTCACCACCATGGCCAAGGAGCATTACGGTAACTTCAACCTCTGGCCTTATATATATAAGGAGAACGAGAAGATCCTCGGTCATCCCGACCGTATCCGGCCCGGCACGAGGGTAGTGGTGCCTCCGCTGTCGAAATATGGTGTCGACCCGGCTAACCCGGCCCATATCCGCAAGGCGAAGCAGATGGGCACAGAGATTTATTCAAGATACAAGTAACTGAAAATAAATAAAGAACATCGGATGAGAAATGTGCCTCTTTTGTAACGCAGGGCATGCACATATTTTTACTGATTAAGCCAGGGTGATTTTTTTTATTTGAAATTTGGAGGTTTCAGAAAAAAGTCGTAACTTTGCAGCGCAAACGACAGAAATGCCGATTTGATGGTTCCATGTCCGAGTGGTTAGGTACCGGTCTGCAAAACCGTTTACACCAGTTCGAGTCTGGTTGGAACCTCAATGACTGCGGACCAGTTTATTTCCAATCGGGAATAAACTGGTTTTTTTGTTTGCAACGCTCTGATTTATCTCTAATTAGTTCTCTGCCTCGATTCTTTCCACCTACTTAGAACATTATCTATGAAAGGGCCTTTTGCACATCCTTCCGGCAAAAATGTGTACGGAATTTTCAACGACAGCTTTCCGCCGATCCTCGATGGCGTGACTCTGACGGTAGAGAACTATGTGCATTGGCTTTGCAGCAAAGGCTCCACTACCTGTGTGGTGACGCCCTGGAATCCGGTCTCGACAGAGTGCTCTTATGATGTGATGCGTTTCTTCTCACTTCCTATCCGCTCCAGAAAGCCGTATAGATACGGCTATCCCAAGCTCGACCCGTTCATATGGAAGAGACTCCGGGATACGGATTTCCGCATACTGCACGCCCACTGCCCGTTCTCCTCGGGACGCCTCGCCGTCTATGTGAAGAAAAAGCAGAATGTGCCTCTGATAGGCACATTCCATTCAAAATACCGCGATGACCTGCACCACAGTTTCAAGCTGATGCCCTGGTGTGTGCCCATCATCATGAGGCGTATACTCGCTTTCTTCAACGCTTGCGATGAGGTGTGGATCCCCCAGGCGCAGGTGGAGCAGACAGTGAGGGAATACGGCTACCGGGGAAAGCTGACTGTGATGGAAAACGGTAATGATTTAGCCGATATGGTGGCGGGGAGTCTATGGGCCTATAAGACGCACGCCAAACAGCGGCTCGGCTTCCCTGAAGACGAGCTCGCCCTCCTATTCGTGGGGCAGCATATATGGGAGAAGGGGATAGCCACGATACTCGACACCCTCAGGCTTCTTGAGGGAAAGGTGAGGTTCAGAATGAATTTCATAGGCACCGGCTATGCTCTCGACGACATCCGCACCGCCGTAGCCCGGCATGGGCTCGAAAGGAAGGTTACGTTCCTCGGCGTCATCAAGAGCCGGGAGGCGCTCAGCGACTATTATGCCGCCTCCGATCTTTTCATCTTCCCGTCGATGTACGACAACGCCCCGCTCGTAGTGAGGGAAGCCGCCGCCATGGGCACCCCCTCCATCCTTGTCGAGGGCTCGACAGCTTCGGAAGTGGTGAGAGACGGCCGCAACGGTTTCCTTACCCCCGACTCTCCCGGAGCCATCGCCTCGCGAATAACATCCCTCGCCTCGCGACGCGACCTCATAGCCGCAGCCGCCGAGGGCGCACGCGCAACGCTCGTAAGGAGCTGGAAGGATGTGGTCGACGAGGTGTATGAGAGATATCAGAAAATAATAACCGACTATAAAAGATAAGATATGGCATCCAGTCAGAATGAGGCTCCGGCGTCTGGACCGGCATCCGCGGGACACTATTTCTCGGCGTGGAAGATCATCCTTCCGGTGATAATCGGCCTTGCTGTCGTGGCGTTGATGTTTTATCACGATGCCCGTAAGGAGGACCTCGCCGATGTGTGGCGGTGCATCCGGTTCACCCCCTGGGCAGTCTTCTGCATCTTCCTCGCCTTCTGCTGCATGTTCGGCCGCGACTTCGGTCTCTCGTGGCGTTTCCGCGAGCTTACCGACAGGCAGTTGCGCTGGAGCCAGGCATATAAGGTAGACTTGCTATGCGAGTTCACAAGCTGCGTCACTCCCTCTGCCGTAGGGGGCAGCTCGCTTGGCATGGTGTTTCTCAACACCCAGGGCATAGAGTTCGGACGCGCCACCACGCTGATGCTGACCACACTTTTCCTCGACGAACTCTTTTTCGTGGTGTTCTGCCCGATAGTGGTGCTTGTGACCCCCGCCGGCGAACTCTTCGCATCAGGGGGCGCCGGCTTCTCACACGGCATACAGATCACCTTCTGGCTCGTCTATTCCTTCCTGGCGCTTTATACCTTTCTCCTTTTCACCGGCATCATCTGGAAGCCGCTATGGATCAGGAAGGTCATATCCGTCATATTCAGCTGGCGCTTCATGAGGCGCTGGAGCGCGAAGGCCGACGCTCTCGGCGAGAACATGGTGGCCACCTCGCGGGAGCTGCGCACCAAGTCGGCTTCTTTCTGGATCAAGGTGTTTGGAGCCACATCGCTCAGCTGGACATCCCGCTATCTCGTGGTCAACGCCCTCTTCCTGGCTTTCCTGCCGCATGCCGACCAATGGATCGTGCTTGCCCGTCAGTTCGTGATCTGGGTCGTGCTCATGGTCAGCCCCACTCCCGGTGGCTCCGGCCTCAGCGAGTGGATTTTCTCCGAATACTACGGCGACCTCGTGCCCTCGGCCGGACTCGTGCTTATCCTTGCCATCTTCTGGCGCCTCATATCTTATTATCTATATCTGCTGATCGGAGCCGTGATTCTGCCCTCGTGGCTCGGCAAAGCCTACACGAAGCTGCGCGGCAAAAGCTCCGGCAAAGCGGCATCAAAAGAAACAGATCATGAACAGGAATGATTTCATAGTGATAATACCGGCGCGCTACGCCTCCACGCGTTTCCCCGGTAAACCCCTCGCCAGGATCGGCGGCGTGGAGATGATAGTCAGGGTGTGCCGCAGGGTGCAGGGCGCCGGATTCCCGCTGGCCGTGGCCACGGACGACCGTCGCATCGCCGACTGCGTCGAGAAGGCCGGATTCACGGCCGTGATGACTTCAGAGGCACACCGAAGCGGCACCGACCGCGTGATGGAGGCCTACACCCTGTTGGGCTCCAAGGCTCCCGTGGTGATCAACGTGCAGGGCGACGAGCCCTTCATCGACCCCTCGCAGATCGAGGCCCTCGCCCACTGCTTCGACACTCCCGGCACAGAGATCGCCACCCTCGTGCGCCGTTTCGACCCCGAGGCCGGATTCGACGCCCTCTTCGATCCCAATCTCGTGAAGGTGGTCTTCTCCGACACGATGGAGGCCCTCTACTTCTCGCGCAGCATCATCCCATATGTGAGGAGATACGAGTGGAAGGAGTGGCTCTCCCATGCCGTCTTCCACACCCATGTAGGCGTCTACGCCTACCGCGCCGACATCCTGCGCCGAGTCACGTCGCTCCCCCAGTCATCGCTTGAGCTCGCCGAGAGCCTCGAGCAGCTGCGCTGGCTCCAGGCGGGACTCCGTATAAAAATAGCTCTTACAGAGAGCCGCACCATCGGAATCGACTCGCCGGCCGACCTTGAGGAAGCTGAGAAATATTTTTCATCGTTATAAGTTGCTGATTAGAGTAATAATTGTTAATTTTGCACAAGATTGGGGCGATTGTGCCCCCGAGTGTTCAAGGCATTATTATATCGACAGGTAAAGTCTTTAGTTTCAGCAAAATATAACGCAAGGTTAAAATCCAATATGAAAAAGAGCGCACTTCAGAGAGTGAGAGCCGACTATCAGCCCAAACTTCCCAAAGCCCTTCAGGGCCCCGTGAAGCTGAAAATCGGCGAGAAAACCAATTCAGTCGCCGACCAGGAGGAGATCGAGAAGCTCTTCCCCCACACCTACGGCATGCCTATCGTGGAATTCGAGCGCGAGGAGAACCCCGTGCGCTGCGAGGAGCCCTTCAATGTCGGCATCATCCTCTCCGGCGGCCAGGCCCCCGGCGGTCACAATGTGGTCAGCGGTATCTTCGACGGCATCAAGAAGCTCAATCCCGAAAACCGTCTTTACGGCTTCCTGATGGGCCCCGCCGGCTTCATCAATCATCAGTATATGGAGCTCACTGCCGGTTATATCAAGGAATACCGCAACACCGGCGGCTTCGACATCATCGGATCCGGCCGCACTAAGCTCGAGACCACCGAGCAGTTTGACGCTGGCCTCCAGATTCTCGAGGAGCTCAACATCAAGGCCCTCGTGATCATCGGCGGCGACGACTCCAACACCAACGCCGCAGTGCTCGCCGAATACTATAAGAACATCGGCGCCGACGTGCAGGTGATCGGCGTGCCCAAGACCATCGACGGCGACCTTAAGAACGAATGGATCGAGACCTCCTTCGGCTTCGACACCGCCTGCAAGGTCTACTCCGAGGTGATCGGCAACATCCAGCGCGACTGCAACTCCGCCAAGAAATACTACCACTTCATCAAGCTCATGGGCCGCAGCGCCTCCCACATCGCGCTTGAGTGCGCACTCGAGACCCAGCCCAACGTCTGCCTCATCTCCGAGGAGATCCAGGCAAAGCGCATGACCCTCGACAACATCGTCAGCTACCTCTGCTACGTCATCTCCGAGCGCGCCAAGCTCGGCTGGAACTTCGGCACTGTGCTCGTGCCCGAGGGCCTCATCGAGTTCGTGCCCTCCGTCAAGAAGCTCATCCAGGAGCTCAACGACGTGCTCGTGGAGCATGCCGAGGAGATAGAGGGCCTCGAGGAGCTCGACAAGCTCCGCGCCATCCACAAGTATCTCTCCCCCGCCAACGCCGAGCTCTACAAGTCGCTTCCCAAGGAGATCGCCCTCCAGCTCTCCATGGAGCGCGACAGCCACGGCAACGTGCAGGTGTCGCTGATCGAGACCGAGAGCCTGCTCAGCCACATGGTGGCCCAGCGCCTCGAGGAGATGGCCCAGGAAGGACAGTACACCGGCAAGTTCTCTGCCCAGCATCACTTCTTCGGCTATGAGGGCCGCTGCGCCGACCCCACCAACTTCGACGCCGACTACTGCTACGCCCTCGGCTACAACGCCGCCATGCTCATCAACTCCGGACTCACCGGCTACATGTCGAGCGTGCGCAACCTCACCGACCACACAGAGAACTGGATAGCCGGCGGCATCCCCATCACCATGATGATGAACATGGAGCGCCGTAACGGCAAGATGAAGCCCGTGATCCAGAAGGCCCTCGTCAACCTCAACGGACGTCCCTATCTCAAGTTCGCCTCGATGCGTGAGACCCTCGCCCTCAACACCCTCTACCAGTATCCCGGCCCGATTCAGTATTTCGGCCCCGCGGAGGTGTGCGACCGTCCGTCGATGACGCTCCTGCTCGAGCATAACAAGGAAATCTGATGGCCATAGGCGCCGTTACGGCGTCCCCCCGTCATCACTGACCGAACATAAACCCAACCCCGGCTTTACACCATATAATGCCGGGGTTGATTGTTATTATTATAGATATAAACCCCAAATTCGATATCGTATGAAAGTTTCCATGCTTCTTCCCGCGGCATTCGTCGCCCTTCTCGCATTCACCGTCTCCTGCCGTCAGGTCTCGCGTCAGGAGGCCGACACCAGCACCGTCTATGAAGTCACCGACAACGCCCTGCTCACCACCGACGGGCTCCCCATGGTGGCCGACTTCTCGGCCGACTGGTGTCCTCCCTGCCGCAAGCTGGCCCCCGTCTTCGACTCCCTGAAAAACGTCTATGCCGGCAGCATCGACTTCGTAACCTTCAACGTCGACAGCGTGGAGAATCTCGCACGCCACTACAACATCACCGCAATCCCCACATTGCTCTTCATCGCACCCGACGGCACGGTAGTCCACCGCATGGAGGGCTATCAGGACGCAGCCGCCATCCAGAAAGCCGTCTCCGACCACCTCGACTGACCCTCCAATACAAAAAGATGCGCGCGGCCCTCAAGCCGTGCGCATCTTTTTTGTTCGCGCCCGGAGGCGCGGGGGAGTCAATTCTTGTGGATTACCAGTCGCATTCCAGGAACTTGAACTGGGCCGGGCCTACTACCTCCCACTTGGCGGTGTAGGTAGCGGCGGAGCCGGTGTAGACGCCGAAGGTGATGGTGTAGACCACCTGCATGCCCTCAAACGGACGGGCCTCCGGATAGAGCTTCGACAGCGCGCCGGGCATCACTTCCTCGCAGAAGCGCTTCTTCATCAGCGCCACTACCTCCTCGTCGCTCATCCCCTCGTATCCCTTGGGATACTGGGCACGGGCCGATGCGGCGCGGAGATCGACATTGTTCTGGTAGGCGGAGGTGCCGGAGTAATACTCGTTGTTGCCGTAGCTTGTCACGTAGCCAATGCCCGACTTGATGCCGGTGGAGCCGAGGGGTACGTCGATGTTCTCGTATACCCAGTCGACGCATGCCTGATAGTAGGTGGCGCTGAGTTCCTGGCCGCGGCCGGAGGGAAGCGTGATCGTCACGTTGGGATCGAACATCCATTTGCCGTCGAGCTTCACGAACTGCGAGGTCACCTCCACATAGTTCTTGCGCGGTGTCCACTCGCTGCCGTTATACTCATAGACGTCACACTTGTAGGAAGTCGTGCCGTCGGCATAATACTTGTAGACCACGAAGCGGCTGTCGCCGGCCTGGGCGTAGGGCAGTTTCACCTTGAGGTAAGCCGGCAGGTAGTTCTCGGGCTTGGCCGTCGACGACAGGTTGCCGTATCTCTGGCCCATGGCCTCATAGTCGGCCGGATTGAGGATAAGCGTGTTGGCGGCGGCGTTCCAGCGCCCCTCGTTTCTCACGTATACTGCGTTCTCGTTGACAGAAGGCACGTTGACCACCTTCGCAGGGCTTCTGCGGGGAGCAGCCTTGGTGCCGGCCTCCACCTTTGTGGCCACGAAGTTGACATACTTGCCGGCTGCCACGGCGATCAGATAGCCGGTCACGGTCATCGTCTCACCCTCCTGAAGGGCCGACTTGATCTCGTCGGTGGCGAAATATATGCCGCCCATGGCTGTTTCGGAGCCCATGTCGATGTTGATGTTGTTGCCGCTGATCACGACCTTGCCCGTGATCTGGCCATACTCGGCGAGAGCATTGTCGGTGCGGCCGGCTATAGTCTCGATGTCGCTTGCGGAGAAGACAGCGGGGGAGGGGTATTCCACCGATTCCTCGCTTCCCTTCACCTCGAATGTGGAGGCGGAGCCGGAGATCTGGAGACCCTTGTTGTAGGCGCCGATCTGGGCGCTGGCCACCAGCTGTGTGCCTATCGGGTAGGTCGAGGGATCATAGCCGCTTCCCATATATGTGAATATGGAGCCGGAGTTGTCGGTAAGGATGAAGCCGGCGTTGCAGACGGCTGTCACGATGCCGTTGATGTCGTAGGTGCCGTCGACGGCCACGCTGCCGATCACCTCGGAGAGGGTGAAGCCCGGCACGTCGGGGGTGTCGCCGCCGTTGAAGACGGGATCTACATTCGATGTCATGTAGTTGACGATCACATACTGGCCGTCGGCCGCGTCGGGGAAGTTGTCGGCGATCACGCCGGCAAGCGAGGCTGCCGCGGTGTGGCTGGGAGCGAACGAGGGAGTGTAATCGGTCTCGCTGCCCCACACCTTCTGGTAGTCGTTGTCGGAGACGGTATACTCAGCGGCGCTGGCGATACCCTCGATCTCCGCGGGCATCTCCTGGGCCTCGTTGTAGGTGAGGCTCACCGAGGATCCGTTGCTGAGGGCGAAATACTTGAAGGTACTGTTGGCGAGGAAGGCCGGAACATACTGCGCGGCCGGGATGGAGGGAGTGAAATAATGCTGTGTTCCTACGGCGGCGAGTGCTGCCGCATGCTCGCTGCCTGCGAGCTCCTTGTTGGCGCTGAGCCCTGCGAGAGTGGCGTAGTCGGCCTCGGTCATGGTGTAGCTGACGCTCTGCACCTGCTGGAGCGTCGGCTCCTCGAAGCCGTCGAGATGGTCGTTCCAGGAATTTTCCGAGCATCCCGCAAGACCGATGCCCGCTGCCAGAAACGCCAGTGTCTTTATATTTATAGCTTTCATTTTCTTATGCTTGTGGTGTGATTAGAAACTCAGTTTAAATCTCAGCGAGAACGTGCGGCCGAAGGAGTAGAGCACCTTGTAGGCGTTGCTCCATGTGCCCGGAGTGTCGAAGTTGGTGGTGGCGTCCTTAACGAAGTTGTAGTTGAAGAGGTTGTAGACGTTGCCGTAGACGGTGGCGTCGAGACCGCCGACCTTGAACTTATAGCTGCAGCTGAGGTCGAGCTCGTTGCCCCAGGGTATCTCCCAGGGATCGCATACGTTGAGCTCCGTGTTGGGGTTGAGGTTGGAGCCGGAGACGGCGTAGTCGGAATAGTTGCGAGCGGCCATAGTCCAGTCGGCGCCGATGCGGAAGCCCTTGAAAGGCTTGAATGTGACGCCGAGGGCAGCTGTGGTCTGAGCGGAGCCACCCACCTTGACGCCCTTCTGGTTGAGGATCGCCCAGGCGTGGTCTTCGGCGCGGATGCCGGAGGCGAGGTCGCCCTGGAGGTTCTTAAGAGGCTGGCCCTGGTCGTTGTAGAAGTAGCCCTTGGCGTTGTTGTCCCACTGCCAGTCGCCCCACGAGAACATACCGTTGAGCTCAATCCACTGTGTGGGCACGTAGGTGAAGTCGAGCTCCACACCCATGTGGCGTGCCGACACCTTCTCGAGGTTCATGGTGTATCGCTCGCCGGCGTGTGCGCCGGAGCTGATCTCTCCGCTCTTCTGGGTCTCGCGGTCGCATTTGTCCATCCACTTGGTGAAGTATCCGTTGATGGTCATCGAGAACACAGGGGAGTGGAAGCCGTAGCCGACCTCCACGGAGCCGATCTTCTCGTTCTTGGGATTCGGGTTGATGGCGTTGCTTACCGCCGAGGAGAGGAATACGCCGTTGGAGAAGAAGGGAGCCTTGGAGATGTAGCCGCCGTTGACGAACACGTTGTTGTGGCGGTCGATGTTCCAGTTGGCACCGCCCTTGATTGTTCCGCCGAGGAATGTCTTCCAGGGCGACTTGGCGTGCTCTTTGTCGTAGTAGAAGTGGTCGATGCGCTGGTAGCCCGTGACGTTGAGCGAGCCGGCGAGGATGGTGGTCACGGCGCCGTCGAGCAGCTTGTATTCACCCTGACCGTAGATGCCCTCCTGATGGGTGTGGCCGTTATAGTCGCGGTATACCACGTCGCCGATGCCGAGTTTCTCGTATTTCCAGTTGGGGTCGGCGGCAGCCGCGTTGTTTTCGGGCTTTACGTTCTTGCGGCTGCTGTCGTCCATGAAGTAGGCGCCGCTGTAGAGGTCGTTGATCTTGTTGTTGTGGTGGCCCACATAGTAGCGGAGGTCGATACCGCCTGTGAGTGTCAGCTTGTTGGGGATGATCTCGTTTTTGTAGGTTGAGATCAGGCCATACCATTCGTGGGAGTTGTTGCTCATCGACATCACCATGTTGGAGCCGGTGGTCGAGGCGGCGTTCATGTCCTGGATGGCACCGTAGTCGAAGGTGCCGTCGGGGCGGCGGAACTGCCAGTTGAGGATACCGTTGTTGGCGGCATACCAGGAGGAGTTGCTGTAGTCGCCGCGGCCCTGGCCCGAATAGCCGCCGCCGGAGGCGAGCGATGTATAGAGTGCAGTGGAGAGCGAGGAATACTCGTTGATCTGCCAGATGTGGTTGAGCGAGATGATCGGCTTGTGATACTGGTTGCGGTTCATGGTGCGCTCACGTCCCTCGTTGTCGAAACCGTAGGCAGCGTTGTAGCGATACATGCTCTCGCCGTTCATATACTGCTTCACTTCCTGCCAGCCTTCCACGGTGAGGCCGTTGCCGGAGTTGCGCTGGTTGTGCCACTGCGGGGCGCCGAAGGCCGTAAGGCTCAGCTGATGGCTGTCGCCAAGCTTCTTCGATACGTTGACGAAGTAGTTCCAGGCCTGGAACTGGGTGCCCTGGATGTAGCCGTCGCCCCATTTGTGGGAGCCGAGCACCGATATCGCCCAGCCGTTCTTCATAAGGCCGGTCGAGAGGCTGAAGCCAACGTCGTTGAGGCCGTCGTTGCCCATGCCATACCATACGGTGCCTCCCTTCTTGGCGTCGAGGCCGCGGGTGGTGATGTTGATGGTGCCGCCCACGGAGGGAGTCGACATGATGGCGGCGCCGAGGCCGCGCTGGGTCTGCATGTTGGAGGTGACGCCGGCCAGACCTGCGAAGTTCGACCAGTAGATGCCGCCCCACTCCATATCGTTCATCGGGATACCGTTGACGAGGATAGCCACATTCGGGGCCTTGAAGCCGCGCATGTTGATCTTGGCGTCGCCGTAGCCTCCGCCGTCGGGAGTGGCCCATACGCCGGGGGTTGACTTAAGTACCTCGGGAAACTCCTTGTTGCCGAGCTTGGCCTCGATCTGGCCCGCGGTGATCTCGGAGATCGCGATAGGGGTCTCGCGGGTGCGCGCCTTCGACTGGGTCACCACCACGTCCTGAAGCATCTGCGAGTCGGGGTCGAGCGTTATGGTGCCGGCCTCGTGGCGTGCCTCTATTTCCATCGGTTTGTAGCCGATATAGGTGATCAGGAGCTTGTGCTTGCCCTGTGGCACTTTCAGTGTGAAATTGCCGTCGATGTCTGTGGCCACAGCTGTGCTGGTGCCTTTCACTGAGACTGTGGCGCCGATTACCGGCTCGCCCAGTTCATCGATTACCGTTCCCCTGCACGTCGTCTCGCCGCCCTGCGCAAACGCCTGGGCAATCGCGACCATCAGTGTCACGGCCAAGAGAAATAGTCTCTTCATACGTTAGTCGAATTAGTTGGTTATTGTTGTTTTTGTTATGTTGCTTCGGATGTTCGACGTAAATAATCCACAAAGTTAAGAATTTTTTGCATATCATTCAAATATATTTTCATCCCCGGTGCATCCTCCCTTATTGCCTGCCATTCTGTCGCGCAATCATGCCGCACAACAGTGGCCTGCAACATTATTTTCAAATTTCAAGCAAAAACACCCTGCGTTTCGCGGCAGTCACGCTACTTATTATTATATTTGCACAAAATTTGAATAAAACCTAACACTATGTCTTCTTCCACAGCAGCTCTCAACGCCGCGGCTGCCGGCACTTCGCTCCGCGACAAGGCATGGGCCCGTTGGCTTGCCCTCGGCCTGCTCGCCTTCGCCATGTTCTGTTCGTATATATTTATGGACATCCTCTCCCCGATCAAAGACCTCCTGCAGTCGACCAGAGGCTGGGATTCCACAGCCTTCGGTACGATGCAGGGCTCAGAGACCTTCCTCAACGTGTTCATCTTCTTCCTCATCTTCGCAGGTATCATCCTCGACAAGATGGGCGTGAGGTTCACGGCCGTGCTTTCGGGCGGCGTGATGCTCGTGGGCGCCACAATCAACTGGTATGCCCTCACCGACGCTTTCCTCGGCAGCAGCCTCGACGTATGGTTTACCAACCATCTCAACTACATCCCGGGCTTCGACGAGCTGGGCATCTCTCCTTTCTATGAAGGCATGCCGGCATCCGCCAAGCTCTCGGCCGTCGGCTTCATGATCTTCGGCTGCGGCGTGGAGATGGCCGGCATCACGGTGAGCCGTGGAATCGTGAAATGGTTCAAGGGGCGTGAGATGGCCATGGCCATGGGCTCGGAGATGGCGCTCGCCCGTCTCGGTGTGGGCACGTGTATGATCTTCTCGCCCCTCGTGGCCAACTTCGGCGGCGACATCAGCGTGTCGCGTTCGGTGGCCTTCGGCGTTGTGCTCCTCATGGTGGCCCTTATCATGTTTATCGTCTATTTCTTCATGGACAAGAAACTCGACGCGCAGACAGGCGAGGCTGAAGAGAAAGACGATCCCTTCCGCATCTCCGACCTCGGCAAGATCCTGAGCTCCCTCGGATTCTGGGTGGTGGCCCTCCTCTGCGTGCTCTATTATTCCGCCATCTTCCCCTTCCAGAAATATGCGGTCAACATGCTCCAGTGCAATCTCTCGCTCCATCCCGAATCGGTAAGCGAGTTCTGGCAGAGCGACCTCTGCACGTATATCCAGTATGTCATCATGCTTGTGGTGGCCGGCGGGGCCTTTGGCTTCAGCTTCTCGAAGAGCAAGTCGGTGAAGATTCCATCGCTGGTGATTTCCATCGTGGCGCTGGTGGTATATTGCGTGATGGGCTACATGAGGCAGTCGGCCGCCGCGATTTTCGCGGTGTTCCCGCTGCTGGCCGTCGGCATAACTCCCATCCTCGGCAACTATGTAGACTATAAGGGTAAGGCCGCCTCGATGCTCGTTTTCGGCGCCCTTCTCCTCATCATCTGCCACCTGACGTTCGCGTTCATCCTCCCCGTCTTCAAGGGCAACGACCTCGGCGGCGTGATGGTGGCCTACATCACGATTCTCGTGCTCGGCGCCTCCTTCTCGCTCGTGCCGGCCTCGCTCTGGCCCTCCGTGCCCAAGCTGGTCGACGCAAAGATTATAGGCTCCGCCTACGCCCTCATCTTCTGGATTCAGAACATCGGCCTCTGGCTCTTTCCGCTGCTGATCGGCAAGGTGCTCGATTCCACCAATTCCGATATCGTATCGGCGGTCGCAGCCGGTCAGCTGACTGCCGAGGAGGCAGCGGTGAGCTACAATTACACCTGGCCCCTCGTGATGCTCGCATGCCTCGGCGTTGCCGCGCTGGTGCTTGGCCTCTACCTTAAGGTGGTCGACCGCAAGAAGCACCTCGGCCTCGAGCTCCCCAACATCACCGACTCCAAGGCCGAGAAGGTCGAGATAGAGGAGTCGGAGGTGGAAGGCGTGGAAGGCTGATTCATTCCGACAGTCGTCGATACCTCCAATATTTGCCGGGTTGTGCTTTTGCATGGCCCGGCATACTTTTGGCCTCTGGCAGGCGTTATATAATATATGAGGAAATTGCTTTACGTGATGGCCATGGCCATCGGAATGATGTTGGGCCCGATGCAGGGCTACGCCGAGACTGTCTACCGCAAGACGGCCGAGGCTGTGGCGCAGGCTTTCTTCAATGAGGCCGCGGGGCTCGTCACACCCCCGCCGAAGCTTGTCTACAACGGCAAACGGCTCACCACGGCAAATCTGTTCATACCTTTCTATGTGTTTAATTCTCCCTCTGGAGGCTTCGTGATAGTCTCGGCCGAGAACAAGGCATTCCCCATACTCGGTTTCAACCTGTCAAAGGGTTTTGACGCCGATGCCTTGGGCGAATACGAGAAGGCGCTCCTGCGCAGCTATGCCCGAGACATAGAGATGATACGCTACGACTCCGATGTGCCTTACGAGGCAATCGAGGCGTGGCAGGACATTCCCTCCTATATATCGAAGCTGGTTAAGGCGTATCCTCAGGTCAACTCGCTCTCCATGTCTCGCAATCAGGCCGACGGCGTTATCGATGCCCTTTTCGCCAGCGACCGCTATATCCAGACTGCCTCCGATTTGTTTACGCCCTCGCAGTGGAGCGACGAGATGTCGGCAATGCTGAAGCGAGACGGTGACGTGGCGCTCGGACTTGTGGACGGCGACAGAATCCTTCCTCTTGTAGCCTACGGCTCCAAAGGCGACTACTGGCGTCTGCTGCTTGACGGCGAGAACGACTCCTTCTACCGTCTCTTCGCTACGGAAATACTCAGCTTCGGCCAGCTGGCCGACATTGTCAATGCAGCCGAGATTGTTCCCCCTCAGGAAGAGGAGCCGTTTTCCTTCTATGAGGACTTCATCACGGAGACGCGCAGCGAGAATGAGAGCCGCGAGCATGAACATGAGAGTCGCCTCAACGTGATTGAGCCCCGTCTCGTGGCTATGGGCGGAGGTCATTTCCGCGTCGACCTCCCTTCGGAGATAGTGATGTCGCGGATCTACAACCTCAACGGCTCTATGATCAGGCTTCAGCGATACAGCGACGTCTCCTCGGCTTTCGTCGACCTTGGTGGTCAGCCCTCGGGGTTCTATTTCGTGGTAGTCAACGATGTCGAGGGTCGCCCTTACGGATTCAAGATCTACAGATAACCGGATAAATCTACAGATAACCCAATAATATGATAGATATATGAGCAATGTGATGCAATCGCGTGCGGCCGCCTGGGGGGGCCTGGTTCTTGTGCTCGTTGTAATGGTGCTCACATTCAGCCTGCGCACGGAATGGTGGACGTTTATCGACCTGTTTTTCCTCTTCATGATGGCTTTCTGTCATCTGGCTGCCTGTTATCTGACGAAAGTCAGCTTCCTGGCCTCGCGCAAGCTTGACGTCTTCGCTCTGATTTGCGGCATATTGTTTGTATTGGCGCTTCTCGGCGAATACATCGCATGGCAGATCGTTTTCCCCTGAATCATACTCAGTCAGAATCTTACAGTCGCGCAGGTGAAAGAGCAAATGCGCCGGTTCTTCCCGCATCTCAAGCGTTGGAAAAATTGAATAGTTAGATTATCAGGCTATATAACTGTATGCTGCCATATATGCCTCCGTCTATTTGATTATGGGATGGACTGCAATGGGAATAAGCAAATATCTGAATAAACGAAATATTCAAAACAATTAGCGGTATGCCCTATATATCAATAGAAACCGGCAGACTGACCGCTGAACAGAAAAGTCAACTCCTGGAGGAAACCCAAAATATGCTTATAATCCCCTAAATCTATGGGTGTTGACCTACTTCTGGAGAATTATAATGAGGTTTTGCCAAGTTAATTCTTAGCTTTGCCCTTGAGATAAGAAGTATCTGACATAGGGAGAAGGGGAAGCGAGGTTGGCCAACTTATTGGTCGGTATTGGTGTTATAAATTTGCGTTTACAGCGTGTGATTTAAGTCAGGATGCAGTTTATTATACTGCCGATGTATTGAGAACACGCAGCTATATTGAGATAGTATAACACTTTGTTTTGAGGAGGTATGAGCCGGAAGGATAATAGGACCGGGAAGTGGAGTGCGGCGGGACTGCTCGTCGCCATAGGGATAGTGTTTGGCGATATAGGAACGTCGCCGCTCTATGTCATGAAAGCTATTCTGAATGCCAGCCCTGAATTCGACCGGGATTATATCATTGGAGCGGTGTCGTGTGTGATATGGACGCTTACGCTTCAGACCACAATCAAGTATGTGGCGGTAGCTCTCCGCGCCGACAATAATGGCGAGGGGGGCATAATGGGTCTTTTTTCACTGGTGAAAAAGACGGCTACAGGCGGATGGCCCTTCATTGTGGCTGCAATAGGTGCAAGCGCGATGCTTGCTGACGGAATAATAACGCCGGCAGTGACCGTTACATCGGCCGTAGAAGGATTGCGTTCATTATATGTAGCTACGCCGGTGGTGCCGATTGTGCTGGTGATAATAACCCTGGTGTTCTTTGTGCAGCGTTCGGGATCGTCTAAGATCGGCAGGTTTTTCGGTCCGGTAATGCTCGTGTGGTTTCTGATGCTTGGCATACTCGGACTGATGAACGTGGGGAATGATCTCTCCATATTCAAGGCATTCAATCCCTATTACGCTGTCAGGCTGATTATTTCCACTCCTGAATGGATGTTTATACTCGGGGCCGTGTTTCTATGCACGACGGGAGCGGAGGCATTGTATGCCGACCTGGGGCATTGCGGACGTTACAATATTACCTTCAGCTGGCTTTTTGTCAAAGTCATGCTCATTCTCAATTATCTCGGGCAGGGAGCATGGATTCTGGCTCATGCAGGTTCCATCGACGGGCAGGTAAATCCGTTCTACGGCATGATGCCGGCAGGCTTTCTGGGTGCGGGCATAGTCATAGCTACCGTTGCCGCCATTATAGCGAGCCAGGCGCTGATAAGCGGTGTGTTTTCCCTTATAGGCGAGGCTGTGAATCTTGATATCTGGCCAAGGATGAAGATCAACCATACGGGAAATGTCAAAGGGCAGCTGTATGTCCCGGGTATAAATATGTTTCTGTATGTGGGATGTGTCGGCACGGTGCTGTTGTTCCGGTCTTCGGGCCGCATGGAAGCCGCCTATGGGCTCGCCATTACCATAACGATGCTTGCCACGACCATACTGCTGTGGCGCTATATGAGGAATATAGGAATGCCTGCGTGGCTCACATACTCTTTTTTCATGGTGTTCTGCCTGTTCGAAGGGGCTTTCTTCGCCGCCAACATGTTCAAGTTCGTGCATGGCGGCTGGTTTACGGTGCTGATAGCCTGTGGGCTGTTCTGCATAATGTTTGTCTGGAACAAAGGACGCTCATTCCATCGCAGCCATCTGGAGTATGAATATTTCCCGGATTACATAGACATAATTACGGCCATAAGGGATGATGCGGAGATACCCCGCTATGCGTCTAACGTGGTCTACATCAGCTTCTCGCCTACAAAGAATATGGTAGAGAGCAAGCTGCTGTACTCGATAATAAACAAACAGCCTAAAAGGGCTGATCATTACTGGATTATCCGCATAGTGCATACCGACATGCCCTATACGCTTGATTATTCCGTGGATACGATGGTAAAGGATGCCGTTTTTCTGGTCACTGTAAGATTCGGCTTCAAGGTGCAGCCACTGATCAACGTGTTTCTCCGGCAGATTGTGGAGGATCTTGTGGCCTCAGGCGATCTTACGCTGACAAGTAAGTATCCCTCTATGAAACGGTACGGAATAGCGGGCGACTTCCGGTTCGTGCTGATTCATAGGGTGTTCTCACCATCGAGTATATGCAATGCTTACGAACGCAAGGTCCTGACCGCATATGAGGCACTCCGACATATATCAGAGCCGGCGGAAAATGCCCTGGGCCTTGACACAAGCGTGGTCTCGGTGGAGACTGTGCCATTGGTCATCAGAAACGGACCTGATATAAGAATCAAGAGAATATTCTCGCGATGAGTATGGAGCGACGTAAACATCTGGCTATGGCTCAGGAAAGGATTGACATTAAAGCCTTTCTGAAATCCGTCATTGAGCAGCAGAAGCTTCGTGCCGATAAGCCATGTGAAATATCTCTCTTATGTGCTGAATGCGCCTCTGTCGATGCCGATCCGACACATTTTTCAAATGTCATAGGGAATCTTATTGACAACAGCATCAAATATTCAGGGGATTCGGTTTCAATTCTTGTAGAAGCGGATGACTCGGGTGTGTCTGTGTCGGATAATGGAATCGGCATCCCGGAAAAGTCATTGCCCGAGATCTGGAGCAAATTCTATCGGGTGCCCCATGGCAACCGCAGTGAGGTGAGAGGTTATGGCATAGGGCTTTTCTACGTGAAATCCATCATTGACAAACATCGCTGGTCGATCAGCGTCGAAAGTAAACCGGGGAAGGGGAGCAGGTTCATGATAAAATTCAAGACTGATGAGCAATAGAATATTATTGGTGGAGGATGATTCGACACTGTCAATGATTATCTCCGAAACCTTGCAGCGAAATGATTTCGGGACTGTGACGGCCCGTGACGGGGAAGAAGGGCTGGGGGTTTTCACACGGCATGGAGCCGACCTCATAGTGGCTGATGTGATGATGCCGCGCATGGACGGCTTTGAGATGGGCCGCCGCATCCGTCAGATCGACCGCAATGTGCCTCTTCTGTTTCTCACGGCAAAATCGGAAATCGACGACATAGTCGAAGGTTTTGAACTTGGAGGAAATGACTATCTTAAAAAACCGTTCAGGATGCTCGAGCTGATAGTAAGAATCAAGGTTGCTACGTCGTGCGATGGCAGAAGAGAATCACACATTTGCAATTGGCGGTTATACGCTGGATCTTTCAACGCAGACTCTGACGTATCCTGAAAAGGAAAGTACGGAACTCTCGTTGATTGAAGCGAAACTCCTGAAGGAGCTGATCATAAACGCCGGGTATACCGTGGATGCCTCTACTATGATGCAGCTGATATGGCAGCGTGACGACCCGTACAGCCGCAATTCGCTCCACGGATTCATCCACAAACTCCGTCATTATCTCTGGCACGACCCGTCGATATCCATACTCAATCAGCGGGGCATCGGATATATGCTTGCTGTCAAAAGTCGGTGAGGGATAAACAGTCTACTTGCAGGTGCTGTTGATGAATGTGGCGATGGCATCGAGCACTTCGGGGGAGATTGTCTCGCGGATCTCGTCATATTCCGTCATTTCACCCGTGACGGCATGCTGCATCAGGTGGTTGAGGTCCGGCATAAGAATCGTTTTCGCCTGAGGGGCAAGCTCCGATATGACGGTCAGATTGTCGGGATACACCTGCCGGTCTTTTTCGCCGTTGATCGCCAGGACAGGGCATTTCACTTTCTCGATATATTCGCTGGGATTCAACATCAGTAAGGCATCAAACCAGGGAGCGCGTGTGCTCTGCGTCATCTTCAGCGATTGAAGCACCTGCTGAGGAAGCTCTAAGTCGTTGGCTGCTGCAAGCGCGTCTATGTCTATAGGCTCCGACACCCCTCTCCGCGCCTGGCTGATGATTGTGTCGAATACGAGTTCAATCATTTTCAGACTGTTGGCTTTGTCTGCGTCGGATAAAGCCATCTTATCCAGTCCGTGGCTGTTCTGTCTCATCAGTGTCTCCTTGGCCGAAACAGCCATACCGGCCAGTGATACGATGAAGTCCGCTTTATCTTCCGCGCCGGCCATAAAGGCTATGGTGCCCCCCTCTGAATGACCCAACATTCCCACACATCCTGTGCCGGGGATGGAACGCAGAAAGTCGACGCCGCTCACCGCGTCATCCTTGAAGGTATGGGTCGTGGAAGTAAGGAAATTACCGGTTGACTTGCCTGTGCCGCGGTCGTCGTAACGCAGCGAAGCGATGCCGTTGCGGGCAAGAAAGTCGGCAATGACGGCAAACGGTCGATGGTCGCAGTATTCCTCGTCGCGATTCTGCGGGCCGCTTCCCGTCACCATGACCACAGCCGGAATCTTTATGCCTTCGCCTGCAGGCGGCAGAGTGAGTGTCGCGCTCATCACGGCTCCGTCGGGAGCCGTGAACGTCGTGTCGATCACGGTATAGGGGAATGGAGCTTTGGGCGTCTGCGGACGCCGTTCTGCAAGCGGTGCGTCCGGAGTCAGGTCAAGGGGAAACTCATAGCCTCTCTGCTTGAAACGCCCCGTGATGATAGCTCCGGATATCCGGCCGGAATAAGACGCGCCTATGATATTGCATGTCAGCGATATGGAGTCGGCAGTGCAGAGCAGTACTTCTGTAGCTATACCTTTGGCTCCCTGCGAGGGAGAGTCCATGGTGCATTGTGTCTCCCCGGATTCTGTTTCGGAGAAATTGAATACCAGAGGCACCTTCATCTGCCCCAAATTCAGTTCTCCGCGCCATGCGCCGGTCAGCGCATGCGCGTTGCCTGCCATCAGCATGACTGCTATGAGCATAAGGCAACGACAGATTATATTGCTGCTGTGGTGGATATGTGTGTTCATATCATTAATGTTTATATGTTCTTTATTAATTGGATGTGGCTTTGCCTTCGCGCACCACTACAGGCTCGTTGCCCGTGCAGTCGATTATCGCCGATGGCTCCAGGCTGCCCATGCCTCCGTCGACCATCAGATCCACCTTTCCGTCATAGACCTCGGCAATAAGGTCGGGATTGGTGCCCTCGTCTTCATCGTCATACATAATGGATGTGGTCATGACGGGATGACCGAGTTCCTCCACCGTGACGCGGCATGTGGCATTGTCGGGAATCCTGACGCCTACCGTCTTCCTCCCTTTGAAAGCCTTAGGTAGCGAATTGGTGGCTTTGAATATGAAAGTCACAGGCCCCGGCGTCAGCTCCTTCATCATCTGGAAGGCGTAGTTGCCGATGCGGGCGTATTCGGCAGCCATGGAGATGTCGGAGCAGATGATCGACAGATTGGATTTGTCAGGATTGAGCCCTTTGAGACGGGCTACCCTCTCGATTGATTTCTGCGATAGCGCGTCGCAGCAGATGCCGTAGAGCGAGTCGGTCGGCATGATGGCTATCTCACCCTCCCGGAGGCAGCGGGCTATGTCTCTTGTCTGCTTGTCGGAGGGGTTGTCGTTCCAGATCTTTATTGTCTTCATTTTATTGATGTGTCAGGTAAACACAGGAAATATCGCAGGCCTTTGAAAGGTCAAGGCGGCGTCCCGACGGGATGCCGCCTTGAATGCATGTCTTGTCGAGGCCGTTTATTTATATTCGCTCCAGGGGGCGATGCAGAGGTCGTCGAGCGTCATCGTGCAGAAGGCGTTGATAAACGCGCTTGCCAGACGCACGTTGGTGATCAGCGGGATGTTGAGGTCGATGGCCGCGCGGCGTATCCTGTATCCGTTGCGAAGCTCACCGGGAGTGAGGTTTTTGGGCGTGTTGACCACCAGTTCGATCTCCTTGCTGTGGAGCAGGTCGATGGCCTGGGGCTTCTTCTCGGGCTCATCGGGCCAGTAGACGCGGGTGTTCTCGATGCCGTTGTCGCTGAGGAATTTCGAGCTTCCCCCTGTGGCGTAGATGTGGTAGCCCTTCTCGCTGAGAAGACGTGCCGCCTCCAGCATGGCCACCTTCTGTTTAGGGGTTCCGATTGAGAGAAGCACATTCTTCTTCGGAATCCTGTAGCCCACTGAGAGCATCGACTTCAGCACGGCGCACTGAGTGTCGCGTCCCAGACAGCCTACCTCGCCGGTCGACACCATGTCGACACCGAGCACCGGGTCGGCGTTCTGCAGTCGGTTGAACGAGAACTGCGACGCCTTGATGCCCACATAGTCGAGGTCGAAGAGATTCTTGTCGGGCTTCTCCACTGGGATGCCGAGCATGATCTTGGTGGCCAGCTCGATAAGGTTGATCTTGAGCACCTTGCTCACGAACGGGAACGAACGCGAGGCCCTGAGGTTGCATTCGATCACCTTGATGTCGTTGTCGCGGGCCAGGAACTGGATGTTGAAGGGTCCGGAGATTTTGAGCTCCCTGGCGATCTCGCGGCTGATGCGCTTGATGCGTCTCACGGTCTCGACATAAAGCTTCTGGGGCGGGAACTGGATGGTGGCGTCGCCGGAGTGTACGCCGGCAAACTCTATATGCTCGCTGATGGCGTAGGCTATGATCTCGCCGTCCTTGGCCACGGCGTCCATCTCAACCTCCTTGGCATGCTCGATAAACTGGCTCACGACAACGGGATGCTGCTTGCTGACGTTGGCCGCCAGCTTGAGGAAGCGCTCGAGCTCCTCGGGATTGGAGCAGACGTTCATGGCGGCGCCCGACAGCACATAGGACGGGCGCACGAGAACCGGGAAGCCCACCTTGTCGACGAAGGCGTTGATATCCTCCATCGAAGTCAGGGCGCTCCATTCCGGCTGGTCTACCCCTATGCGGTCGAGCATGGCCGAGAATTTGTCGCGGTCCTCGGCGTTATCGATGCTCTTGGCGGAGGTGCCGAGGATAGGCACGTGCTCCTCATCGAGACGCATGGCGAGATTGTTCGGAATCTGACCTCCGGTCGACACTATGACCCCATGGGGAGTCTCCAGCTCGAGAATATCCATTACGCGCTCAAAAGAGAGCTCGTCGAAATAGAGGCGGTCACACATGTCGTAGTCCGTGGAGACTGTCTCGGGGTTGTAGTTGATCATCACGCTGCGGTAGCCCTCCTTGCGGATGGTGTTGAGCGCCTGAACGCCACACCAGTCGAACTCCACGGAGCTGCCGATGCGGTAGGCACCCGAGCCGAGCACCACGATCGAACGGTCGTCATGCTCATAGTGGATGTCATTGGTCTTGCCGCTGTAGGTGAGGTAGAGGTAGTTGGTCTGTGCCGGATATTCGGCTGCCAGAGTGTCAATCTGCTTCACCACCGGCACGATGCCGAGCTCCTTTCGGGCCAGTCGTACGGCCTTGATGCCATGATCAACGCCGAGTCTCTTCTCGAGGCCGAGTGCGCGCGACACCTGGAAATCTGAGAAACCCTGCATCTTGGCCCGTAGCAGCAGCTCGTAGTTGTCGGGCTGACGGCAGAGCTCCGTGAGGGCGGCTACGCCCCCTTCTATGTCTTTCACATCCTTAGCCACCGTGTCGAGGGCGTGGAGCTCCTCGCTGGTGTGCATGATGTTCATCAGTTTCTCCAGAAACCATTTGTCGATCATCGTGAGCCTATGCACCTGATCGACGGTATACCCGGCCCTGAATGCTTTGGAAATGACGAATATGCGCTTGTCGGTGGGCTCGCGCAGGGCCTTGTCGATGTCGGGAATCACGAGTTCCTTGTTCTCCACGAAGCCGTGCATCCCCTGGCCGATCATGCGGAGGCCTTTCTGGATCGCCTCCTCGAAAGTGCGGCCTATGGCCATCACCTCGCCTACGGATTTCATGATGGAGCCGAGCTCCTTGTCGACGCCGTGAAACTTTCCGAGGTCCCAGCGCGGTATCTTGCATACTACATAGTCGAGCGCCGGCTCGAAGAATGCCCCTGTGGTCTTGGTCACGGAGTTCTTGATGTCGAAGAGCCCGTAGCCGAGGCCGAGCTTGGCGGCCACGAAAGCCAGAGGATAGCCGGTGGCCTTGGAGGCGAGGGCCGACGAGCGGCTGAGGCGTGCGTTGACCTCGATCACGCGGTAGTCCTCGCTCTCGGGGTCGTAGGCATACTGCACGTTGCATTCACCCACGATGCCGATATGCCTGATGATCTTGATGGAGAGCTCGCGGAGCTTATGGTAGTCGCGGTTGCTGAGCGTCTGCGAGGGAGCGATCACTATCGACTCGCCGGTGTGGATGCCCAGAGGGTCGAAGTTCTCCATGTTGCAGACCGTGATGCAGTTGTCGAAGCGGTCGCGCACCACCTCATACTCCACCTCCTTCCAGCCGCGCAGCGACTTCTCGATGAGCACCTGCGGAGAGAAGGAGAAAGCCTTCTCCACTGTGGAGAGGAGTTCCTCCTCATTGTCGCAGAAGCCGGACCCCAGACCGCCGAGGGCGTATGCGGCCCTGACAATCACGGGGTAGCCGAGACGCTTCGCGGCCTCGCAGGCTGCCTCCGCGCTCTCCACCGCCTCGCTCTTGATGGTCTTGACGTCGATCTCGTTGAGCTTCTCCACGAATTTCTCGCGGTCTTCGGTGTCTATGATGGCCTCCACCGGAGTGCCGAGCACCTTTACGCCGTATTTCTCCAGCACGCCGTCGTGGAAGAGCTGCACTCCGCAGTTGAGCGCCGTCTGGCCGCCGAAGGCGAGCATGATGCCGTCGGGACGCTCCTTCTCGATCACCTTCTCTACGAAATAAGGGGTCACGGGAAGGAAATATATGTTGTCGGCCACGCCTTCCGAAGTCTGCACCGTGGCGATATTGGGATTGATCAGTACTGTCTCTATGCCCTCTTCACGGAGTGCCTTGAGGGCCTGCGAGCCTGAATAGTCGAATTCACCGGCCTCGCCGATCTTCAATGCCCCGGAGCCGAGCAGAAGCACTTTCTTTATACTCTCGTTTCTGTTTGTTTCCATATCTGTTTTCAAGCTTGGGGATTAAAGAAGTTTTACAAAATCATCAAACAGGAATTCCGTATCGGTCGGCCCCGAGGCGGCCTCCGGGTGGAACTGCGCCGAAAACCACGGGTTCTTCTTGTGGCGGATACCCTCGTTGGAGCCGTCGTTCATATTGATGAAGAGGGGTTCCCAGTCTTTGGAGAGTGTCGATGAGTCTACCGCATAGCCGTGGTTTTGCGAGGTGATGAAGCATCTGTCGGTGCCGGCCATCCTCACCGGCTGGTTATGGCTGCGGTGGCCGTATTTGAGCTTGTAGATGTGGGCTCCGGCCGCCTTGGAGAGCAGCTGGTTGCCCATGCAGATGCCGAAAATGGGGAGCTCCGGATTGGTGAACGCCTTACGGAGGTTGGCCACGGCCGCCTCACAGCGATCGGGGTCGCCGGGGCCGTTGGAGAGGAATAGTCCGTCAAACTTCAGATTGTTGTAGTCGTAGTCCCATGGCACCCTGACCACCTCGACGCCGCGCTTCAGCAGACAGCGGATGATGTTCGACTTAACGCCGCAGTCCACGAGCACCACCCTCTTTCGGCCGGGCTCGTTGAGCGTGCTGTCGATCACTTCGGCGGGAGCGTCGGCGGCGAGAACGCGGCTCTCGCCCTGCGCATACACTACAGGCGTCTTCGTGCTCACGATGTCGACGTAGTTGATGGCGCCGTAGTCGGGCATCTCGGGCTCCTCTGCCTCCGGTTCGTCGTCAAACACTATCTTGCCCATCATCACTCCGTGCTCGCGGAGGTTTTTCGTGAGGGCGCGGGTGTCGATGCCCGTCACTCCCACCACCTTCTCGCGTTTCAGCCAGTCGCCGAGGCTCTCCCGGGCGTTCCAGTGGCAGTAGGCGGGGGAGTAGTCGCTCACGATAATGGCGTCGGCGTGTATCCTGTCGCTCTCCATGTTGACAGGCAGCCCGTCGGGTCCTGTCTCCGTGGAGGGCACGCCATAGTTGCCCACAAGAGGATAGGTCAGCGTCATAAGCTGCCCGGCATACGACGGATCCGTCAGGCTTTCCGGATAGCCTGTCATGGCCGTGTTGAACACCACTTCTCCGGCTATCGGTCTCTCATAGCCAAACGACTTGCCTTCATATCGGCTCCCGTCGTCGAGGATAAGCGTCACTTTTCTCATTGTGTATGATGGTGTCAGATATAAAAAGAAGCGCCCGGGCTCCCGGGACCGGAAGCGTCAGGCGTTCTTTATATGTGGTTCGTAGATTTGTTCTATATAATTGATAAAGGCTTCGTTGACGAGCTTCACGCCTCCCTGGGTCGGATAGTCGCCGCTGAAATACCAGTCGCCCGGATGGCCGGGACACGCCTCATGCAGCCCTTTGAGTGGCTGAAACACCAGCTCCACCTCGGCTCTCGTGCCTTCCGGAGTCAGCAGCTCCGCGATCTTGCGCGAGATCTCCTCATCGCTGAAGGGAGCGTAAATCTCCTTCACGTGGTTGACCATCTGCTCCTTAGGGAGGCCGCGCTGTGCCACTGATGCGGCGTACGCCTTGTCGATGATGTCGGTCATCCCACGTTCCACCAGCAGCGCTATCGCGGCCTTGAAGGCGATGAACTCGCTCATGCGCGACATGTCGATGCCGTAGTAGTCGGGATACCTCACCTGCGGCGATGAGCTCACCACCACTATCTTCTTAGGATTCAGCCGGTCGAGGATCGAGAGGATGCTCTGCTTCAGCGTGGTGCCGCGCACTATGCTGTCGTCGATCACCACCAGATTGTCTTTCCCGGGGCGTATCGTTCCGTAGGTTATGTCGTAGACGTGGGCGGCAAGGTCGTTGCGGCTGTTGCCCTCCGCTATGAAGGTGCGCAGCTTGATGTCCTTGATGGCCACCTTCTCGTTGCGGATGAAGCGGGAGAGTATCTTCTCTATCTTCTCGGTCGTGGCCTCGGCTCCCAACTGCTCTATCTCGTAGGCTTTCTGGCGGTTGAGGTAGTCCTCGAGCCCCTGGAGCAGACCATTGTATGCCACCTCGGCCGTGTTGGGGATGAAGGAGAAGACTGTGTTGTCGAGGTCATGGCCGATGGCGTCGAGTATCGCCGGCACGAGCTTGCGTCCGAGCTCCTTGCGCTCGCGGTAGATGTCGATGTCGCTTCCACGGCTGAAATAGATGCGTTCGAAGGAGCATGGGCGCACCTTCCGGGGCTTGTTGATCTGCACGAGGCGGCTCTCGCCGCGCTTGTTGATGAGCAGCGACTGTCCCGGCTGGAGCTCGTGGATCCTCTCGGCCGGCACGTTGAAGGCCGTCTGTATCACGGGGCGCTCCGAGGCCAGCACGGCCACCTCGTCATCCTCGTAATAGAACGCGGTGCGGATGCCCCACGGGTCGCGGATGGCAAAAGACTCGCCGCTCCCCGTGATGCCACACATCACGTAGCCGCCGTCCCAGTCCTTGCTTGTTGACCGTAGCACGTTGGCCAGGTCGAGATGGTCTTCGATGTAGTGGGTGATGTCCATGCCCGTGAGCCCCTCGGCCTCCGCTATACGGTATACCCTCTCCACCTCTCGGTCGAGACGGTGGCCCACCTGCTCGAGCATTATGTATGTGTCGGCATATTTGCGCGGATGCTGGCCGATGGCCGTGATGCGAGCGAATATCTCGTCGACATTGGTCATGTTGAAGTTGCCGCAGAGCGCCAGGTTCTTGGCGCGCCAGTTGTTGCGGCGCAGGAAGGGATGCACGTAGGAGATGCCTGATCGCCCGGTGGTGGAATATCTCAGATGCCCCATATAGAGCTCGCCTGCGAAAGGAAGTGTCTTCTTGGCCAGCTCCGCGTCATGGAGCTCGCTCTCGGTGAGGTCCTTGAAGTTTTCCTGAAGCAGTCCGAAGACATCGGTGATGGCGCCCGAGCCGAGGGCACGTTCCCTGAACATATATTCCTCGCCGGGGTTGGCCTCGAGCTTCACGCTTGCCACTCCGGCTCCCTCCTGGCCTCTGTTGTGCTGCTTCTCCATGAGCAGGTAGAGCTTGTTGAGACCATACATCCAGGTCCCGTATTTCTCCTGATAGTATTCAAGAGGCTTCAGGAGGCGTATCATTGCAACGCCGCATTCGTGTTTCAACTGATCCATGTCTATTCTGTGGAGGAAGCTTGGTTTGTCGGTCGGACCCTTATCTCCCATTCCCGCTGCAAAGTTAATAAAAATTTGCCGAATATCTTTTATCGCGGGGGCCGCGTTGCCGTTCATGTGGCGTTTTTTGAGCTTTTTTTGTTAACTTTGCCGCAGATAACAGGACTTACGATATATTATGAAGATTCTCATACTGGTGGCCATGGACAAGGAGCTGAATCTCCTTCTTGGCGCGATGTCTGAATATCAGCAGGATGAAGTTGACGGGATGACTGTCTGGCGCGGACATGCCGGGCGCCACGAGGTGGCAGTGGCCAGATGCGGCATCGGCAAGGTCAATGCCGCCGTCAATGCCTGGCGTCTATGCCGGGCTCTGGAGCCGGAGCTGGTGGTCAACAGCGGCGTGGCCGGAGGCGCCGACGCCTCCCTTCCCGTCGGCACACTGCTGGTGGCTTCCGAGGCCACAAATCATGACGTGTGGTGTGGCCCCGGCACTCAGTGGGGTGCCCCCGACGGCTTCCCGGTGAGGTTCCGCTCCGGATCCCGTATCCTTGAGCTCGCAGCGGCCCTCAGGCGCGATGACGTAGTGGAAGGGCTCATCTGCAGCGGCGACCGCTTCATCACGTCGCCCGAAGAGGTGGCCTCCATAAAGTCCCGTTTCAGCGACGCGCTCGCCGTCGACATGGAGTCGGCCCCCATAATGCAGGTATGCTCCATGCTCGGCATCGAGTGCAATATCCTGCGCGTGGTGAGCGACACACCCGGAAGCGGCGACAATCTCGCGCAGTATCATGACTTCTTCGAGCGTGCGCCCGAGAAGTCGTTCGCTCTCATTTCCTACTTCCTGGAAAATTACTGAGAGGAGCAATCGCTGTCGCTTTTCTCCTGGCATCTGCCGGATATGGGACACCCGCAGCACCCCGAGGACATCTTGCCGCTCTTGCGGTCCTTATGGGCTTTTATCGACTTTACGATCACCCATATCAGGGCGCCGGCAAGCACTCCGCCGGCGAGTATGTATTGTATTATGAGGTTCATGCAGTGGCTCCTTTCTTCTTGTCGCCGGTGTTGTCGGCGCGTTTGCGTGTCCTGGCCGGCTTCGCTGCAGCCGGTGTCTGTTGCGCGGCTATGCGCCTGTTGCTCGTGTCGAGCATCACCGCTTCGGTGATGGCGCATATCATCTTCTTTATCTGGTCGATGAATTCGGTCGCGCTGTATGTGCCCCGCTCTATCTCACGCAGCTTCCCTTCCCAGATGCCCGTCAGCTTCGCGCTCTTGAGAAGCTCCTCCTTGATGAGCGATATCAGCTGTATGCCGGCCTCGGTGGCCCTCAGCGACTTGCGTTCCTTGCGTATATACCCCCTTTTATATAGGGTCTCGATTATGGCGGCGCGTGTCGACGGACGGCCTATTCCGTTGGCCTTCAGTGCTTCACGCAGGTCTTCGTCGTCGACGGTGGCGCCGGCTGTCTCCATTGCTTTCAGCAGGGTGCCCTCTGTGTAGTATTTGGGTGGTTGAGTGGTCTTCTTCACCACCTTCGGGGTGTGCGGCCCGCTCTCGCCGGGGGTAAAGGCAGGGAGCACGCGGTTGTCACCCTCTTCTTCGTTTTCAGCCGTCTCCGGCCTGGCTTGGGTGCCCGACTGGAACACTGTGCGCCATCCCAGATCCATGATTACCTTACCGCTGGTCTTGAATCCTGTCTTCCCCGTGTGTCCTTTCACGCTGATCTGCTCGAAGGTGCAGTCGGGATAGAAGGCGGCTATGAAACGGCGCGCTATGAGGTCAAACACCTTCCGCTCCGTGTCGCCCAGTGTCGGGGGGAGTGGCTGACCGGTCGGAATGATGGCGTGGTGGTCGGTCACTTTCGATGAGTCGAACACCTTGCTGCTTTTTCTCAGCTTCTTGCCGCGCAGGGGAGTGAGCAGCTCGCCGTATTGCGTCATGCCGTTGAGGATGGAGCCGCATTTCGGATATATGTCGTTGCTCAGGTACGTGGTGTCGACGCGCGGATAAGTGGTGAGCTTTTTCTCGTAGAGACTCTGGATGGTCTTGAGGGTGGCTTCAGCTCCGAGACCGAACTTCCGGTTGCATTCCACCTGTAGCGAGGTGAGGTCGAAGAGCTTCGGAGGAGCCTCCTTTCCTTTCTTTCTGGCAACGTCGTCGATCTGGAATTCCTGACTGCCGATCTGTGTGGCGAGCGCCTGAGCCTCCTGCTCGGTCTTGAACGCCTTGCAGGTTGCTGAGAAGAGGGTATCGCGGTAGAGGGTCTTGAGCTCCCGGTAGTCGGTGGGCACGAAGTTGTCGATCTCGAGCTGGCGCCCTACGACTATGGCGAGGGTGGGGGTCTGCACCCTGCCGATAGAGAGTATCTGTCGGTCGCTGGCGTATTTAAGGGTGTAGAGCCGGGTGGCGTTCATTCCGAGCACCCAGTCGCCGATGGCGCGGCAGAGCCCGGCCTCGTAGAGCGGCTGCATCGACTCGTGGGTGCGGAGGTTGCGGAAGCCATCCCTGATGGCCTCGTCGGTAAGCGAGTTGATCCATAGACGCTTCACGGGCTTGTCGCAGCCCGCTTTCTGCATCACCCAGCGCTGGATGAGCTCTCCCTCCTGTCCGGCATCGCCGCAGTTGATCACCTCGTCGGCCTGCGTTATCAGCCATTTGATGACATTGAACTGCTGTTCGATCCCTTTGTCTTCTATGAGCTTGATCGAGAAGCGCGGAGGAATCATCGGCAGCGTCGAGAGAGCCCAGTGTCTCCATGCCGGCGTGTAGTCGTTGGGAGCCTTGAGTGTGCAGAGGTGGCCGAAGGTCCACGTGACGCAGTATTCCGGCCCCTCCATATATCCCGGATGGGAGATGTCGGCGCCCAGTATGCGCGCTATGTCCTTGCCTACGCTCGGCTTCTCGGTGATGCAGAGTATCATTTGCTGCTCAATGCCTTATTGCCGTTCGAGACGTTTGGCCTCGTCCCATATCCGGTCCATCTCGGCGAGGGTCATGTCGTGGAGGCTTCTGCCGGCCTCGGCAGCCTTCTTCTCGAGATAGTTGAAGCGTCTGATGAATTTCCGGTTGGTCTTCTCAAGGGCGTTGTCGGGATCCACCCCGTTGAGACGCGCGGCATTGATCACCGCGAAGAGAAGGTCGCCGAATTCCTCCTCCATTCCATCTTTGTTTCCCTTGCGTATCTCGGCCTCGGCCTCGGCGAGCTCTTCTTTCACCTTGTCCCATACCTGTAGGGGCTCCTCCCAGTCGAATCCGACGTTGCGCACTTTCTCCTGGATGCGGTTGGCCTTGATCAGCGACGGCAGCGACGAAGGCACTCCGGCGAGCACCGTCTTGTTGCCACCCTTCTCCCTGAGCTTTATCTCCTCCCAGTTCTCGGCCACCTTCCTGGCAGTGTCTGCCTTCACGTCGCCGTAGATGTGGGGATGGCGGAATATGAGCTTCTCGGTCAGCGCCATGCAGACGTCGGCTATGTCAAACTCTCCTTTCTCCTCGGCGATCTTCGAATAGAAGGCCACATGGAGCAGCACGTCGCCCAGCTCCTTGCGTATGTTGGGCGTGTCGTCGGATATGAGGGCGTCGGCAAGCTCGAATACTTCCTCCACGGTGTTGGGCCTCAGCGACTCATTGGTCTGCTTGGCGTCCCACGGACATTTTACCCTCAGGGTGTCGAGCACGTCGAGAAACTTCCCGAATGCCTCTGTCTTCTCTTCTCTTGTATGCATCTTGTAGTGTTTTATGCCCTTTATGCGCCCGGGGCGCCAGCGGCTTTTCACAGTGCAAAGTTACACAACATTTCTTCAATTGCCAAGAGCGTCGCGATTTTGCCGACAGGATATCCCTCTCTCCGTCCGCTCTCCATCGAGAGGTTTATTTTGTTATTGAGAGGATTTTTGTTAACTTTGTGGCTTGAAATCGCGTCGGGCCGCTCCCGGCGGTTCAACGCCCTGATTCATGGAAAGATTAATCGACAACTCTCTGGCCAGCCGCCTGTCGGATTTCATCGACGAAAGCCGCAGGATCGTGCTCACGTGCCACGTTCGTCCCGACGGCGATGCCATTGGGAGCACCCTCGGCCTCTGGCATCTGCTCCGCTCCCTGGGCAAGGAGGCGGCGGTAGTCGTGCCCGACCAGCCCCCGCGCTCCCTCGCGTTCCTCCCGGGCTTCGAGCAGATTGCCGTCTTCACACGTCACGACCCTTATTGCAAGTCGCTCGTCGACGAGGCCGACCTCATCATCATGTGTGATTTCAATACGGCTTCGCGGCAGGACCAGCTCGCTCCGCTTATTCAGAACGCGCATTGCCGCAAAGCGCTCATCGACCATCACAGGGAGCCCGACAGGATCGCCGATCTGATGATATCATATCCCGACATGTCGTCGACATGCGAGCTTGTGTTCCGGCTCATCGCGGAGATGGGTCTGGCGGGAGAGGTCAACCTCGACTGCGCAACCTGTCTGCTCACCGGCATAATCACCGACTCCAGAAACTTCACCGTCAACTGCAAGCATCCCGACATCTACGAGATACAGATGCGTCTGCTCGGCATGGGGGTCGATAAAGACCGCATCGTGCGTGAGGCTCTCACGTCGAAATCTCTCGACGCGCTGCGCCTCGAGGCTTACGCCATACTTAAGAAGATGGAAGTGTTCCAGGAGCACAAGGCCGCCCTAATCACCCTCTCGCGCGACGAGCTCACCCGCTTCTCCTATGTGAGGGGCGATACGGAGGGACTTGTCAACCGTCCGCTCGAGGTCAAGTCGATCAGGTATTCCGTTTTCATGCGCGAAGACGACGACTGCGTGAAGGTGTCGGCCCGGAGCGTCAATAATTTTCCGGTATCTGAGATCTGCAAGGAGCTTTACGGCGGCGGAGGCCATATCCAGGCTGCCGGCGGGGAGTTTTTCGGCTCTCTTGACGACTGCCGCAGGATTCTTCTCGACAACATGCATAAATTCGACAAATATCTTAAAGAAAAATATATCCCGGAATGAGAAAATTCAATATAGTGGCCATTGTGGCCTTTCTTGCATGCGCCCTGACCTCGTGTAGCGAATCGGAGAGCTATTCCGACATGCTTCGCGACGAGGAGCATGCTGTCAACTGGTGGCTGTCGCAGCATAAGGTGGAGACCTCAATACCCGCCGACTCCGTATTCATCACCGGTGAGGACGCCCCTTTCTATAAGGTGGATGAAGACGGATATCTCTACATGCAGGTGATCAGCATGGGAGACCTCGACCAGCGGGCCGAGAAAGGCGACATGGTCTATTTCCGATACTCACGCCAGAGCATAAAGGATCTCTATGAGCTCGGCTCAGCCACCGTCGACGGTAATTCCGAGAATGTCGGAGGCACTTACAACGGCACCTATTTCGTGTATAAGGATACCCGCCTACCATCCACGACACGCTATGGCGAAGGCATCCAGAAGCCTCTCGATTTCGTGGGCTACAATGCGGAGGTCAATCTCGTGCTTTCAAGTTATTACGGCTTCGTCACCGACCAGACGAGCTGTATCCCGTATATAATAAATATCAGGTATTTCCGTCCGGAATACTGATTACCTTAACACCTATAAGCAATGTCTTTGATTAAATCCATATCAGGTATCAGAGGCACCATCGGCGGCCGTTCCGGAGAAGGCCTCGGTGGCGTCGACATCGTAAGGTTCACCGCAGCCTATTGTGAGTTTATCAAGCGCGGCAATCCGTCCGCCCGGAAAATAGTGATGGGGCGCGACGCCAGGTTGTCGGGTCCGATGGTGGCCAGTCTCGTGAGCGGCACCGTCATGGCGATGGGGCTTGACCTCGTCGACATAGGTCTCGCCACCACGCCTACCACTGAGCTCGCCGTAGTGGGCGAGAAGGCCGATGGCGGCATCATAATCACTGCGAGCCACAATCCCAGGCAGTGGAACGCCCTCAAGCTTCTCAACGCCGACGGAGAGTTCCTTTCAGATGCGGAGGGCAAGAAGGTAATCGCCATTGCAGAGGCCGAGGATTTCGTCTTCGCGGAAGTAGACTCACTCGGTCATGAGATGCGCAACGACACATGGGGGGCGCGCCATATCGACATGGTGAAGGCTCTTCCCCTTGTAGACTGCAAGGCAATCGCCGATGCCGGTTTCACTGTGGCGGTCGATGCCGTGAATTCAGTAGGCGGCATCGTTATCCCGGCTCTGTTGCGCGAGCTCGGCGTCAGAAACGTGATCGAGCTCAACTGCGAGGCCAACGGCAGGTTCGCCCATACTCCGGAGCCCATTCCCGAGAACCTCACTCAGATCGCCGACCTCATGAAGGAGGGGAGGGCAGATGTGGGGTTTGTAGTAGATCCCGACGTCGACCGCCTCGCCATCGTGATGGAAAACGGCGAGATGTTTGTGGAGGAATACACTCTCGTGGCTGTCGCCGACTATGTGCTTTCACACACTCCCGGCAACACCGTATCCAATCTCAGCAGCTCGCGCGCCCTGCGCGACGTCACCCTGCGCCACGGCTGCTCCTATGAGGCCGCAGCAGTCGGCGAGGTCAATGTGGTGAAGAAGATGAAAGACACCGGCGCCGTGATCGGAGGCGAAGGCAACGGAGGGGTAATCTATCCTGAGCTCCACTATGGCCGCGACGCTCTCGTGGGTGTGGCCCTCTTCCTCACTTTGCTGGCCAAGTCGGGTAAGAAGGTGAGCGAGCTCAAAAAGGAATATCCCGCCTATGCCATTGCGAAAAACAAGATCCAGCTCACTCCGGAGATCGACGTCGACCTCATCCTTGAGAAGATGAAGGAGAAATATGCTTCGGAGCGTGTCACCGATATCGACGGCGTGAAGATCGATTTCCCGGATTGCTGGGTCCATCTGCGCAAGTCTAACACGGAACCCATCATCCGCATCTACAGCGAGGCTCCGACAATGGAGCAGGCCGTAGCCCTCGGTGAGGATATCAAGAAGATTATCAGTCAACTGTAAAACATTTCAGGAAATGCTGAAGAAGTTTCTGTGGGGGGCTCTGTCCTCTTTCGTGGGTGCCTGGGTGGCGCTGGCGCTTTTTGTGGGCCTTGCCGTTGTGGTCGTAATCGGCATCATCGGCGGCATCGCTTCGCAGGGAGAGCCGGCAGGTATCTCCAAAGGCTCCATACTCACCGTCGAGCTCAATGGCCCTGTGTCGGAGATCGCTGTGACACCCGATTTCAATTATATGGACATCGTGAACGGCGGTATCACCAGGGCGCAGTCGCTCCTGGAGCTGACCACGGCCATCAAGGAGGCCGCCGACAACAAGCATATCGCCGCCATCTATCTCAAATGCGGGGGTATATCCGCGTCGCCTGCCACCCTTAACGCCATCCGTAAGGCCCTCGTCGATTTCCGTAAGTCCGGAAAGCCCGTCTATGCCTTCGGTGAGTCGTATTCCACCGCTGATTATTACGTGGCCAGCTGCGCCGACCGCATTTATGCCAATCCTTCCGGCATGATCAGCCTCCATGGCATCGGAAGCACATCGATCTATATGAAGAATCTCTTCGACAAGCTCGGAGTCTCGTTCCAGGTGGTCAAGGTCGGAAAGTTCAAGTCGGCGGTTGAGCCTTACATTCTGGAACACATGAGCGAGCCGGCGCGTGCGCAGCTCGACACGCTCTTCAACAATATGTGGGGATACATCGCAGGGGGTATCGCCGATGCGAGAAAGCTGAAGTCGTCATCGAGCATCGACTCCCTCATCGGGAAGGATTATATAATGTATGCCCCGATGGATGAGTGCCGGCGAGCCGGTCTTGTCGACAGCCTCGTGTATGAGCGTCAGGTCGACGACATATTCGCCGGTCTTGTCGGAAAGAAGAAGGATGACCTCAATTTCGTGGCCCCTGTGGCGCTGACGGCTCAGACCGACTGGGGAACGGCATACGGTTCCAAGAAGCAGATAGCCCTGCTCTACGCCGTGGGCGAAATCATCGACCAGGGTGGCAACGGCACCATCGACTACACCAGTCTCGTGCCTCAGATCGTGAAGCTGGCTGAAGACGATAATGTAAAGGGCATGGTGCTCAGGGTCAATTCTCCCGGCGGCTCCGCTTTCGGAAGCGACCAGATAGGCGAGGCCCTCGACTATTTCATGAGCAAAGGCAAGAAGCTCGCCGTCTCCATGGGCGACTACGCGGCTTCCGGTGGCTACTGGATATCAAGCTGCGCCGACATCATCTATGCCGACGCGCTGACCATCACCGGCTCGATAGGCATTTTCGGCCTCATTCCCAATGTGCAGGGGCTTACCGATAAGCTTGGGGTCAATTTCGAGTCGGTCAATACTGTTCCCGGTTCTGATTTCCCGACTTTGTTCGCTCCGCTCACAGAGACGCAGCAGGCAGTGATGCAGAAATATGTGGAGCGTGGCTACGATCAGTTCGTTAGCCGCGTGGCCAAAGGTCGCCACCTCTCCAAAGAGCGTGTCAGGCAGATAGGGGAGGGTCGTGTATGGGATGCCATGTCGGCGGTGAAGATCGGTCTCGTCGACTCCATCGGCGGCATCGACAGCGCGGTGAGATGGGTAGCCTCGAAGTCCGGCCTCGCCGGCAGCTACGATGTGGCTGTCTATCCCAAGGCCGAGTCCTCGATCTGGGATTTCATACCGGCCACAGGTCTCAACGTTCTCGAGGAGAGCCTGTATGGAGCTCTTGAGCCCGGCGCGTCGAAATGGGTGGCCCGTCTCGGTGCGGCCCTCCTTCGCCAGACTCCGGTGCAGGCCCGCATGATGCCGGTGCGTGTCACACTCTGATCTTTATTCGATATTTTGCAATCTACTATAAGACCCTCCGATAAGTTGAAGACCACCAAAGACAAAATAATCACTTGCGTCCTCACCCCCGTCTCGTGGATATATGCCTCCGTGATGTGGGTGAGAAACAAGCTGTTCGACATAGGTGTACTCAAGGAGGAAAAGTTTGATGTGCCTGTGGTGGGCGTCGGCAACATCACTGTGGGGGGCACCGGCAAGACTCCGCATGTGGAGTATATCGTCAGCAACCTCGCATCGGTCTATAATATCGCAGTGCTCAGCCGGGGCTATCGCCGGCGCACCAGGGGATTCATCCTCGCCAACAGCAAGAGCACACCGGAGCTTATCGGCGACGAGCCATATCAGATATATCAGAAATATGGCGTCAGGGTCCAGGTGGCTGTCTGCGAGAGCCGCCGTAAAGGCATCCGCGAGCTGCTCAAGGCATATCCCGACATACAGCTCATTGTGCTCGACGACGCTTTCCAGCACCGGTACGTAAAGCCGAAGGTCTCCATTCTGCTGATGGACTACAACCGTCCGATCAACAAAGACCATATCCTGCCGCTCGGCCGCCTCAGGGAGAGCCCGTCGCAGGTGCAGCGTGCCGATATGGTGGTGGTCACAAAATGTCCCGAGACCCTGATGCCCATCGACTACCGTCTGGTCTCCAAGGAGCTCGACCTCATGTCGTATCAGAAGCTTTTCTTCTCGCGCTTCGAGTATGGCGGCCTGATGCCCGTCTTTCCCGATGATTCTCCTTATTATGTGATGCTCGGCTCGCTGACAAGCTCCGACGGGGTGTTTCTGCTCACAGGCATAGCCCACCCGAGATACTTCGTGAGGTATTTCAAAAACTATCCGTTCAAGGTAAGGGTAAATCATTTTCCCGACCATCATGATTTCTCCCGGGCCGACCTTCAGGACATAAAGAGGAAATTCGACGGAATGCCGGGAGAGAGGAAAATCATCGTCACCACGGAAAAGGATGCGGTCAGGCTTCTCCATAATCCCTATTTCCCCAGGGAGCTGAAGCCCTTCACGTTCTATCTCCCCATCGCGGTGAAGATGGTCAACGGCCTCGACGACTCCGATTTCATAGCCCAGCTCCGCGCGGCTATCGACAAGACAGATATTATGCCTCAATCATAATAAGTAAAACCCAGATTATGGAAAATTCAATGCTCGACAGAATCCGTGTCGCTGCCGGATATATCCGGCAGCACGTAGACAAGATCCCTGCCATTGCCGTGATTCTCGGCACAGGCCTCGGCGACCTTGTAAGCCACATCGACATCAAGGCGGAGCTCGACTATAAGTCGATACCCGGCTTCCCCCTCTCTACAGTGGAGGGCCACAGCGGTAAGCTGATTTTCGGCAGTCTCGGCGGCAAGTATATCATGGCCATGCAGGGCCGCTTCCATTTCTATGAGGGCTACGACATGAAGCAGGTCACATTCCCCGTGCGCGTCATGAAGGAGCTTGGGGTGGAGACGCTGCTCGTCAGCAACGCCGCCGGCGGCATGAACAAGGAGTTCCGTGTCGGCGACGTGATGATCATCACCGACCACATCAATCTTTTCCCCGAGAATCCACTGCGCGGCCGCAACGACGACAGCATGGGTCCGCGGTTCCCGGCCATGACCGAGGCTTACAGCCACAGGCTCATCGACCTTGCCGACGGTATAGCGCGTGAGGACGGCATACGTCTGATGCACGGCGTGTATGTCGGCACACAAGGCCCCACTTTCGAGACTCCCGCCGAATACGAGTTCTTCCGTGTGATCGGCGGCGATGCCGTCGGCATGTCGACTGTGCCGGAGGTCATCGTGGCCAACCATGCCGGCATCGAGGTCTTCGGTGTCTCGGTGATCACCGACCTCGGTGGCAAGGATGTCAAGGAGGTGCCGACCCATGAGGAGGTGCAGCGCGCGGCCATAAAGGCCCAGCCTGTCATGACCCATATCATCCGCAAGATGCTCGAGAGACTCTGAGCCTTCTGCGTATCCCGTATAACAACAGACCGGACACACCTCCCCCTCAGGACTGTGTCCGGCTTTTGAACTTTTTAAGCCCATAAGCCATTATTACAGACAGAATCTCTTATTATCCATCATATCAAATGAGTGACAATCAGACAGAAATTTCCTCGCTCGGGGAATTCGGCCTCATAGAGCGGCTCACACGCGACTTCCCGCTCCGCAATTCATCCACCATCAAGGGTGTGGGCGACGACGCGGCCATCCTCGCTTTCGGCGACAATGACGTGCTCGTCACCACCGACCTCCTGCTCGAAGGGGTGCATTTCGATTTGCACTACGTCCCTCTGAAGCACCTCGGATACAAGGCCGCTATCGTCAATTTCAGCGATATCTACGCCATGAACGGCGAGCCCCGACAGATCACCGTGAGTCTCGGCGTCTCGAGCCGCTTCACTGTGGAGCATCTCGACGAGCTCTACGCCGGAATCCGTCTGGCCTGCGACATCTATGGCGTCGACCTCGTGGGAGGCGACACTTCGGCGTCGACATCCGGACTCGTGATCAGCATCACCTGTCTGGGCGAGGCGGAGAGAAAGGATGTGGTGAGGCGCGACGGCGCGAAGGAGACCGACATCATATGCGTCAGCGGAGACCTTGGCGCGGCCTACATGGGTCTGCAGCTTCTGGAGCGCGAGAATGTGGCGGCCGCCGGGCGTGGCTCCGATTTCCAGCCCGATTTCTCCGGTAAGGAATACATACTCGAACGCCAGCTGAAGCCCGAGGCCCGCAAGGATGTCATCGAGGCGCTCAGGGCAAACGGCATTAAGCCGACGGCGATGATGGACATCAGCGACGGCCTCTCGTCGGAGCTCCTCCATATCTGCAAGGCGTCCGGAGTGGGATGCCGCGTGTATGAAGACAAGATTCCGATCGACTACCAGACAGCGGTAATGGCCGAAGAGCTCAACATGAATCTCGTCACCGCCGCCATGAACGGCGGCGAAGACTATGAGCTGCTCTTCACCGTCCCTCTCGCAGACCATCAGAAGATCGAAGAAATGAAGGGAATCAGGATGATAGGCTATGTCACCAAGCCGGAGCTCGGATGCGCTCTCGTCTCGCGCGACGGAGCGGAAATGCCGCTCAAGGCTCAGGGCTGGAACGCCTTCACACCCCACGATTAATATTCGGTAATCTATTTCAATATTATTTAACAGACGCAGAGCGGCATTTTAACTTAATAAATGCTATTTTTGCATTTGAATTGATTCGCCCGCTGTCTAAGCGAGTTTATTTAATATAAAAGTACACAACAATCAGATCTAATATGAACGAAACTGTCAATATCCGGGAATTAAACGACCTCATCGCCTCGAAGGCAGGTTTCCTGAGCATGATACGCACCGGCATGGACCGCCGCATCGTCGGCCAGAAGCATCTTGTCGACTCCCTCCTCATCGCTTTGCTCTGCAACGGCCATGTGCTGCTCGAAGGTGTCCCGGGCCTTGCGAAGACTCTTGCCATCAAGACTCTCGCCAGTCTGGTGGATGCCAGATACAGCCGTATACAGTTCACCCCCGACCTGCTGCCGGCTGATGTGATCGGCACCCTGATCTACAGCGTGAAGCGCGAGTCGTTTGAGGTAAAGAAAGGTCCGATTTTCGCAAATTTCGTGCTTGCCGATGAAATCAACCGTGCCCCGGCCAAGGTGCAGAGCGCTCTGCTCGAAGCCATGCAGGAGAGGCAGGTCACCATCGGCGACGAGACATTCCCGCTTGACAGGCCTTTCCTCGTGATGGCTACCCAGAACCCCATCGAGCAGGAGGGCACATATCCTCTTCCCGAAGCGCAGACCGACCGTTTCCTCCTCAAGGTTGTGATCGGATATCCCGACAAGACCGAGGAGAAGGCCATTATCCGGCAGAACATCCAGGGAGCGCTTCCTCCCGTTCAGCCCGTTGTCTCCACTTCAGAGATTCTCGAGGTTCAGAAAATCGTGCAGAAAATCTATATCGACGAGAAGATTGAGAATTATATCGTCGACATAGTGTTCGCCACCCGGGAGCCGGCCAAGTACGGCCTTCCCGATCTTCAGAGCATCATCGCCTACGGCGCTTCGCCCCGTGCCTCGATAAGCCTCGCGCTTGCTTCCAGGGCATATGCTTTCCTTCAGGGCAGGGGATATGTGATTCCCGAGGATGTCCGTGCTGTCTGCCACGACGTGATGCGCCACCGAATAGGTCTCACCTATGAGGCTGAGGCTAACAACATCGGCCCCGACGAGGTAATCAATGATATCATCGACAAGGTCGCTGTGCCCTGATGCTTCGTCCGGCCTGTTTTATTTGATTGGCTAATATGGATGCTAACGATCTATTAAAGAAAGTAAGGAAAATCGAGATCAAGACCCGCGGGTTGAGCCAGAATATTTTCGCCGGCGAATATCATACCGCGTTCAAGGGTCGTGGCGTGATATTCTCCGAGGTGAGGGAATATCAGCCCGGCGATGACGTGCGCGACATCGACTGGAATGTCACCGCGCGCCAGAACAAGCCTTTCGTCAAGGTCTACGAGGAGGAGCGGGAGCTCACCATGATGCTGCTCATCGACGTCAGCGGCAGCCGCGACTTCGGCGCTGTCGGCGAGGCGAAGAAGGATATGATGGCTGAGATCGCCGCGACTCTTGCTTTCTCCTCCATACAGAACAACGACAAGGTGGGCGTGATTTTCTTCTCCGACCGTATCGAGAAGTTTATCCCTCCGAAGAAAGGCCGCAAACATATCCTGCTTATCATCCGCGAGATAATAGAGTTTACTCCGCAGAGCAGCGGCACCGATATCGATGTGGCGCTGCAGTTCATGACGAATGCTCTCAAGAAGAGGTGTACAGCCTTCCTTCTCAGCGACTTCATCGACTCCCACGACTTTTTCAGGAGTATGTCGATCGCCAACAGGAAGCATGATCTGGCGGCCATACAGGTCTACGACAAGCGCGACGCGAGGCTTCCCGACGTGGGACTCGTGAGGATGCGCGATATGGAGACCGGCGCCGATATCTGGGTGGATACCTCCTCGGCAAAGGTGAGGCGCACCTACGAGAAGGCCTGGTATGCCCGCCAGCAGAATCTCTCTTCGGTCACCGGCCGTTGCGGTGTAGACCTCGCTGCCGTGACCACCGACGAAGACTATGTGAAGGCTCTGCTTGGCCTGTTCAGAAACCGTGCCACCAGGTGATTTTATATCAATTTTGTTATCTATATCTCAGATGAAGAGATTTGGTTACCATATAATTTCTATTTTTTGCTGTCTGGCCATCTTCGCATGGGCAGCCAGGGCAGCCGTCCCCTCGGTGACGGCCAGGCTCGACTCCGTGCAGCTGATGATGGGCAATATCACGATGCTTCGCCTCGAGGTGGTGAAGGATGCTTCGGCAGAAGGGGAATTCCCTATGTTCGCGGCTCCTTCGCAGTCGGGGTATGTGGGCATCTGCGGCGACAGCATCGAGCTTCGCACGTCGATAAAGCGCGATACCGCTGAAATCGGCTCCGGCAGGATTCAGGTCAACTATCAGGTGCCGCTCCAGGCCTTCGACTCCGGCAGCTTTCATCTTCCGGCTTTCGTCTATGTCTCTGGCCGCGACACTGCCCGATCTAACCTGCTCAACCTTAAGGTGCTCCCTGTGCCGGGACTCACCGCCGACTCGGAGATAGCGCCGCTCGCCCCGGTGGCTGAGCCGGAGGGTAAATCGTTTTTCGATTTCCTCCCGGATTTCATAGTCGATTTCTGGTGGCTCATCATTCTGATCCTCCTCGCCATCGCGGCTGCCGTCTGGGCTGTCAGGAGATATCGGAAGGAGGGAGCGATCCTTCCGAAGAAACCGGAGTCCAACCCCTACGACGTGGCTATGGATGCCCTCGTGAAGCTCAAGGAGAAGAACCTCTGGGCTCAGGGGATGGAGAAGGAATATTTCACAGAGCTCACCGAAATCCTTCGTGTGTATCTTGAGAAGAGGTTCGGCGTCAATGCCATGGAGATGACGTCGCGCCAGATTATGGAGACCCTTCAGGGGCTCGGCGACGTGCGTGAGAAACGCGACTATATCAGGCAGATCCTAAGCGTGGCCGACTTTGTTAAGTTTGCCAAGGTGCGTCCCCTGCCGGCCGACAACATAGCGGCCTATGACAATGCCGTGCGTTTTGTAGAGGAGACAAAACCCGTGGCTGTGGTGGCCGAGGCTTCTAAGGAGGCCGGCGACGCTAAGACTCAGGCAGTTCCGGCTGCCGACAACAGGAAAGGAGGTGGAAAATGATGCTCAAATATCCGGCCCTGCTGTGGCTGCTGCTTATATGCGTGCCGCTCATCGCATGGTATGTATGGAAGCAGCGTGATTCCGACCCGTCGATAGGGATGTCGACCCTCTCGATGTTCAAGGGCTTTCACGGCAGCTGGCGCCAGTGGCTCCGTCATGTGGTGTTTGCCCTGATTCTCGTGTCGATAGGCGCGATGATCGTGGCTCTCGCAAGGCCACAGACATTCGACCATTACCGCACCTCGCGTGTAGAGGGCACTGATATCGTAATCGCTCTCGACATCTCGGGCAGTATGTCGGCCACTGATTTCCGTCCGTCACGCTTCGCAGCCGCCAAGGATGTGGCCACAAAGTTTGTGAGCCAGCGTCCCGACGACAACATGGGCCTCGTGGTCTTCGCCGGCGAGAGCCTCTCGCTGATGCCGCTCACCAACGACCGCGCAGCCCTTGTCAACGCCATAAAGAATGTCGAGATGGGCGACCTCAACGACGGTACAGCCATCGGCGACGGCCTCGCAAGCGCAGTCAACCGTATAGCATCGGGCAAAGCCAAGTCGAAAAGCATAATCCTTCTCACCGACGGCACCAACAATGCCGGAGAGGTGCCACCGTCAACTGCCGCCACCATCGCCAGGCAGAAGGGTATCAAGGTCTACACCATCGGTGTCGGCACCAACGGCACCATCAGCGTCACAGACCCCTACGGCTTCTCCACCACTACGATGGAGACAAAGATCGACGAGGAGTCGCTGCGCAACATCGCCCAGACCACCGGTGGCAAGTTCTTCCGGGCCACCGACGAGCGGATGCTCCAGGAGGTCTTCGCCGAGATCGACTCCCTTGAGAAGACTAAGCTCGATGTCGACCGCTACACCACCACCGACGAGAATTTCATGCCATGGCTGCTTGTGGCCCTCTGTGCCCTCTGTCTGGCCATGACAATCCGATACACGGCTTTGCGACGCATCCCCTGAGGTATCGTTAATATTTTTCATTGACTCATTTTGCAGATGTTTAGTTTCGCATATCCAAAACTCCTGTTGCTGCTGCTGCTCATCCCGGCATATCTTCTGCTGTATATGTGGGCGAGATACGCCAGGCGCAGAAACCTGAAAAAATTCGGCCGCCTGAGAGTCATTGCCCCGTTGATGCCCCAGGTCTCTCCCTACAAGCCGGTCATCAAGATCGTCGTGCAGCTGACAGCTCTCGCCATGCTTATAATTGCTTTCGCGCGTCCCTGGGGTGGCGTCAAGGATGAGAAGACCACAAAGGAGGGTATCGAGGTTGTGATCGCCGTCGATGCCTCCAACTCCATGCTGGCCTCGTCGACGGCCGACCCGCAGGGCATCGACCGGATGCGCACGGCCAAGCTCATCCTCGAGAAGCTCATCAATCGCCTCGACAACGACCGGGTGGGCCTTATTGTCTATGCCGGCGACGCCTACACCCTCATCCCGGTGACCAACGACTATGTCTCCGCCAAGATGTTCCTTAATTCCATCGATCCTTCGCAGGTCGACAACCAGGGCACCAACATCGCTGCAGCCATCGACATGGCAGCCAATTCCTTCAGTGAAGACAAGCGTATCGGCAAAGCCATCATCCTTATTACCGATGCCGAGGAGCTGGAGGATGCCGAGAATGTGATGAAGGTGGCGCAGAGCGCCGCCAGGAGCGGTATCCAGATAGATGTCGTGGGTCTCGGCTCTGGCACTCCCGTGCCGATTCCGCTCGGGAAGTCCGGCTATCTCATTGACCCTGATACCGGCCAGCCCGTGATGACGGCCCTCAACGAGGACCTCGCCGCCGAGATCGCCAAGGAAGGCAAGGGAATATACGTCAATGCCTCCAACGGCGACGCTCTCAACGAGCTCGACAAGCAGCTCGACACTGTGAAGAAGACAGCTCTTGAGTCAAGTCTTGCAGCTGTCCACGACGAGCTCTTCTATATTTTCGTCTGGATTGCGCTCGCGCTCCTCGTGGTCGATATCTTCGTGCTCGACCGCAAGATCAGCTGGCTCGACAGAATCACTTTCTTCAAAAAGGAGGATAAATGATGAAAAGAAACGTATTATATATAGTGGTGGCCGCCTTCTGCATGGGCTTCATTTTTCCGGCCTATGCCGACAAGCCGGTGTCGGTGCGTAAGGAGCGCAGGCTGATTACGGAGGGCAACAAGCTCTACAACAGTGGGCAGTACAGGCGTGCGCTCCTTAAATACCAGGACGCGCTGAAGGCAAATGCCGCTTCTCCGGTGGGACGTTACAATCTCGGTCTCACGCAGCTGCGTCTCGGCACCAATCCCGCCGACACCACGCCAAAGGCCAAGGAGATGCTCGAGACCGGCCTGAAGAATCTCCAGCAGATCGCCTCGATGGGCGCCGATAAGCCTAAACTCGCCGCCATGGCGAGCTTCAATCTCGGCAATGTCGCCTTCAATGCGGAAGATTATCAGAACGCACTCGGTCTCTACAAGCAGGCTCTGCGCCTCAATCCGGCCGATGACGCTGCTCGACGCAATCTGCGCATCACCCAGCTGAAGCTCCAGAATCAGGACCAGAACAAGGACCAGAACAAGGATCAGAATCAGGACCAGAACAAAGACCAGAACAAGGACCAGAATAAAGACCAGAACAAGGATCAAGACCAGAACCAGAATCAGGACAACAAAGACCAGAAGCAGGATCAGCAGCAACAGCAGCCTCAGGAGCAGCAGCTCAACCAGCAGACGGCCGACCAGATCCTCCAGGCTATCGAGAACAAGGAAAACCAGACGCGCGCTCGTGTGGGCACCAATAAGGGCGACAAGTCGCGCGGCAGAAACCATAACCGCAAAAACTGGTGATAGTCATGAAGGGAATGTCTTATGTCGGCTTTGCGGTCTTATGCCTTCTGGCAATGGTGATGCTTCCGGTGTCTGCATCGGCCGCCGGTGAGTCGGCGCCTAATATCTACCTGTCGTCGCAGCTATCCACGAAAAAGGCTGTGGTGGGCGAGATGATAGCCTACGATGTGGTGTTGCATTCATCTTCTCCCGACATAGCCGGGGTGATGCCCGTCACGGAACCGTCTTTCGACGGTCTGGTGAGTTATCCCCTGGCACCCGACAATCGCATTTCCGAGCCTGCCGACGGTGATGGCGGTGAATATACAGCGGTAGTGGCCAGATATTTCCTCTCGCCGGCCAGGGAGGGGAAATATAAGGTGAAGGCTCCCTCTTTTGTGGTCGGGGTAGCGCTCGGTGGAATTGGCGTGGATCCTTTCTGGGGCGACATCATTCCCGCCGATGTCAAGGAATACCAGCTCACGGCTCCTGACCTGTCGCTCAGAGTCTCCGCTCTGCCTCAAAAGAAAGTCCCCGACGGATTCTCCGGCGCTGTAGGAGAGTTTGAGATCGCCGTTGAGCTCCCTAAAGGCCATATTGTCAATGACGAGGATGCCGTGGTGCTCTTCACTATATGCGGCAGAGGCAACCTCGAGAAGGCGCAGCTGCCTGAAATACATTCCCTTTTCGACAGCAAGCTGAGGTTTAAGTCGGAGACCCCGGTCTACAATCATTTCATCAAGGATGGCGAGCTCTGGTCGGAAATCGAGATCGAGTGTGTCTTCTGTCCGTCTTCCACCGGACGCTTCCGCATCCAGCCTGCCACATTCTGCTTCTTCAACAATGCCGATTCCCGCTATGAATGCGTCACGTCGGCTCCTCTCGACGTGGATGTCGGCGATGCCTCCAGAGAGGCGGAGCCATCCGCTCCGCAGTTTGAGGAGATATGAATGACGTATATATTTAACTTAGGAAATACTTAGACTTTATGTTGCGTTTCAGACATATTATTCTTGCAATGCTGCTCAGCGTCGCCTCAGTGGCGTTCGGAGCGAGCGTGCGGCTTTCAGTCGATGCCCCGAGAGGCAAGCGTGCCATCGAGGTCGGCGACATATTCTACATCACCTATGAGGTGAGCAATCTTGACGCCGCCCCCTCACGGCCTTCTGCCGTCGACGGTGCGAAGGTGATGTATTTCGACCGCACGGGGCAGTCCACTTCCGTGACGAGTGTCAACGGAAAGGTCACTCAGTCGTCGAGCTTCATCTATACTCTTACCCTCAGGGCGCAGAAGGAGGGTAGCTACACTTTCGGCCCGGTCAGCGTCGGAGGCGTCAAGAGCAACCAGATATCATATCACATAGGCCATGCCTCGGCAAGACAGCAACAGCAGCCCGGGCCGCAGGCCTCAGCTTCGGGCGCCCCCGACTCCGGCAAACCTAAATTCATCGGGAAGGGCGACGGCAATCTTTATCTGAGAGCCAATGTCTCGAAGTCCACCGCTTATGAGCAGGAGGCCCTCGTCTATACTGTGAAGCTCTACACCACCTATGATGCCATCAAGTTTATCGGCGCTACGGCTGCTCCTAAGTTTGAGAATTTTGTGGTCGAGGAGTCGAAAGACGTTTCGTCGTCTCTCTCCTACGAGACGGTCAACGGTAAGACCTACGCGACAGCCATCATTGCTCGCTACATCATCTTTCCGCAGATGGCCGGCACGCTTAAGATCACCGGCAACACTTATACTGTAAGCGTCGACGAGAGGGAATATTTCCACGATCCGTGGTTCGGCCGTATGTCGGTGCCCAAGCCGTTGCAGCTCAATGTTACGCCCAACGACCTTCAGGTGAAAGTCAACCCCCTTCCGCTCCCCAAGCCTGCCGATTTCTCGGGCGGCGTAGGTGAGTTCAAGATCACGTCGTCACTGCCGCAGCAGCAGTTCATGAGCAACCAGGCTGCCTCGATTGTATATACTGTCACCGGCACGGGCAATCTGAAGTATGTCACGCTGCCCGACCTCAACAAGCTATATCCGAGCCAGCTCGAGGTCTATTCGGCAACGCCCGAGGTCAACGCCACCGTAGGCTCGTCAAATGTCAGCGGCTCTTCGAGGTTCGACTATTCCTTCATGCCTCTTGAGAGCGGCTCCTTCTCGATACCCTCCGTCACACTCACGTATTTCAATCCACGCTCCGGCGTGTATGAGAAATCGACGGCTTTAGGCTATCAGATAAATGTCGGCCAGGGAAAGGGATCGGCAAAGTCGCAGACTCTGGCCAGAAAGTCTTTCGACGACAAGCTTATGCCCGTCGACATGAATCTCACGCCACATTATCGCCCGTATGTACGCGGCTTTGCTTTCTGGCTGTGGTATATCGTTCCGGTGGCTCTGCTCATAGCCTCTGTAATCTACTATCGTCGCTATCTGCGTCTCAATTCCGACATCATGGCCGTGAGGAGCAGGAAGGCCGGCTCCATAGCACGCAAGAGCCTCCGCAAGGCTGAGCAGTGTCTGCGACGCGACGACGGCGATCACTTCTACGACGAGATGCTCACCGCCCTCTGGGGCTATCTCTCGCATAAGCTCAGGATGCCCACTTCGGAACTCTCTCGCGACAACGTCAGGTCGGTGCTCGAGGAATACGGCGCGGCCCACGAAAGCATCGACGCGCTGATCTCACTGCTCGACGAGTGCGAGTTTGCCAAATATTCATCTTCCTCCTCTTCCGTCTCCATGCGTCAGGTCTACGATGAAGGCGTCAATGTGATCAATCAACTGGAATCTTCGTTTAAAGCTAACAAAGGAAAGAACAATGAAAAATAATATCACGGCATGGGTGCTGATTCTGTTTTTCTTCTTTGCCGTCCCATTGTGTCATGGCGCCATGACTTTGGCGGATGCTGATTCCGCCTACAGCCGCGGCGACTATCAGGCTGCCGTCGACGCCTATGTGGATGTGATGGAGAGCCAGGGATATTCCGCTCCTCTACTCTTCAATCTCGGCAATGCCGCTTTCAAGGCGGGCGACTGGGGCCTTGCCCGCCTGTCGTATGAGCGGGCACGTAGGCTCGATCCCTCCTCGGAGGCCATCAACAACAATCTGGATTATCTCGCCTCCAAGATAGAAGACGCCAACAAGGCCGAGCTGAAAGGCAGGAAATATAAGGTGACGCCCGATGAGATGTCGTTCTTTCAGAGTCTGCATAAAACGGTGGCGCAAGACCGCACGTCCGACTATTGGGCTGTCTTCTCGGCAATGGCTTTCGTGCTCTTCATCTGCTTCGCGGCCCTCTATATATTCTCCCGTAACGTGCTTGCCCGCAAGGTGGGCTTCTTCGCGGGCATGATATTTGCCGGATTCTCCGTCGTCTTCATCATTTTCGCTTTCTCAGCGGCGAGGGCCGCGGCCAGCTCCGACCGCGGTGTGGTGATGGCTTTCAAGGTCGATCTGCTCACTGAGCCCTCGGAAGGCTCCGGCCCGGTGGCCACTCCGCTCACCAGAGGCACCCGTATGGATGTCGTCTCCGAAGAGGTCGACGCCGAGGGCAGCGTCTCGTGGTATAAGGTGCGCCTTAACAGCGACTTCGTGGGTTGGATTCCGGCTTCCGACTTCCGCGTGATCGGGAATCCGTGACCCCGTGGCTCATTCCTGCAGCCGCGTCATTGACGCTCCCGGAAAAAATATGCACATTGATCTCATAAAAATTTTGTGTTTTTTTTTGCAGGATGACAAATTATTCCTAAATTAGCATTCAGAAAATTCGTTAAACCTCATAAATACCATCCAAACAATGAGCAAGACCATCACATTCAACGAGCTTCGCAGACTCAAGGACAGTCTGCCCGACGGCTCCACCCACCGTATAGCCGATGAGCTTAACTGCACGGTACAGACAGTGAGAAACTATTTCGGAGGCGTCAACTATCAGTTTGGCAAGAATGCCGGCATGCATATCGAGCCCGGTCCCGACGGTGGCCTCGTTGTGCTCGACGACACCACTATCTACGATATGGCTGTCAAGATTCTTGAGGAGCAAAACAAGAAAGAAGCCTGACCCTGACGACAGCTCGTCGCGCTTCTGATTTCAATATTTCAACGTTATGGGAGAAGACAGATTCATAACTCTTGCCATTCATACCTATGAACGGGCTCTGGCTTTGCGCACTTTGCTTGAGGCGCATGCCATCGCTGTGCGTCTTGAGAACGTAGACCTCGGCACTTCATCCGTCAATTCCGGTGTCAGGGTGAGAATCAGGAAAAGCGATCTTCCCCTTGCCTTGAAATTGGTGGAGTCGGGAGATGGCGAAAGCATCTCCAGGACTGTAATGAAAATGACGGGTGTGAGCGGTAATCTGCTCATTCCCGTCGATTTTTCACAATACAGCATGCTCGCATGCCGCCTCGCTTTCCAGCTTGCAAGGCGTCTCGACCTTCACCCGGTGCTCCTCCACGCTTTCGCAACCCCCTATTTCGCCGGTGCCCTCCCTTATTCAGAGGATATCCCGGGCGACTTCTCCGATAATATCTCGAGCATGGAGGCCTCGGCCGACATGAGGGTGGAGGCTGAAAAGATGATGAGGAAGTTCAGGGCCAGAGTGGAGGATGCCATCGTTAAGGGCGACCTCCCCGACGTGAAGTTCACTTCATGCGTAAGGGAGGGTGTGCCGGAGGATGTTATCCTCGACTATTGCCGCACCACTCCGCCTGCTCTTGTAGTAATGGCCACGCGTGGCCGCGAGAAGAAGGAGGAGGAGCTGATCGGCAGCGTCACTGCCGAGGTGCTTGACTCATGCCGGGTGCCGGTGTTCACTGTGCCCGAGAATTGCGTCTTCGACTCCGTGGAGTCGATTGTCAGGCTCGCCTATTTCTGCAATCTCGACCAGCAGGACATCATTTCAATCGACTCCCTCATGAGGATGTTCGGATATCCCGACATCCGGCTTACCCTCATCCCCGTCAATCCCCGCGCGGGAAGCGACATCCGCAAGAAGGTCGCTTCACTATGCGATTATCTCGTATCCAATTATCCTACAGCTAAATTCAATACCGCCGTCTTCAGCGAGAAGGATTTCCGCTCCGAGTTCGAACGTTTCGAGAAGGACTCCGCGCTGCAGATGATCATCGTGCCTAATAAGAAGAAAAATGTTTTCAGCCGGCTCTTCAATCCCGGCATCGCACATAAAATATTGTTTGAAAAAGATATGCCCTTGCTTGCGCTTCCTGTCTGAGGGCAGGTGCCACCGCAGACGCGCATCGTCCTATTTTCTGCTGTTTAATGATATATCCTTCAGATTTTGAATTAAAAATCGGGTTTGATGGTGTCAGGTCGCGGCTGTCTGCTTTATGCGAGTCAGACGCCGGACGTCGCTGTGTCGACAGGATGTCGATGCTCGTTTCGCGTCCCGACATCTCCCTGGCCCTGTCGTGTGTCGACGAGACATTGAAGATAATGTCGGGCTCACGCGATTTCCCTCTCGACACTATCCATAACCTCGAGTCTCCGCTGCTCGGCATCCAGGCTTCGGGCAGTTTCCTTTCCGCGCTCGAGCTCAGAGACCTGCTCCTCACTATGGAGAATTTCGCTAAGGTCTCCGCCTATTTCAACAAGACTTCCGGCGACGTCCAGGGCAAATACCGCTTCCCGTGGCTTGCCTCTCAGTTTGCCGGCATTCCGCTGTTCCCGGAGCTTATCGAGATCATTTCTCGCAGCATCGGGCGTTACGGTGAGGTTAAGGACAATGCCTCTCCGGAGCTTTTCGACATACGAAGGGCCATAGGCTCCGCACAGGGTTCGATACAGCGCACCATGCGTCGCGTGCTCGATTCCGCTATCCGCAGCGGGGCCGTCGACAAGGATGTCACCCCGGCGCTCCGCGACGGACGCCTTGTGATTCCTGTCTCTGCTGCCAACAAGCGTGCCGTCTCCGGCATCGTCCACGATGAGAGCGCCACCGGACGCACTGTATACATAGAGCCCGCGGAAGTGGTGGAGGCTGCCAACCATCTTCGCGAGCTCGAGATGGAGGAGCGTCGCGAGGTGACGCGTATCCTGATATCCATAGCCGACGATATACGTCCTTCGGTGGCCGACATCATCGAGGGATGCAATGCCCTCGGGCGTCTTGATTTCATCCGCGCCAAGGCCCTCTATGCAATGGAGGTCGACGCCCAGCTCCCGGTGCTGGAGGATGTCCCGGAGTTCGATTGGTTTCACGCGGTGCATCCTGTGCTGCTCCTCTCGCTGCGCGAGCAGGGCAGGGAGGTGGTGCCGATGAATCTGAGGCTTGATGCCGACAACCGCATTCTTGTGGTCTCAGGTCCTAATGCCGGTGGAAAGTCGGTGGCCCTCAAGACCGTGGCCATTGTCCAGTATATGATGCAGTGCGGCCTTCTCCCCACGCTCTACAGCAATTCCCACATGGGCATCTTCAATAAGATCATGATCGACATAGGCGACCAGCAGTCGATTGAGAACGACCTCAGCACCTACTCGTCGCATCTTGTCAACATGAAGTATTTCGTCCAGAACGCCGACAGCCGCTCGCTCGTGCTCGCCGATGAGATGGGTTCCGGCACGGAGCCTCAGATCGGTGGTGCGATTGCCCAGGCCATTCTCGAGGTGCTCGCTTCGTCGGGCTGCTTCGGCATAGTGACGACCCATTACCAGAATCTCAAGAGCTTCGCGGATACCCGGGATGGTCTGGTCAATGCCGCCATGCTCTACGACCGGCAGCACCTCCAGCCCACTTTCCAGCTGTCGGTAGGCTCTCCGGGCAGCTCGTTCGCTCTTGAGATAGCCCGCAAGATCGGTTTGCCGAAATCCATTGTCGACAATGCCCAGGAGATCGTGGGCTCGGATTATGTCAACAACGACCGCTATCTGCTCGACATCGCCCGCGACCGCCGTTACTGGAGCAACAAGCGTCTTTCCATCAAGGAAAAGGAACGCAAGCTCGACTCTCTGCTCGCTTCCTATGAAGACACGTCGGCCGACCTACGTCAGCGCCGCAATGAGATCATCCATGCCGCCCGCGAGGAGGCCCGCGAGATTCTCTCCGGAGTCAATTCACGCATCGAGAAAGCGATCCGCGACATCCGCGAGGCTAATGCCTCAAAGGAGGCCGCTGCCGCGGCACGCCGCGACATCGACATGCTGAAGGCCGAGGTCGCCGCCGACGGTGGCGCATCCGATAAGGCCGACGACGGCATCAGGAAGCTCCCGCATAAGAGCCGCCGTCAGCAGCAGGGCCGTACTGAGTCTGCGCCGCGTAAGGTCGCCACGGTTGAAGCCGGCAGCTATGTGAGGATGTCCGACGGGGGAGTGGTGGGCAAGGTGCTCTCGATCGAGGGGAAGATGGCGGAGGTGGCCTTTGGCGCCCTCCGCACGCGTATCGACCTCAAGAAACTGAAGCCGGCCGAGAAGCCTGCTGTCCAGGCTGGCGCCCAGCAGTCGTCGGTGTCGCGCCAGACATCCGACGGGATACGCCAGCGCCAGCTCAATTTCAAGAACGAGATCGACGTGCGCGGTCTCAGGGCCGACGAGGCCCTCCAGGCCGTTACTTATTTCATCGACGACGCCATACAGTTTGGTGCCTCCCGCGTCAGGATACTTCATGGCACGGGGCATGGCATTCTCAAGACCCTCATCCGCCAGATGCTCAACGCCAATCCCGCTGTCAAGTCATTTTCCGACGAGGATGTCAGGTTTGGCGGCGCCGGCATCACGGTGGTTAATTTTGAATAAAGATTTTCTCAGGTAAAATGAAATCCAGCTATTTCGGACTATGGATGATCCTCTCTGTCTCGCTTGTGGTTTTCTTCTTGATATCGTTTGCCGACGACATCTCTCTTGGCGGATGGAATGTGAAGAAGGCGCCTTTCCGGGATGCTCTTCTCAAAGTGGAGTGCGCCGATAGTGTCGAGGCCGATTCCCTTCTTCTCGGGGAGTTTCCGGAGGAAGTGGTGACCGAAGCCAAGACCGACTCCACTCCAAAATCGATTTTCCTTTTCGGCGACTCGATGACCTTCAATATCGCCATCCGCATGCAGAGGTATGCCAGGCAGAACGGCCATCAGTTTCATGCCGTCAACTGGGACTCCAGCAACACCAAGATCTGGGCCGAGTCTGACTCTCTTGAGAAATACCTGCGCCTATATAAGGCCGATTATGTGTTCATCTCTCTCGGCAGCAACGAGATCTTCTTCAAGAATCCATCCGTAAGGCTCCCTTATGTGAAGAAGATTCTCGAGGTCATCGACACCATCCCTTACGTCTGGATCGGGCCACCCAACTGGAAGGAAGACACCGGCCTCAACGATATGCTGGAGCGCACATGTCGCCGCGGCTCCTTTTTCCGATCGGAAGGCATGTCTTTCGAGCGCAAGAAAGACCATATACATCCCACGCGTGCCGCCTCGGCCCTATGGGTCGACAGTATCATGAGGTGGCTCCCTAAATCAGCACATCCTATCCTCGCCGATGTTCCCTCTGATTCGCTCGGCAAGGTGAAGACCAATATCCTTTTCTGGAAGGCGCTCAATAAGTGAGCCCTTCCGCTTCTTTATTCAAGACCCGACTATGTCGTCTGATATGTTTCTCCATAATCTCCAGCAGGGCCTCGGCTCGTTGTGGCATATGTTCCTCTACGACCCCGAGGCGCCGATGCTCTTCTCCAGTGGCTTCTTCTGGCTGCTGTTTATCTTCTTTCTCCCCATTTATGTCCTTCTGAAAAGAAGCCGTACCAAGATGGCGGTTTTTGTCGTCGTCTTCTCGCTTTTTTTCTATTATAAGTCGAGCGGTCTCTTTTTCCTGATGCTTATCGGCACGTCGCTTGTCGACTGGCTTCTGTCGAAGGCGATTGCCCGCGCTTCTAAGCGACGGGCGCGTCTTGCCTTGATGTGGCTCTCGATATGCATATCCCTTTCCATCCTCGGCTATTTCAAGTATGCCAATTTCTTCCTATGGAACTGGAACCAGATGGTGGAGGGCAATTTCCAGCCCCTCGACATAATCCTTCCGGTGGGCATTTCCTTCTATACATTCCAGTCGATCAGCTATGTGGTGGATGTCTATAAGGGACGCATAGCTCCTACATCCAGCTGGCTCCACTATCTCTTTTTCCTGTCGTTCTTTCCTGCTCTTGTCGCCGGACCTATCGTACGTGCCGATTATTTCCTGCCGCAGCTGGAGAAAAACGAGCGCGCCTCGCTCAATGATATCTACGGGGGACTGTGGCTCATCATCATAGGCATTGTGAAGAAAGCAGTTATCGCCGACTATATAGCACAATACAATGATTTGATTTTCAATGATCCCGCTGTCTATACCGGTGTGCAGACTCTTATGGGGGTGCTCGGATATACCATGCAGATCTATTGCGACTTCTCCGGTTATTCCGACATGGCGATAGGCCTGGCACTCATCATGGGCTTTAAGCTCGGCCTCAATTTCGACTCGCCCTATCAGAGCCGCAACCTCACGGACTTCTGGCGGCGCTGGCATATATCGCTCTCTTCTTGGTTGCGCGACTACGTCTATATTCCCCTCGGCGGCAATCGTAAAGGCACTATCAGGACTTATGTCAACAATTTCCTCACGATGCTTATCGGAGGCCTATGGCATGGCGCGGCGTGGAAGTTCATTTTCTGGGGTGCCATGCATGGCGTCGGTCTTGCCGTCCATAAGGCGTCGAAGCCTCTCTTGAAGCGTATTCCCGACAATTTATTCACCATCTTCATCTTCTGGCTCATTACATTTGTATATGTATCCTTGTTGTGGGTCTTCTTCCGTGCAGCCTCGTTTGAGGATTCCGTATTGATCATCCATAATATCTTTGTCGACTTCCAATGGAATCAGATTCCGCAGTTTGCACAGGTGAGAAGCGTGTGGTGTATCATGATGGGTGCTCTCATAGTGTTCCATTTCATCCCGAGGGCATGGGCTGAGAGATGTCAGGCATTGTTTGTGAAGTCACCCTGGATTGTAAAGCTGTTGATATTTGTGATAGTGGTGCAGCTCGTCGTCGAGTTCATGACGGAGGAAGTGGCTCCCTTCATCTATTTTCAGTTCTGACCCCTCGAAAATCTTTAGCTTTTGAACCATCGGTAGAATGTTGCGAGTCCATAAATATAAGTTGCGGCGCCCCCGAAAAGGGCGCCGTATTTGATTTTTTTCGCTTCCCCGACAAAAAAATCCTACTTCGGTAGCAAAGGATAAAACAAAAGCAGGCGGCTTAAAGTTTTCGTCTTAACATAATGCAATATATTTTAACATTTATTGATTACATTGAGAATCAACGAAATGGCGGGATAAAAACGGAAATTCCGCGAAAAAACGCATGGAGGACTTGCACAGCGGCGAAA
>CANQRV010000008.1 GCA_947626355.1 uncultured Muribaculaceae bacterium
GGGGTACAAAAGGTGTACTTTTTGAGAAAATCGCCCCATTTGCAGGCAAACCACGGAAAAACAGCATCTTGCTAATCCGTTTATCTGCTTGCTTTTAATTTTATCCACGCTTTTCCCGTTTTATATCGCGGAGAATTACACATTTTCAGCCAACCACACCCAATCAACCGGCATAATAAGAATCCGGCTTGCGGGGCAACATGCCGGAAGCATGTCCCTACAAGCCGGGTTTTCAATTGGTTAATATTACTGGCCAGTATCAGCAATACATATTGATGATGGCCTCGTAGAGCTCCTGCTTCCCGGAGGTGGTGGCGGGCTCCCCGTGGGCTGCGGCGTATGCCGTGAGGTCGGTGAGCGAGAGGGCGCCGTTCTCGAAGGCCTTTCCTTCGCCGGAGTCGAAAGAGGCGTAGCGCTCGGCGAGCATCCTGCGGTAGGGCGACTTCTCTATGATGTCGGCGGCGCAGAGCAGGGCGCGCGCCATGGCGTCCATACCGGAGATGTGGGCGATGAATATATCCTCGAGGTCGGTGGAGTTGCGGCGCGTCTTGGCGTCGAAATTGATGCCGCCGTTGCCGAAGCCGCCGTTGCGTACTATCTGGAGCATGGCCTGGGTGAGCTCGTAGTTGTCGATAGGGAACTGGTCGGTGTCCCAGCCGTTCTGGTAGTCGCCGCGGTTAGCGTCGATGCTTCCGAGCATGCCGTTGTCGACGGCCACGGCCAGCTCATGCTCGAAGGTGTGGCCGGCAAGCGTAGCGTGGTTCACCTCGATATTGACCTTGAAGTCCTTGTCGAGGCCGTGGGCGCGTAGGAAGCCGATCACCGTCTCGGTGTCGACGTCATACTGATGTTTCGTGGGCTCCATGGGCTTCGGCTCGATGAGGAAGGTACCGGTGAATCCCTTTGCGCGGGCATAGTCGCGGGCCATGGTGAGCATCATGGCGAGATGCTCCTTCTCGCGCTTCTGGTCGGTGTTGAGCAGGCTCATGTATCCCTCGCGTCCACCCCAGAACACGTAGTTGGCGCCACCCAGCTCGATAGTGGCGTCGATGGCGTTCTTGATCTGCACGGCGGCGCGGGCCACGACATTGAAGTCAGGATTGGTGGCGGCGCCGTTCATGTAGCGCGCGTGGCTGAAGACATTGGCGGTGCCCCAGAGGTTCCTGATGCCGGTAGCCGCCATCTTCTGCTTGATATAAGCCGTGATCTCCTTCATGCGGCGCTCGTATTCCTCGATAGTGTCGCCCTCGGCCACGAGGTCGACGTCGTGGAAGCAGAAATACCCGATGCCCAGCTTCGTCATGATCTCGAAGCCGGCGTCGGCCCTGTCTTTGGCTGCCTGCACGGGATCGGAGGCCTCATTCCACGGGAACTTCTTCGTCGGGCCGCCAAACTGGTCGCCACCCTCGGCCGTAAGCGTATGCCACCAGGCCATTGCGAACTTCAGCCACTCCTTCATGGGCTTGCCGAGCACCACGCGGTCGGCTTCGTAATAACGGTAGGCCAGCGGATTATAGCTTCCGGTGCCCTCGAACTTGATTTTCCCGATATTGGGGAAATATTCCTTTGTCTCCATATATTCTATTTGTTATCGATTTGTTTTTTCAGTATATCTTTCCAATGGGAATAGGCCTCCAGATATGGGGTCCGGTCGGCGGGAGGCGCGGTTGTGAGCCTGCGATCAAGCGACGCGAAGGCCTCGGCCGGCGTGGCGTAGATTCCTGCGCCTATACCCGCCCCGCGTGCCGCACCCACGGCGCCGTCGGTGTCGTAGAGGTCGATCGACGCACCCGACACCGCTGCCAGCGTCTCGCGGAAGACGGGGCTCAGGAACATGTTGGCCTCCCCCGCGTGTATCCTCTCGATCTTCATCCCCATCTCCCCCATCACCTCCATGCCGTAGCAGAAGGAGAAGACGATTCCCTCCTGGGCGGCGCGCAGCAGGTGGCGCCGGTCGTGGATATTGAAATTGATGCCGTGGAAGGAGCATCCGGGGTCGGCGTTCTCCAGCACGCGCTCGGCGCCGTTGCCGAAGGGGAGGATGCAGATGCCGGCGCTTCCCGGCTCCACCGAGGCGGCGAGGGCGTTGATCTCCGGATATGAGACATCCGGGCCGCAGACGTTGCGCTTCATCCAGCTGTTGAGTATTCCGGTGCCGCTGATGCAGGTCATCACGCCGATGCGCGGCCGGTCGGCGCTGTGGTTGACGTGCGCGAAGTTGTTGACTCGCGACAGCGGGTCGTAGACGGGAGAGTCGATGATGCCGTAGACCACTCCCGAGGTGCCGGCTGTCGAGGCCACCTGTCCCGGCTCAAGCACGTTGAGCGAGAGGGCGTTGTTGGGCTGGTCGCCTGCGCGGTAGGTCACGGGGATGCCCGGCGCGAGCCCCAGCTCGGCGGCCGCCTGCGGCGTCACCGTGCCCTGGCTGGAGAACGTGGGCTGCACGGCCGGAAAGATCGCCTCGTCGAAGCCGAAATAAGCCATGAGGAAACGGGCAGGACGGTTGTGCCTGAAGTCCCAGAGCATATATTCCGACAGACCTTCCGGATTGGTCGAGATCTCGCCTGTGAGCCGCATGGCGATATAGTCGCCGGGGAGCATCACCTTATATATCCTGTCGAAAATCTCCCGCTCGTGGTCCATGACCCAGGCGAGCTTCGAGGCGGTGAAGTTGCCGGGGGAGTTGAGCAGTCGCGGCAGCACGTTGCCGGCGCCGAGATAGCGGAAAGCCTCGCGGCCGTAGGGCACGCCGCGCGAGTCGCACCAGATGATGGCGTCGCGAAGCACATTGAGCTCCTTGTCGACGGCCACGAGGCCGTGCATCTGATAGCTTATGCCGATAGCCCTGATGTCGGCAGGGTCAGCGCCCGAGCGGGCCATAACGGAGCGCGTGGCCTCCTTGAGATACTGCCACCATGAGTCGGGAGCCTGCTCGGCCCAGCCGGCCTTCAGCGCCTTGATGGGCGCCTCGTGGCGCGGGTAGAAGTCGGAAGCCACGCATCGGCCGGTGTCGGCGTCGACGAGCGCGGCCTTCACCGACGAGCTTCCTATGTCGAATCCTAACAGCAACATTTATTCAGTCTTTCATTTATGAGGTTTGATACGGCAAATTTATAACGGATGAAAAGGATATGCAAATCTGATGGCGACTGCTTCACGTATGATATACAATAACCACACCCCGCCAGGCATTAAAAAGCCGCCTCCCTTGCGGCATAGCCAAAGGGAAGCGGCCTGAAACGTTAAATATCCTTAATTCGTCTTTTCAACAGAAAGTATATGGAGCGGAAGAACGAAGGGTTGACGGATCGGAGGATTTTGAGTAATTTTGCAGCATGGCACAGCAGCAATCCAACACCAGGGAGCATCAGCAAATCTCCATCCGCGAGCCCCGCCGATTCACGGTCTACCTCCACAACGACGACTTCACCACCATGGAGTTTGTGGTGAGGATCCTCACCGGCATCTTCAGCAAGAGCTCCGAGGAGGCGGAGGCGCTCATGCTCCACATCCACCACTCCGGCAAGGCCCCGGCCGGCACCTACACCTACGACGTGGCCATGTCGAAGGCCAACAAGGCCACGCGCCTCGCACGCAACGAAGGCTTCCCCCTACGCCTCACCGTCGAAGGGGAATAACACACACTATGACATCACACGAATGGAACCGATAATCCACTACTCTCCGGAGCTGAAACAGGCATTCCACGACATGTTCGGGATTGCCGCGACACGCAGAAGCGAGTTCGTGACTCCGGAGCACCTCCTGCTCGCATTGCTGAGGCAGCGTCCGTTTCTCAACGCCCTCGACGCATGCCTCGTCGACAGCCGCTCCATCGCATCGCCCCTCGAGACATATATCGACACCCTCGACACTCTGCCTGACGGGGAGGAGACGCCGGAGCTGTCGATGCAGCTGAGCACCATGCTTCAGGGCGCCGCCGAGACAGCCGCCGCAGGTGGCCGCACCGTGATGGGCGTGCCCCATGTGGTGAGGAATATCATGGAGCTTCCGGAGTCGGTGGCGGCGCACGCGCTGCTCTCGGCCATCAGCGGCGACAAGGGATTCTTCATGAGCCGCTTGGTGACGTCATATCCATCCGGCGACATCGACACCGGCGGCGACATCGGATATGACGATGACTTCGGCATGGGCGACGATTTCCTCCCTGCCGATGCGGAGGAAGGCGCCGACGATGCATGGGAGTCGCTCGTGACGCTCGTCAACTCGCAAGTAGACAGCCACAACCCCCTGATCGGCCGCGAGCCGGAACTCGAGGCCACGATGAGGGTGCTCTGCCGCAAGGACAAGAACAATGTGCTCCACATCGGGGAGCCGGGCGTTGGCAAGACGGCCCTCGTCTACGGCCTGGCTAAGAAGATCAACGACGCCGAGGTGGCGGAGCCGCTTCTCGGCGCCGAGATCTACAGCCTCGACCTCGGCACGCTGATCGCCGGCACCCAGTTTCGCGGCGATTTCGAGAAGCGCCTCAAGACGGTGATGGACGGCGTGGCTTCCCGCGAGAAGCCGATTGTCTACATAGACGAGATCCACAACCTCGTGGGGGCCGGAGCCACGGGCGAGGGCTCGCTCGACGCCTCCAATATGCTCAAGCCATACCTCGAGGGCGGCAGGATACGCTTCATCGGCTCCACCACTTTCGATGAATACAAGCGCCACTTTGCCAGGAGCAAGGGGCTCGTGCGCCGCTTCACACAGGTGGAGGTGAAGGAGCCGACCGTCGACGAGGCCATAGATATCCTCCGCCAGCTCAAGCCGGGCTACGAGGCGTTTCACGGAGTGAGCTACACGGAGAGGGCCATCGACTATGCCGCGAGGGGCAGCGCGCGACACATCAGCGACCGCTTCCTCCCCGACAAGGCCATCGACCTGCTCGACGAGGCCGGTGCCTACCGACGCATGCACCCCGGCGACGACGGCTCGCTGACGGTCGACGCCCCGCTGGTGGCCGAGGTGCTCGCAAAGGTCTGCAAGGTGGACTCGCTGGCAGTGAAAGACGACGACACGGAGCGGCTCGACACCCTGCGCGAGCGCGTTGCCGCGGGCATATTCGGTCAGGACAAGGCCGTGGAGCAGGTGACGACGGCGGTGCAGATGGCGAAGGCCGGCCTCGGCGAGGAGTCGCAGCCCCTCGCCTCGATGCTCTTCGTGGGGCCTACGGGCGTGGGCAAGACGGAGATAGCACGGGTGCTCGCCCGCGAGCTCGCCGTGCCTCTCGTGAGGTTTGACATGAGCGAGTTCACGGAGCGCCATGCGGTAGCCAAGCTAATCGGCTCCCCGGCGGGATATGTGGGATACGAGGACGGCGGACTGCTCACCGACGCCATCCGCAAGCAGCCGGAGTGTGTGCTGCTGCTCGACGAGATAGAGAAGGCCCATCCCGACATCTACAACATCCTGCTGCAGGTGATGGACTACGCCACTCTCACCGACAACAAGGGGACGCGCGCCGACTTCCGCAATGTGGTGCTCATCATGACCTCCAATGCCGGCGCCCGCTACGCCTCGCAGGCGAAGGTGGGCTTCGGCAACACCACCACCTCCGGCGAAGCGATGATGCGCCAGGTGAAGAAGACGTTCTCCCCGGAGTTCATCAACCGCCTCACGGCGACGGTGGTCTTCAACGACATGACGCGCGACATGGCCTCGCGGATCCTCGACAGGGAGCTGGCCCGTCTCTCGGAGCGTCTCCGGGCGCGGAAGGTGAGCCTCGCCCTCACGGACGCAGCCCGCGGCCGGCTGCTCGACGAGGGGTTCTCGGCCGAATACGGCGCCCGCGAGCTGAAGCGCGTGATCAACTCACGCCTCAAGCCGCTGCTCATGCGCGAGATCCTCTTCGGGCGCCTCAAGGAGGGCGGCGACGCCGAGATCGACCTGGCCGGGGGAGGGCTGAGGCTGCGATGATCTTCCAGCTCGACGAGCGGATCATCTTCCCCGACCCGCACCTCGGCGACCCCGACGGACTGCTCGCCGTCGGCGGCGACCTCAGTCCCGAGCGGCTGCTCTTAGCCTACAGCAACGGCATCTTCCCCTGGTATTCCTTCCGCGACTGCGATGAGCCGGAGTGGTATTGCCCTATGGAGCGCTTCGTGATCTTCCCGCGCGAAATCCACATCTCTCACTCGATGCGGTCGCTGGCCAGAAAAAGGATCTTCGAGGTGACGTTCAACAAGGACTTCGACGGGGTGATCGAGGCGTGCGGCAGTCTGCGCGCCGACGAGGAGGGGGCATGGCTGGGCCCGGAGATGACGGAGGCCTACAGGCGGCTCCACCGCATGGGCCACGCGGTGAGCGAGGAGGTGTGGCGCGAGGGGCGCCTCGTGGGCGGCCTCTACGGGATATGGCTCGGCAACGCGTTCTTCGGCGAGAGCATGTTCTCTCTGGAGCCTAATGCCAGCAAGCTGGCCCTCATATCCTTCACCCGTATGTTCGAGTCGTATGGCGGCCTGCTGATCGACTGCCAGTTCGAGACGCCTCATCTGCGCAGCATGGGGGGCCGCACTATTCCCTACGACGACTACATGGCCATCATCTCCCATCGCGGCCTCTGGCCCGACAACTGACTTATCCGGATTTTTTTGTAATTTTGCGGCATGAATTCTGTGGAGACGGCCCTCATGGAGCAGCGGCGTCTGCTCCTACTCGAATACGAGGAGGAGAAAAAGGCATTTCAAGACTATACCCGGGCCACCGGCGTGGAGCGGCTGCTCCACCGCGGCCTCGCATGGCATCCGCTGCGCCTCGGCAAGACATACTACAACTCGCTCAACCGGCGGGTGGTGGAGGTGACGCGCATCTCCTCCGAGTCCGACCCCGACCATGAGTTCGAGCCGGGGCGCCCCGTGGCGTTCTTCACCGAGACGCCCCTCTCCGGCAAGCCCGCGCTCCTCATGAGCGGCACCGTCAGCTTCGTCGACGGCGACCTCATGGCCGTAGCCCTCCCCGACGACGCCGACCCATCGCGCCTCGAGAGCGCCGCCAGCTTAGGCGTCGCCCTTTCTTTCGACGAGACCACCTACCACGCGATGTTTGAAGCCATCGACCGCGTGGCGGCCGCCAAAGGGCGCCTCGGAGAGCTCCGCGACCTCCTCTACTCCCGCCGCAGGGGCTCCGAGCTCACCATGGCGCCGATGGGATTCCCCTACCTCAACGCCTCCCAGCAGGAGGCCGTCAACAAGGTGCTGCGCGCCAAGGACGTGGCGGTGGTCCACGGTCCTCCGGGTACCGGCAAGACCACGACCCTCGTCGAGGCCATCTACGAGACGCTCCGGCGCGAGAGCCAGGTGCTCGTCTGCGCCCAGAGCAACATGGCCGTCGACTGGATATCCGAGAAGCTCGTAGACCGCGGCCTCAACGTTGTGCGCCTCGGCAATCCCACCCGCGTCAACGACAAGATGCTCTCCTTCACCTACGAGCGCCGCTATGCCGACCATCCCGCCTATCCCGACCTCTGGAGCCTGCGCCGCGCTATGCGCGAGCTCCGCGTCCACCGCCGCTCCGACGCCGGGTGGCATCAGAAGATGGAGCGACTCAAAAGCCGCGCCACGGAGCTCGAGATACGCATCAACAACGACATACTCGGCAGCGCCCACGTCATTGCCTGCACGCTGGCCGGCAGCGCGTCCCGCCTGCTCGACGGCATGAAGTTCTCCACCCTCTTCATCGACGAGGCGGCGCAGGCGATGCAGGCCGCCACACTGATACCGCTGCGGAGGGCCGGACGCATCATCCTCGCCGGCGACCACTGCCAGCTGCCGCCCACGGTGAAATGCCTCGAAGCCCAGCGCCAGGGGCTCGCTGTCTCCCTCATGGAGCGCATCGTGGAGCTCCACCCCGAGGCCGTGAGCCTGCTCACGACCCAATACCGCATGCACCATGACATCATGAGCTTCCCCAGCCGGTGGTTCTACGGCGGCGCCATGAAAGCCTCGCCGGAGGTGGCCCACCGCGGCATCCTCGACCTCGACACGGCGATAGAATGGATCGACACCTCCGAGGCGACCGCCGGTCACAGCCTGACGGCGCAGCCGCCGGAGGAAGCCGTCGAGGAAGCGCGTTCATTCCGCGAGACCGTGACCGACGGGTCCTTCGGGCGCGAGAATCCCGACGAGGCGCTCTTCGCGCTGCTGACGCTCCAGAGGTATGTGGAGCGCATCGGCATGGAGCGCTTTCTCGAAGAGCGCATCGACGTCGGCCTTATCTCCCCCTACCGGGCGCAGGTACGCCTGCTGCGGCGCCTCTTCTCGCGCACCCCCTTCTTCCGGCCTCTGCGCCATCTGGTCACCATCAACACCGTCGACGGCTTCCAAGGCCAGGAGCGCGACGTGGTGATGATCTCGATGGTGAGGAGCAACGAGCAGTCGAGGATCGGCTTCCTCGGCGACCTAAGACGTATGAACGTAGCCATCACGCGGGCCCGCATGAAGCTCATCATCATCGGCGACGCCACGACGCTCGGCGCCCATACCTTCTACCGGGAGCTCCACAGATATATCGACTCGCTGCGACACAGCGGAAACATGACGGCGAGCGAAACGGAATAAAGATTTTTAAAGGTTAATTTAATGTTGATATCCTGCCTCCGGCAGGATATGCCGAAGGGATATGTTGTAAAACATATCCCTTTTATTTGCATATCTAAAAATAATGACTTTACTTTGCACCGTGATAAGTGTAGTTTTTACACTCAATTCCGCTTTATTCAACCTTGACGTCTAATTTCTACAACAATGGCATACATGAAAACCCTTACCGCACTCGGCCTCTCACTACTCATCACGGCCGGATGCTCGACAAAGAAGGAGACCAAGACCACAGCCTCCGGCCTCGACCCGGAGAAGTTCGCCGCGCAGATTGACGGCAAGCAAGTGGGCCTCTACACGCTTAAGAACGCCACCGGCATGGAGGTATGCATCACCAACTACGGCGGCCGCATCGTCTCGGTGATGGTGCCCGACCGCAACGGCGAGCTCCGCGACGTGGTGCTCGGCTTCGACAGCATCGGCGCCTATCTCCCCGAGAACAACCAGAGCGACTTCGGAGCAGCCATCGGCCGCTACGCCAACCGCATCGCCAACGGCCGCATAGTCGTAGACGGCGACACCATCCAGCTCCCTGTCAATAATTTCGGCCACACCCTACACGGCGGCCCGACGGGCTGGCAGTATAAGGTCTACGACGTGAAGCAGAGCAACGACTCCACGCTCGTGCTCGCCATCACTTCTCCCGACGGCGACAACAATTTCCCCGGAACCGTCAACGCCGAGGTGACCTACCGTCTTACAGCCGACAACGCCATCGACATCTCCTATTCGGCCACTTCCGACAAGAAGACGCCGGTCAACATGACCAACCACTCCTATTTCAACCTCAGCGGCGATCCCAATCAGACAATCCTCGACAACATCATCTACATCAATGCCGACAGCTTCACGCCGGTCGACTCCACGTTCATGACCACCGGCGAGATCCTCGCCGTAAAGGGCACTCCGATGGACTTCACCTCACCCCTCCCCATCGCCACCGGATACAACGACTCCATCGACTACCAGCAGATCATTTTCGGCAAGGGATACGACCACAACTGGGTGCTCAACACCAAGGGCGACATCACCAAGGAGGCGGCCCGACTCACATCCCCCGCTTCCGGCATCACCCTCAGCGTCTACACCACGGAGCCCGGAATCCAGTTCTACGCCGGCAATTTCCTCGACGGCTCGACGATCGGCAAGAAGGGCATCAAGTATGCCCGCAACACCGGAGTATGCCTCGAGACCCAGCACTATCCCGACTCCCCGAACAAGCCCGAATGGCCTTCCGCATGGCTCAACCCGGGCGAGACATATACCAGCCGCTGCATCTACCGCTTCTCCACAGATAAGTGACACGCGACCGCGACATGACCAACCGTCTTTTCCAATCTATAAACATTCTCAACCAACATCATGGCACTACTTGACTGGATTGTAATAATCCTATTCTTCGCGGCGCTCGTGGGCATCATCATATGGGTGTCGCGCCAGAAACAGAACACGGCCTCCGACTACTTCCTCGGAGGCAAGGACGCCACCTGGCTCGCCATCGGAGCCTCGATCTTCGCGTCGAACATCGGCTCCGAACACCTCATCGGCCTCGCCGGCGCCGGCGCCTCCAGCGGCATGGCTATGGCCCACTGGGAGATCCAGGGATGGATGATCCTGCTCCTCGGATGGGTGTTCGTCCCCTTCTACACCCGCTCCATGGTCTACACCATGCCTGAGTTCCTCGAGCGCCGCTACAACGGCGCCTCCCGCTCCATCCTCTCCATCATCTCGCTCATCAGCTACGTGCTCACCAAGGTGGCCGTGACCGTCTACGCCGGCGGCCTCGTCTTCCAGCAGGTATTCGGCATCGACAGGCTGTGGGGCATCGACTTCTTCTGGATCGCCGCCATCGGCCTCGTGCTCATCACCGCCATCTACACCATCCTCGGCGGTATGAAGTCAGTGCTCTACACCTCCGTGCTCCAGACCCCGATCCTGCTGCTCGGCTCGCTGATCATCCTCGTGCTCGGCCTCAAGGAGCTCGGCGGCTGGGACGAGATGATGCGTGTCTGCTCGGCCGTGGAAGTCAATGAATACGGCGACACGATGACCAACCTCATCCGCGACAACCGCGACCCCAACTATCCCTGGCTCGGCGCCCTCATCGGCTCAGCAGTCATCGGCTTCTGGTACTGGTGTACCGACCAGTTCATCGTGCAGCGCGTGCTCTCCGGCAAGAACGAGAAGGAGAGCCGACGGGGCACCATCTTCGGCGCCTACCTCAAGCTGCTGCCGGTGTTCCTCTTCCTCATCCCGGGCATGATAGCCTTCGCGCTCCATCAGAACCTCGGCGACTTCCTGCCCCTCAACGCCAACGGTCTCCCCAACTCCGACGCCGCCTTCCCCACGCTCGTGGCCAAGCTGCTGCCTGCCGGCATCAAGGGCCTCATCGTCTGCGGCATTCTCGCCGCCCTCATGAGCTCCCTGGCCTCGCTCTTCAACTCCTCGTCGGCCCTCTTCACCATCGACTTCTACCAGCGCTTCCATCCCAATACGGAGCCTAAGAAGCTCGTGCGCATCGGCCAGGTGGCCACTGTGGTGATCGTCTTCCTAGGCATCGTATGGATTCCCGTGATGCGCTCGATGGGCGACGTGCTCTACAACTACCTCCAGGAGGTGCAGTCGGTGCTCGCTCCGGGCATCGCGGCCGCCTTCCTCATGGGTATCGCCTGGAAGCGCACCTCGGCCCAGGGCGGTATGTGGGGCCTCATCTCGGGCCTCGTGATCGGCCTCACCCGTCTGTCGGCCAAGATATGGTATGACTTCCAGCCCACGCCGATGGGCGTCGAGCACTCATGGTTCCAGTATCTCTTCTACGACTGCAACTGGCTCTTCTTCTGCGGATGGATGCTTCTCTTCTGCGTCGCCGTGGTGTTTGTGGTGTCGCTCTTCACGGCCGCACCGGAGCCCGGCAAGATCCAGGGCCTCGTGTTCGGCACCTCCACTCCCGAGCAGCGAGCCGCGACCCGCGCCAGCTGGAACGGCTGGGATATCTTCCACTCCATCGTGATCCTCGGCATCACAGTAGCCTTCTACATCTATTTCTGGTAATCGGATGGGAGAGAGCCGCTACGCCCGCCACTGCCGGTTTCCGGTAGGCGTCGACTGCATCATCTTCAGTCTCCATGAAGGGAGGCTGAAGGTGCTGCTGGCGCCGCGGAGCTTCGAGCCCGCCAAAGGCGTGCCTTCGCTGATGGGCGGCTTCGTGGGGCGCGAGGAGACAATCTCCCAGGCCGCGGAGCGTGTGCTTCGCGAGCTCACAGGCCTCGACGAGGTCTATATGGAGCAGGTGGGCGCCTTCGGAGAGCTCGACCGCGACCCGGAGGAGCGCGTGGTCTCGATAGCCTACTACGCCCTCATCAAGCCCGAGGCGGAGATAGAGCACCGTCTGGCGGCCCATCAGGCCGTCTGGACCGACATCGATGCACTGCCGCAGCTCTATTTCGACCATAAGCTGATGATCGAGAGCGCCCTCAGGATGCTGAGGCGCAAGATCTCCACCGAGCCCGTGGGCTTCAGCCTGCTGCCGGAGAGCTTCACGCTCGCCCAGCTCCAGACCCTCCACGAGGCCATCCTCGGCGAGACGCTCGACAAGCGCAATTTCCGCCGGCGCATCCTCGAGAACGTTTGCGTGGAGCGCACCGGCGGGGTAGACAAGGAGGGCTCGCGGCGCGGCGCCGCCCTCTTCAGATTCAACCGCGCGCTTTATGAAATGAATTCAAAACTAAAACTTTAAGTAAGATATGCTTGAGAAACTTAAAGACGAAGTGTATCGCGCCAACCTCGACCTCGTGAAGCACGGGCTGGTGATCTTCACCTGGGGCAATGTCTCCGGCATCGACCGCGAGAGCGGCCTTATCGTGATCAAGCCCAGCGGCGTGAGCTACGAAACGATGACCGCCGCCGACATGGTGGTGGTAGACCTCGACGGCAATGTGGTCGACGGCGACCTCCGCCCGTCGTCCGACACCCCGACCCATCTGGCGCTCTACAGGGCGTTTCCGGAGATCGGCGGAGTGGTGCACACCCACAGCACCTACGCCACGGCCTGGGCACAGGCCGGCATCGACCTACCCAACATCGGCACCACCCACGCCGACTATTTCCACAACGCGGTGCCCTGCACTCCCGACATGACGCGCGAGGAGGTCGAGGGCGACTACGAGCTGGAGACCGGAAATGTCATCGTGAGGCGCTTTCAGGGACTAAACCCTGTACATACCCCCGGCGTGCTCGTGAAGAACCACGGCCCGTTCACGTGGGGCAAGGACGCCCATGAGGCCGTCCACAACGCCGTGGTGCTCGAGCAGGTGGCAAAGATGGCCAGCATCGCCTTCACCATCAATCCCCGCCTCACGATGAACCCCCTCCTCATCGAGAAGCACTTCAGCCGCAAGCACGGCCCCAATGCCTACTACGGCCAGAAAAAGAAATAATATCAACTCTATATACTCACAACTCAAACTCCCGAAATCATGAATGCATACGAAAATCTGGAAGTATGGTGGATCACCGGCGCTCAGCTCCTCTACGGCGGCGACGCCGTGGTGGCCGTAGACGCCCACTCCAAGGAGATGGTCGACGGCCTCAACGCCTCCGGCGAGCTTCCTGTCAAGATAGTGTATAAAGGCACGGCCAACTCCTCGAAAGAGGTGGAGGAGCTCATGCGCGCCGCCACCGTCAGCGACAGCTGTGTGGGCGTCATCACATGGATGCACACCTTCTCCCCCGCCAAGATGTGGATCCACGGCCTCCAGCAGCTCCGCAAGCCCCTGCTCCACCTCCACACACAGTATAACGCCGAGATTCCATGGGACACCATGGACATGGACTTCATGAACCTCAACCAGTCGGCTCACGGCGACCGCGAGTTCGGCCACATCTGCGCCCGCATGCACGTGCGCCGCAAGGTGGTTGTCGGCCACTGGACCAACCCCGAGACACGCCGCCGCATCGCCGTGTGGCAGCGTGTGGCAGCCGCATGGGCCGACGCCCAGGACATGCGCGTGATCCGCTTCGGCGACCAGATGAACAATGTGGCCGTGACCGACGGCGACAAGGTGGCCGCAGAGATGCAGCTCGGATACCACGTGGACTACTGCCCCGTCAGCGAGCTCATGGAATACTGGAAGAAGGTGGACGAGAAGCGCGTCGACGAGCTCTTCGCCGAGTATCTCTCGCTCTACGACTATGAGCCGGAGATTGCACAGCCCGGAACCGAGAAGAACACCGCCGTGCGCAATGCCGCACGCGCCGAGCTCGCAATCCGCGACTGCCTCGCCGACAAGGGCGCCAAGGCCTTCACCACCAATTTCGACGACCTCGGCACCGACGACATCAACGACCCGAAGTTCGTAGGCTTCGACCAGATTCCCGGCCTCGCCTCGCAGCGCCTCATGGCAGAGGGCATCGGCTTCGGCGCCGAGGGCGACTGGAAGTCGGCGGCCCTCTACCGCACCGTATGGTATATGACACGCGGTCTCGAGGGCGGATGCTCCTTCCTTGAGGACTACACGCTCAATTTCGACGGCAACCGCAGCTCCATCCTCCAGGCCCACATGCTCGAGGTCTGCCCGCTCATCGCCGAGCAGAAGCCCCGCCTCGAGGTCCACTTCCTCGGCATCGGCATCCGCAAGGCCCAGACCGCTCGCCTAGTCTTCACGTCGCGTCCCGGCGACGGCATCACGGCCACCGTCATCGACATGGGCAACCGTTTCCGTCTGATCGTCAACGACGTGGAGTGCATCAAGTCGAAGCCGCTGCCTAAGCTTCCCGTGGCCTCCGCACTCTGGATCCCGAAGCCCGACTTCGAGACCGGCGCCGCTGCCTGGATCCTCGCCGGTGGCACCCACCACTCCTGCTTCTCCTACGCCCTCACGGCCGAATACTGGGAAGACTACGCCGAGATGGCAGGCATCGAGATGGTGCGCATCGACGCCGACACCACCATCGCCGCCTTCAGGCGCGAGCTCCGCTACAACGAGGTCTATTACCTCCTCAATCAGTGATCCCCATGGAGCAGGACCCTAAGAAGATCATTGCCTCCGGGCAGGCGGTGCTCGGCATCGAGTTCGGCTCGACGCGCATCAAGGCCGTGCTCAACGGCCCCGACAACCGCCCCATCGCCCAGGGCTCCCACCAGTGGGAAAACCAGCTCGTCGACGGGCTCTGGACCTACAGCACCGAGGCCATCTGGTATGGCCTCCAGGACTGCTACGCCCGCCTGCGCGACGACGTGCGCTCCCGCTACGACGTGGAGATCGAGAGCCTGGCGGCCATCGGCATCAGCGCCATGATGCACGGCTACATGCCTTTCGGCGCCGACGGCTCCATCCTCGTGCCCTTCCGCACCTGGCGCAACACCAACACGTCACGCGCCGCCGAGGAGCTCTCGAAGCTCTTCGTCTTCAACATTCCCCTGCGCTGGAGCATCTCCCACCTCTATCAGGCCATTCTCGACAATGAGCCACATGTGGCCGATATCACTTATCTCACGACGCTCGCCGGATACATCCACTGGCAGCTCACCGGAGAGAAGGTGCTCGGTGTGGGCGATGCCTCCGGCATGCTCCCCATCGACTCCTCCAAGGGATGCTACTCCCAGGAGATGGTCGGCAAGTTCGATGCCCTCGTGGCCGACAGGCATTATTCCTGGAAGCTCGCCGATATCCTGCCGCGCATCCTCATGGCCGGCGAGAAGGCCGGCACGCTCACTGCCGAGGGCGCCGCGCGCCTCGACGTCTCCGGCCACCTGAAGCCCGGAGCCGTGTTCTGCCCGCCCGAGGGCGACGCCGGCACCGGCATGACGGCCACCAACGCCGTGCTTCCCCGCACTGGCAACGTCTCCGCCGGCACGTCATCGTTCTCGATGATCGTGCTTGAGAAAGAGCTCTCGAAGCCCTACGACGTGATCGACATGGTGACGACCCCTTCCGGAAGCCCCGTGGCGATGGTGCACTGCAACAACTGCACCTCCGACCTCAACGCCTGGGTCAATCTCTTCGCCGAGTTCCAGACCCTCTGCGGCCGGAAGGTCGACTACACGGAGCTCTACTCCCGCCTCTACAACGCGGCCCTCGAGGGGGCTGCCGACTGCGGCGGCCTGCTGAGCTACAACTACTTCTCCGGCGAGCCTGTCACGGGCCTCGCCGAGGGGCGCCCACTATTCGTGCGCTCCGCCACTGATAAGTTCTCGCTCGCCAATTTCATGCGCGCCAACCTCTACGCCTCGGTTGCTGTGCTCAAGATCGGCAACGACATCCTCTTCAACGACGAGAAGGTGGAGGTCGACCGCATCACTGGCCACGGCGGCCTCTTCAAGACCCCCGTCGTAGGCCAGCGCATCCTGGCTGCCGCGCTCAACTCCCCCATCTCCGTAATGGAGACGGCAGGCGAAGGTGGCGCCTGGGGCATCGCCCTGCTTGCCGCCTACTGCGTGTCGAATCCCAAGGGACTCTCGCTGGCCGGATGGCTCGACGAATATGTCTTCCTTGGCGAGACCGGCTCGGAGATCGCTCCCGACCCTGCCGACGTTGAAGGCTTCAACGAGTATATCAAGCGTTACGAGAAAGGTCTCACCGTGGAGCGCGCCGCCACCGCCTCCCTCTGACGGGTAATCGACAGGCTAAAAATTCCCGGTAGCCGATAGGCTACCGCCCCTCGATAAAGCGCCCCGGAAGCATCAGCTCCCGGGGCGCTCTTCTTGACTCTAAGCGAAGCACTCTGGGAGAGGCGGCGTCTCGCCGCCAGCCTGCGAGTCCATAGCATTTATCGACCGCATTGCCGATGTAGCCTCGCTTCGCGAAGGCGGCGGGACGCCGCCACTCCCAGTTTTAGTTGGTTTTGAACGTCACCGGCAGGGTGTAGACAGTCGCCACAGGCACGCCGTCGTTGCTCGCCGGCTCCCACTGGCCGCTCGTCAGCTTCACCACGCGCACGGCCTCGGCGTCGAGCGCCTCGTCGACGCCCTTCCTCACCTTCACGTCGCTCACCGAGCCGTCGGCGCCAATCGTGAAACTAACGATCACACGCCCCGAAACGCCGGCTGCCTTCGCCTCGGCCGGATACTTGATGTTCTCATTCAGAAACGCCACAAGAGCCGTCACGCCACCCTTGTATTCCGCGATCTGGTCGGCGATGATACGTGCCTCATACACTTTCTGCCCTTCCTCGGAGCCGGCGCCATTCTTCGTGGTGATCATGATCTTGAAATCGGGATAGGCCGGGTCGTCCTTCACCACCTGCATCGACGCGATGCTGTTCGGATCGATCGAATTCAGGTCTCCCTTGTATTCCTTGCCGTCGACAAAAATAGCGAGTTTCTTCTCCTTGGCCCCGGAAGTCTTCTCAACCTGAGTCTGGGCCAGCTCCACGGCCGGCATCCGCGCCGGTCTCTCCGAAGCGCCAGGCGCTTCCGCAGCAACGTCTACCTTGAGCCCTGCGACCGGCATTTGCCCGGATGGAGAGGATTTTGTAACTTTGAGGCGCGATTCGTTCCTGTCGGCTGCTTTCACGCTGCTGATGCGCCCGACTACGTCGGCAACCGCCGGCTGCGAGAGCGTCATCACTGCCAGCGCCGCCATTGCAGGGAGCGCCAGCGCCGCCGCCATGCGCGACGGCCTTGATTTTCTGGTCATCATCATAGTTATACGTATTTTAATTTGACTGTGATTCAGACTGTCGGCGAAGGTCGGGAAACTCGAGCCGACAGTCTTTTTCAATAACATCATCTGATATGCCGCGGGGTCATCGCCCGCCACCTCGCGGTCTACCTGAAACTCATGCACGGTCTTCAGCTCCCTCATCATGAGCCAGGCAGCCGGGGAGAACCACTGGAGCACCACCGTCAGCTGTGCAACGACGAGGTCGAGCCAGTGGAGATGCCTGAGGTGCGTCACCTCGTGGGCCACCACCATCTCCATGTCGCCGTCGCAGTCTTCGGGACGCACCACAATATGGCGTCCCCAGCTGAACGGTCCGGGAGCGGCCGTAGTCACCACCATAATATATCTTCCATGCCGCGTGCGCTCGCCTGAGCGCAGGATGCGCCACATCCTCACCATCCCCGTCAGCGAGAAGCACGCCGTGACGGCCACGCCGGCCAGCCAGATGCCGACTGCCACACGCCACCAGTCGACCGATGGCTCTTCGGGAGCCACCGCTATGCCGACCGGCAGCGGTTCGAGGGAGACCACCGTCAGCGGAGCGGACGCTGCGGCGTGCCACGACAACAGGGGCATCAGCAGCGGCAGACCCCACGAGGCGGCGTAAATGCCGAGGAGAGCGAAGCGGTTGAGGGTATGAAAGGTAGTGGAAGCCATCAGCCATTTGTAGGCCAGGTAGAGCATCGTCATCACCAACGCCGACTGCACCACATAGCTTGCTAAAGCGCCCATGACCGTCAGGATTTCTGCGACTCTATGCGCTCGATGAGAGCGCGGAGTTCATCGGTGGATATTTTCTCCTCCTTGACGAGCGAGGACACGAAACTCACGTAGGAGCGGTTGAAGAAGCGGCTCACGAGCCCGTGGAGCGAGTTGTCGCGATACTCCCTGGCGTCGACGGCTGGGGCGTAGCGGTAGGAATTGCCGATCTGCTCGTGGGTGAGCCACCCCTTTGCCTCCAGGCCGCGCACGTAGGTCGACACCGTGTTGAAATGGGGCTTGGGCTCCGGCAGGAGCTCGAGCATCTCCCTCACGAAGAGGGGGCCGTGCTGCCAGAGGCAGCTCATGATCTCCTCCTCCTTGGGAGTGAGGCGTTTGAGATTCTTCATAGCGGAATATGGTTTCTGGTAGATCTTACGGCAGCAAAGGTATAACTAAAAAATTAGTTTCGCAACCACTCCTTTAGTTCTTAACATATTTTAATAGTCAGACACTCCCTTCCGCGCTCTTTCCTCCCTTCTCTTAATCCGCGACCCTTGACAACTCTTACTCGAAGCACTCTGGGAGAGGCGGCGTCTCGCCGCCAGCCTGCGTGTCCATAGCATTTATCGACCGCATTGCCAATGTAGCCTCGCTTCGCGAAGGCGACGAGACCATAGCATTTATCGTAGGGAGTTCATGGGTGGATTATCCACTCTCCGTCATTGTCGGCACCCTTTCGGGTCAGAATTCCCATACCCTTCAGCGAAGCGATGTCTCGTTCTATAGTACGCGACGTCACCGACAGGATCTCCGACATCCTCTTGGCGGTGATTGTCGAAGACTCTCTTATGAGTCTGAGGATTTCTTTCTGACGCCCAGTGATTTTCCTCTCAGACATATCTCCGACATTTACACCGACATCTTTATTATTTACACCGTCATTTACACTATCATTTCCCTGATACTGCATAACTCGGCGGTTGAGATTGGCGATATGGTGACGGAGCATAACATCCTGCGCAATAGCGGAATCGTCATACTCACGGCTGTCGACCAGCGACTGGATATATTCTCCCATGTCTTCCTTTCTGACGATTGAAGGCACCAACCCCAACTGCCGTTGAATCATATTCATCACCAGCCGTGTAGTCCGGCCTGCGTGAAGCTATGGGTTCCGACAAGGAAAGCGAGACGGCCGCTTCATGACTAATCAGGATCAATCATGACTAATCTTGACTAATCATGATTCTTGATTGATTAGGGGACGGGGACGATTGACCGGAAGCCATAGCATTTGCTGACCGTGTTGCCGACGTGGCCTCGCTTCGCGAAGGCGGCGGGGACGCCGCCACTCCCAATGGCTCCGCACTTGTCCTTAAACTCTTACATCCAACTGGTCAAGGTCGTATGCTCATTTGATTTCAGATAAAAATTCATCAACAACATAAAGATCACCCTGAAGATACATACCGGTAGAACGGTCATGGAAATTCCGGCATGTGACACTTTTATAGAATCTTCTCAATGCTTCGGATGAAGATACCCCAAGCCTCTTGGCTATTTCACACACAATCATTCCTATTCGAGCAGACCGTAGGACTGTATGGGCTATGTGTAAATTCTCTCGTGTCATAGTCTCTCAATTATTATGCTGTCTTTAAACGACAGGTAGTTATCTATAAGTGTCTGACTTGAAATACAAATCTGATTATTAGGTTTCAAATATTTCAAGCGTAGGATAGCCTCGCTGCGAGATATAAAGCCCGTCATGTAAAGGTCGATAGTGTCCACGACACGATCATCGGCCACGCCTCCCTCGATATAATCATATTCCTTCCAAAGATCTTGCCCAAGCCGATTACCGACTATAAAGTCCAACCATTCATCATTGTATTCCGGAAAGACACGGGCACGTGTTCCTACATCGGCAAGGAGTTCTGCCTGTCGAAGAAGATACTTGTTGACCACTGGTTCCCTCTTGTATTTATTAGATCGACGAATAGACCAGTTTACAGCCTGCTCGTATATATCCGTCAAATAAAAACCAGGACCGAAGTCAAGCTGAGCCCGTCCATGTTTTCTGTCGGGATTCTGAATATGCTCGACACCTGCATGGTATACTTCTATAATGGCACTCATTCCGTCTCCTTATTATTTTGTCGTTTCTCCCACAGCAAGAGGGTCTGAATAATGTCATCTGTAATATTCTTGCGGCTCTCAAGATGCAATACATCATAGCACTTTATGATGTAATCATCAATAAGACCGACTTTATCCATACGGCTGAAAACCTCTAGATAGTCACAATCGAGAGCTTCAGCAGCCCATTCAATGCATGATGATGCGAATATCATCACCAGTTGTTCGTCGTTGATATGTATCCTTTCCGGTGCCATGATTTACGATATTTGGATTTCTTGACTCATCACACTTGACGACTCCCGCGCGCCTGCGCCTTCACTCTTGACTCTTCACTCTTCACTCTTCACTCTTCACTCTTCACTCTTGCGCAGCATGCGCCAGGAAGTCTTCGTAGGCAAGGCGGATCCCCTCCTCCAGCTCGGTGGAGTAGGTCCAGCCGAGAGCCGTGGCTTTGCTCACGTCGAGGAGCTTGCGCGGCGTGCCGTTGGGCTTCGTGGCGTCCCAGACGATGCTGCCGGTGTAGCCCACGGTCTCGGCCACCAAGGCAGCGAGCTCAGCGATGGTGATCTCCTTGCCGGTGCCGGCGTTGACGGTCTCGTTGCCGCTGTAGTTGTTCATCAGGAAGACGCAGAGGTTGGCCAGGTCGTCGACATACAGAAACTCGCGCAGCGGCGAGCCGTCGCCCCAGCACACCACTTCCGGGTCGCCTGCCACTTTCGCCTCGTGGAAGCGGCGGATGAGCGCCGGCATCACGTGGGAGCGCGTGGGATGGTAGTTGTCGTTGGGGCCGTAGAGGTTGGTCGGCATCACGGAGATGAAGTCGGTGCCATACTGTCGGTTGAGATACTCGCAGTATTTCAGGCCGGAGATCTTAGCGAGGGCGTACGCCTCGTTGGTCTGCTCGAGTGACGAAGAGAGCAGGCAGCTTTCCTTCATGGGCTGCGGCGCGAGACGCGGATAGATGCATGAGGAGCCGAGAAACTGAAGCTTTTTGCACCCGTTGAGCCTCGCGGCATGGATCACATTCATCTCCAGCATCATGTTCTCATACATGAAATCGGCGGGAGCGTCGGAGTTCGCCTTTATGCCGCCGACCCTGGCGGCTGCGAGGAAGACGTATTCCGGCTTCTCGACCTCGAAGAAGGCGTTGACGGCCACCTGGTCGGTGAGGTCAAGCTCCTTGTGGGTGCGGGTTATGATGTCGGTGTATCCCTGGCGCTCGAGTTCGCGCACGATGGCGGAGCCCACCATGCCGCGGTGGCCGGCCACATATATCTTGCTGTCTTTTTCCATTGTAACGTGGGGTGTTTAGAAAACAAAGGGAGAGTCGAAGTCGCGGAGTAGCGGATGGCGGCGGTCCTTGTCGCTGAGTATGGCGTCGGCGCTGTCGATGCGCCAGTCGATACCGAGGGTGTCGTCGCATAGCTGTATGCCGCCGTCGGCCTCGGGCGCGTAGTAGTTGTCGCATTTATACTGGAAGACGGCCACGTCGGAGAGCACGGCGAAGCCGTGGGCGAAGCCACGCGGCACGAAGAACTGGAGATGGTTCTGCTCCGTCAGCTCCACGGCCACGTGCTGTCCGTAGGTGGGCGACCCCTTGCGGATGTCGACGGCCACGTCGAGCACGGCGCCGCGCACGCATCTCACGAGCTTGGCCTGGGTGTGGGGCGGCCGCTGGAAGTGAAGGCCGCGCATCACGCCGCGCGTCGACATCGACTCGTTGTCCTGCACGAAGTCGACCGGCGCCACTTCGGCATCGAATACCCGTTTTGAATAACTCTCGAAGAAGTATCCCCTCGCGTCGTTGAAGACCCGCGGCTCAAGCACCACCACTCCGGGGATTGATGTCTCTATTACTTTCATACGGTTATAAATGATGTCGCCGAATCAGGATCCGGCTTACAGACCGATTAAGCCTATTAATGTGCAAATAATTGCCGTTTTATCTATATAAGCGCAAAGTTAGCCATTTTCCGCGAAACGGCAAAGGCTCTGGGAGTGGCGGCGTCCCGCCGCCTTTGCGAAGCAAGGTTCCGGGAATGCCAACCAGTAAGAAGATAGCTATGGACTCGCAGGCTGGCGGCGAGACGCCGCCTCTCCCATGGCTTGCCGACCAGACTGGCGGCGAGACGCCGCCTCTCCCAGGATCAGAAGAGGTCGTAGTCGATGGAGAGCACCTGGAACTCCGTGCGGCGGTTGATCTGGTCGGCGGCCTCCTGGTCTTCCTCGCTCAGCTTCGTGACAAACGCCTCGTCGAGCACGGTGCCCTCCGGAAACTGCGGATACTCCTTGTTGATGCGCTTGGTGACGACCTTCGGCTTCGACTCGCCGTAGCCCTGAGGCTTCAGGCGGTCGGCGGCGATGCCCGCCGCTATCAGATAGTCGATCACGCTCTTGGCTCGCCGCTCGGAGAGGGCGATGTTGTAGGCGTCGGTGCCCCAACGGTCGGTGTGCGCCCCCATCTCGATGGTGACATTGGGATTGTCGCGGAGCATCTGGGCCATCTCGTCGAGGGCCGTCTTCGACTCGGGGCGAAGCGTGGCCTTGTCGAAGTCGTAGAAGATGTTCTCCACCACCTGCGGCTTGTTGATGGCCGCCAGGATGAAGTCGACGCCATATTCGGTGTCTTCCTCCTCCATGTCGCTCTCAAACTCCTGCTTAACGTTGAGATACCCCTTCGCACCGGCCAGCATCACATACTTCACGCCCCGCGATAGGTTGAAGCGGAACGACCCGTCGTCCCTGGCCACCTCCTTCTGGTTGGAGCCGTCGTCGCCCACGATACGGATGATGGCGTTGGGCACGGGCTCGTCGTCCTTGTCGAGCACCATCCCGCTGATCGTCACCTTGATCTCCGGGAGCACGAAGCTGAAAATATGGTCGTAGCCGCGCGCGTCGCCTCGGTTGGAGCTGAAGAAGCCGTCTTCGGCGGCGCCGAAGGTGATGCCGAAGTCATCGGCCGGGCTGTTGATCGGGAGCCCCATGTTCTCGATGCTCCAGCGGTCGCCGGTGGAGTTGAGGCGCGCCTTGAAGATGTCAAGGCCGCCGAAGCCCGGATGTCCGTCGGATGAGAAATAGAGCAGCGAGTCGGTGCGCAGGTAGGGAAACATCTCGTCGCCGGGGGTGTTGATCTGCGGGCCGAGGTTCTCGAGCGAGCCGCGGCGCTCGTCGAGGCGAATGCGCCAGATGTCCTTGCCGCCGTAGCCGCCCGGCATGTCGGAGGTGAAATAGAGGAACTTGCCGTCGGGCGAGACGGCGGGATGGCCGAAAGCCGAGATGGTGTCGGCCGTGATCTCAAACTTCTGGGGGGCGCTCCAGGTGGCGTCGGAGCGGCGCGAGGTGCATATCTCCACGCTGGTGTTGCTCGTCTCGGAGCGCACGGCGCGCGTCAGATACATCGTCTGTCCGTCGGGCGAGAAGCTTATGATCCCCTCGTCGGCGTCGGTATTGAGCTCGCCGCCGGCCGGCTCGGGGCGCTGCCACTCCCCCTTCTCGTTCTTGCGGCTGAAATAGATGTCGCCCTTCTTCATGCCGGTGATCTCCGACTTGAGGGTGCCGGTGGCCTTCTCGTTGGTGGAGGTGAAATATATCTGGTCGAGCTCCTTGCCGAGATACATCGGCGAGAAATCGGCGCGGCGCGAATTGAAGAGCTTGGCGTTTTTCACCTCATAGCGCGACTTCGGCTTCTCCTTTGCGGCGATGGCCTGTCGGCAACCTTTCATCCCCTCCTTTGCCAGGAGGTTGTCGGGCTGCCACTCGAGAAACGTGGAGTAGGCGTCGAGGGCCGGGCCGTATTTCCCCTCCTGCTGGAGCGAGCGGCCGAGCAGCAGCCACGCCATCGAGTCGGGATATTCGTAGCGTATGGCGTTCTGATAGGCGGCACTGGCGCGTGCCGCCTGGCTGAGACGGTCGTAGCAGTTGCCCATCTTGAAGGCGATCTCGCCGCGCAGCGGGCGCTCCTCGCGCTTCGTCAGCTTGTTGTAGACCTTGCGGTAGGTCTTCGCCGCGTCGAAATACTCGCCGCGCTCCATCTGCGCGTCGGCGTCGCTGAGCTTCGCGCCGCGACAGCCGCCGAGCGCCGCCGCGAGCACGCAGGCAAGCAATATGTGGAAAAAGGCCGGTGTCTTCATATCATTAGGATAACGTAAGACACCGGCCTATTATTTTAGGGCCGTGGAGCGGCGGCGGAGCGTCACTTGATCAGGAAGTGGTCGCCTGTCTCCTTCACGATGTTGTCGTAGTATTTCTGGTCGTAGCCGGGGAACTCCGGATATACCGGCAGGCCGTATTCGCTCTTGATGAACTTCCCGTCGGCGTCGGTCTTCTTCATGTTGCCGTCCATGAACTTCACGAAGAGATACTGGCCGAGGTCGCGGTAGGCGTCGGTGGCCTCCTTAGCGATGGCCGCGCCCTCGGCGTTGACGGCGGCGGTTATGGCCCTGACATCGCCGGCGGCGGCCAGCTCGGCGAGCTTCTTCTCCTGAGCGGGACGCGTGGCCTCGTACTTGTCTTCAAGTCCCTTCTGCACCTTGCGGATGTCGGGAATCATGAGGTCGTAGCGGTTGTAGGCCTGGTTGGCCACCCAGTTGTTCATCCAGAAATTGGAGTCGAAGGAGAAGGTGTTGATGTCGCCGTGGTCAAGCTGGGCGGGCACCTCCGTCATGCTGCAGTAGAAAGGCATGTAGACGGTGGTGTTGGTGTCGTCTGTGCCAAACCAGAGGACACCGCCCACCGGGTCGGGGAGATAGTCGCGGCTCTGGCTCACGAAGCTCCAGCCAGTCTGCTGGGTTGCTATCGCGCGCTCCATGGTGTAGGTCTTGCCGTCGACCTTGTAGTCCATCGGACGCCAGCGGTAGGGCACGTGGTTGGGCCCGGCGCCCACATCGGAGGTCATCTCGTAGGGAGTGCCCTCGAAATGGTCGCGCATGGCCTCCTGCATCTCGCGGAGGCTCACCTTGCGCGCCGGGATGATATAGAGGGGCATCGGCTCGTCGCTCTCGAAATTGACCCATGCGAAATATTTCTCGGCCTCAGGCTGGAAGCGGCGGAAGTAGCTCCACACACGCGCGTCGCATCCGCGGCGCTCTCCCTGGTCGTGGTGGCAGTAGGCGTCGGCGAAGGAGAAGTCCTCGTCCTTGCCGTTGAAGTATCCGCGCTTGCGTGCGAAGGAGATGACGTCGGGCGAGTGCATCACGTTCTTCTTGTCCTTGAAGTCCACCTTGCGTATGCGGGGCTCGTTGGCGTGGCCGGAGATGGCGTCGTCGGGAATCCTGACGGCCACCCACACGGCGCCCTTCTCGGCGCCCTTGCCGATCATCTCGAGCACCCACACCTCGTCCTTGTCGGCCACGGAGAACGACTCGCCGCTGCTGGCATAGCCGTATTTCTCCACGAGGTCGGTCATCACCTTGATGGCGTCTCGGGCGTTGGTGGCGCGCTCGAGCGCGATCTGGATGAGCGAGCCGTAGTCGATCACGGAATTGCCTGTAGTGTCGACGAGCTCCTCGTGGCCCCCCCATGTCGACTCGCCGATGGCGAGCTGGTGCTCGTTCATGTTGCCCACCACATTGTAGGTGTGGGCCACCTGGGGAATCTCGCCGAGGGGCTTGCCGGTGTCCCACTCCACCACCTTGCGCATCTCGCCGGCTTTGTGGTCGGCGGCGGGGGTGTGGGTCAGCATGCCGTAGAGGTTATGGCTGTCGGCGGCGTAGGTCATCAGCACCGAGCCGTCGGTGGTGGCCTTCTTGCCGGCGATGAGGTTGGTGCAGGCGTCGGCCGGCTGGGCTGTCATCGCCAGCGCGAGGGCGGCGATGGGATAAATCAATTGTTTCATTAGCGGTTGATGTCTGGTTTTGTTGATGTGTAGTCCATGGCAGGCTCCGGAGGTCGACCCGGGAGCCCATTTCAAGGCGAAATTAGCATAATTTTCCGGATAATCCAAAAGTCAGGCCTACATGTCGGCATTATTTATTAATTTCGCGGATAATTTCTGAACGAGGATAGGGAAAACGGCGGGGTTTTGTGTTGTAATAGCATCAGGCGTCTCCACGCGGGAGATGCCCGGCATGTGACGACAATATAAAAACAGACAACGATATGACAGAAAACAACATCCAAGAGAGCATTCCGGAGCAGACGGCTGCGCCGGCTATGGAGCCTGCCGCCACCCCGGGAGAGACCCCGGAGGCTGAGACAGCGGCAACCGAGATGACGGATATGGCCGCGCCGGCAGCGGAGACGCCCGGCGCCACCATCGCTGCAGTGGCGCCTGGAGAGCGCCAGATACGCAGCTTCGAGGAGCTCGGCGTGGAGCCGTCGCTTCTCAAGGCGGTGAAGGAGCTGGGCTTCGAGCAGCCGATGCCGATCCAGGAGATGGTGATTCCCCATCTGCTCACCCGCGACGGCGACGTGGTGGGCCTGGCCCAGACGGGCACGGGCAAGACGGCGGCCTTCGGGCTGCCGGTGCTCCAGCGCATCGACGCGGGGCGCGACGTGCCGCAGGCGCTCATCATCGCGCCCACGCGCGAGCTCTGCCTCCAGATCGCCGGCGACCTCGCCGACTTCGCAAAATATATCGACAACCTGAGGATCCTCCCCGTCTACGGCGGCTCGAGCATCGACAGCCAGATCCGCTTCCTCCGCAAGGGCGTGCAGGTGATCGTAGCCACCCCCGGACGCCTCATCGACCTCATAAAACGCGGCGAGGTGAAGCTCGACGACGTGCATACGGTGATCCTCGACGAGGCCGACGAGATGCTCAACATGGGCTTCCTCGACGACATCAACGAGATCCTCTCCCACGTGCCCGAGGAGCGCAAGATGCTGATGTTCTCCGCCACGATGCCGAAGGAGATCGCCGGGATAGCGCGCCGCTTCATGCACAATCCGGTGGAATTCGTGGCCGGAAACAAGAACGAGGGAGCCAAGAACGTGAAGCACATCTACTACATGGTGAAGGCCCACGACAAATACCTCGCCCTCAAGCGTGTAGCCGACAACAATCCCGACATCTACGGCATCATCTTCTGCCGCACCCGAAAGGAGACGCAGGAGATAGCCGACAAGCTGATAGCCGACGGCTATAACGCCGACTGCCTCCACGGCGACCTCTCGCAGGCCCAGCGCGACCTCGCCATGAAGAAATTCCGCGACCATGTCACCCAGCTGCTCGTGGCCACCGACGTTGCTGCGCGCGGCCTCGACGTAGACGACCTCACCCACGTGATCAACTACGGCCTGCCCGACGACGTGGCCGTCTACACCCACCGCTCGGGGCGTACCGGACGCGCCGGAAAGACCGGCGTCTCCGTAGCAATCATCCACTCCCGCGAGAAGGGGCGCCTAAGGCAGATCGAGAAGAAGATCGGCAAGACCTTCGAATACCGCAAGGTGCCCACGCCCGGCCACATCATAGAGAAGCAGCTCTACCATCTGGCCGACAGGCTGGAGCGCGTGGAGGTCAACGAGGAAGAGATCAACAAATACCTCCCCGGAGTGCGCAAGAAGCTGGAATGGCTCTCGGAGCAGGACCTTCTGAAGCGTGTGCTCTCGCTTGAGTTCAACCGCCTGCTGCAATACTACCACGACATGCCCGACATCGACCTCGACGCCGACTCCGGCTCCGACCGCCGCGACCGCGACGCCCGTGAGAAAGGAGAGCGCGGAGCACGCGACGGCGAACGCCGCGACAAGGACCGCCGCGACGCCGCCGAGGGAATGCAGCGCCTGGTGGTAAACGCCGGCAAGGCCCAGGGATTCTTCCCCCGCAACCTCATGGAGCTCATCAACCGGTCAGTGGTGGGCTCGAAGCCCGATATCGGCCGCATCGACCTGATGCCCGACTACACCCTCTTCGATGTGCGCCGCAAGGACGCCCAGCGGGTGATCGACGCCCTGCGCAACGCCGACTTCTTCGGCATCACGCTCCATCCGGAGATCGCCTCCGACCGCGACTACGCCCGCGAGGCCCGCGACCGCCGTGAGAAGCAGCGCCTCAAGGAGGAGAAGAAGCTCCTGAAGAAGGAGAAGAAAGACAAGAAGGAAAAGAAGAAGGAGAAAAAGGAGAAGAAGGCCGGGAAAGGGAAACGCCCCGAATATGACGGCAACTACGACTACTTCATAAAAGGAAAAGGAAAGAAGAGATGACACCATTCCTCCACACAGCGGCCCGCCTGGCCGTGGCGACAGTCTCGGCCATGTGGGCGCTTCTCGCCTCTGCGGCGCCGCAGACGGCCGACACCATCTCCGTGCGCCGCGCCTTCGAGCAGTTTCCGCTCGACAACCTCGACCTGCTGCAGCGCTCCACGCGCCTCGACATGCTGGCATACTACGACGCCGACAGCATCTACCGCGCCACCAACGCCATGCAGGGGATATCGTGGCTCGACACCGTGACGCCCGACTACATCAAGGTCGTAATCACGCCGGTCAGCACCCTGCAGCTCAAGGTGCTCCCCTCCCGTAAGGGCGGCAACATCGTGATGAGCGTCTACACCGTGGGCGACTCAGCCGCCGCCTCCGACAGCGACGTGCGCTTCTGGTCGGCGCAGCTGCAGGAGCTCGACCGCTCGAAGCTGCTGCCGGAGCCCAGGCTGAAGGATTTCTTCGACATCCCGAAGGGGTGTGAGACCTCCCAGAAGGAGATCGACTCCATGATTCCCTTCCCGACGGTGGAATTCCTTCCCTCCCCCCACTCCGACACACTCCGCGCCCGGCTCACCATCGACCGATTCATAAACCAGGACGACTTCAACATCATAAAGCTATTCCTGAAGCCGGAGTTGGAATACGAGTGGAAAGCGCCGGGCTACAAGCTGATTAAAGTAAAGAAATAGACATAATAAAACCTACCTGACATTATGGAAAGAAAAGTGAGAGTGAGATTCGCTCCGTCGCCCACAGGCCCGCTGCATATCGGCGGCGTGAGGACGGCGCTCTACAACTATATATTCGCCCGCAAGCACGGCGGCGACATGATCCTCCGCATCGAGGACACCGACACGCGCCGCTTCGTGCCCGGCGCCGAAGACTACATCAACGAGGCGCTGGGCTGGCTCGGCATCAAGATCGACGAGGGAGTGCGCGAGGGAGGCCCCTTCGGACCCTACAAGCAGAGCGAGCGCCGCGAGATCTACCGCGAGCACGTCGACCGTCTGCTCGCCGAGGGAAAGGCATACATAGCCTTCGACACCCCGGAGGAGCTGGAGGCCGCACGCCAGGCCATCCCGAATTTCCAATATGACGCCTCGACGCGAGGCCGTATGCGCAATTCGCTGACGATGCCCGCCGAGGAGGTGAAGGCCCTCGTCGACGGCGGCACGCAGTATGTGGTGCGCTTCAGGATCGACCCCGACCGCGAGGTGACGGTCGACGACCTGATCCGCGGGCGCGTGAGCGTCAACTCCTCGACGCTCGACGACAAGGTGCTCTACAAGAGCGCCGACAACCTCCCCACCTATCACCTCGCCAATATCGTCGACGACCACCTCATGGAGGTGAGCCACGTGATACGCGGCGAGGAGTGGCTTCCTTCCGCCCCGCTCCACGTGCTCCTCTACGAAGCATTCGGATGGACCGACACGATGCCCGCCTTCGTGCATCTCCCCCTGCTGCTCAAGCCCGTGGGCAACGGCAAGCTCTCGAAGCGCGACGGCGACAAGCTCGGATTTCCCGTCTTCCCGCTCGACTGGCGCGACCCGGCTTCGGGCGAGCTCAGCTCCGGCTACCGCGAGAAAGGATACCTGCCGGAGGCAGTGGTCAATTTCCTCGCCCTGCTCGGCTGGAACCCCGGCGACGACAGCGAGCTGATGGACATGGACACGCTGGTGGAGAAGTTCTCGCTCGAACACTGCTCTAAGAGTGGCGCCAAGTTCGACTACAAGAAGGGTATCTGGTTCAACCACGAATATCTGATGCGGGCCGACTCCGGCCGCCTCGCGGAGTTGCTGAAGCCCGTGCTCGAGGCCAACGGAGTGACCGACGCCGACCCGGAATACGTGGCCCGCGCCATCGAGATGGTGAAGGGACGCGCCGACCTCGTGGGCGACCTCTGGACGCAGGGCGACTTCTTCTTCAAGGCCCCGACGGAATATGCCGCCAAGGACGTGAAGAAGCGCTGGAGCGCCCAGACACCCGCCATCATGGAAGAGCTCATCGGGGTGCTCGAGGGAATCGACGACATGACCTCGGCCAACGCCGAGAAGATAGTGCTGGGCTGGATCGCCGACAAGGGCTACCACCTGGGCAACGTGATGAACGCTTTCCGTCTGGCGGTGGTCGGCGCCTGCCGCGGTCCCCACATGTTCGACATCACGGAGCTGATGCCGAAGGAGGAAGTGATAGCGCGCATACGCCGCGCGATAAAGGAAATACCCCAGCCGGAGGCATAAACGCGCCACATTAGAGATGAATCCGATCTACGACATGGCCATCGGCGCATACTCGTGTGCCGTTGGCCTTGCCTCGCCCTTCAACGCCAAGGCCCGGCTGATGCGCCGCGGCCACGCGGCCGTGTGGCGCACGCTGAGGGAGAAGCTCGAGCCGGGAGCCCGCTACGTGTGGGTCCACGCCTCCTCGCTCGGTGAGTTCGAGCAGGGACGCCCCGTCATAGAGCGCATACGCAGCCGTCGCCCCGGGCTGAAGGTGATCCTCACCTTCTTCTCCCCCTCGGGCTACGAGGTGCGCAAAGGCTATCAGGGGGCCGACGTTGTGTGCTATCTCCCTTTCGACTTCGCGATGTCGGCACGCCGCTTCGTCGATATGGTTAGCCCGGAGGCCGCCATATTCGTGAAATACGAGATCTGGCGCAACTATCTCTCCGAGCTGCGCCGGCGCGGCATCCCGGCCTATCTGGTGAGCGCCCACTTCAGGCCCGAGCAGCGCTTCTTCCGCAAGGGCTACGGCTGGTATGGGCGCTGGCTGCGGAGCTTCCGCCATATCTTCGTGCAGGATAGCGGCAGCGTCGGGCTTCTGAAAGGGATAGGCATCACCGACGTGACGGTGACCGGCGACACACGTTTCGACCGCGTGGCCGACGTGGCGGCGCAGGCGAAGGTGATACCTGAGCTGGAGGCATTCTGCGGGCGCAAGGGCTCGCAGGGCCACGACAGCGTGGTGATGGTGGCCGGCAGCAGCTGGCCGCGCGACGAGGAGGTGTATGCCCCCTGGCTCGCCGCGCGGCGCGAGGTGAAGGCCATCGTGGCGCCCCATGAGTTTGACGCGGCGCGTCTGGCGCGGCTCAAGGAGCTGTGGCCCGGCGAGACGGTGCTCCTCAGCGAGCTGAAGGAGCGGCCGGAGCTGGCCGGGAAGGCGCGGATAGTGGTGATCGACTGCTTCGGACTGCTGTCGTCGGCCTACGCCTACGGCGACATCGCATACGTGGGGGGCGGCTTCGGCGTCGGCATCCACAACCTCAACGAGGCGGCGGTCTACGGCATCCCGGTGATGTTCGGCCCCAACCACGCCCGCTTCATGGAGGCCAACGACCTGAAGACCCTCGGCGGAGGCATCGCCGTCGACAGCCGGGAGAGCTTCGGCCGCGCGGCCGACCGCCTGCTCCACGACAGCGTGGAGCGAGAGAAGCGCGGACGCTGGGCCGGCGAATACATAGAGGAAAACAAAGGCGCCTCCGACAAAGTCTTCAGCGCCATATTCGGCGACGCCCGATAACGGAACGCCGGAAGTCTGCCGCCACTCCTACACGAGATGGCGCAGCATGAAGGCATATACTATAAAGCCCATGAAGAAGGTGATGCCCATCCACATGCGGGCGGCGTCGGCCACTTCATGGGCATCCTTTCTGTCGCCGTGCTTCCAGGCCTTCGAGCTTTTCACCGAGAGGAAGATGGCCACGAGGCCTGTGGGAGGAAAGCAGAGAAGTGTGGCCACAATGGCCGGAAACAGCATGGAGCGCGGCGGCACGCTGTAGTCGCGCGTGTCACCGGCCGGAGGGCCCAGGATGTCGTCGGGGTTCTTGATATAGGGCCGGAAGCGCGGAGGCACCTGCTCCATCATCTCCTCCATCCTCCCGGCGGCACAGTCGCGCGGTGGCTCCGGCTGCGGGGCCGAGGGATGCATGAGGTCGTGGATATGGCCGCGGAAATAGCGGCAGATGTCGGCCACGTCCTCTGCCTTCTCCCAGTCGGCCATGTCCTTACACCATACGTAGGTGGAGGGACGCACTCCGGCCTCCACGAGCTGCGATAGCTCGAGAGGCCCGACGCGCTCTCCGTCGATCATAGCGAAATATCTCATCGGCTACATCATGGGGTTGGCGATCATGTTGCCGATATTGCTGAGGAAGAAGGTGCTTCCCACGATGCCGATCACGTCGAGGGCGATTGCGATGATGGTGAGCACCTTGGCGCTGCTGTTGGCACTGTCGCCCTGCATCGTGGCGCCCATGCGGTAGGCGTTGTTGGCCTTGTTGGCCTGCACGATCGCGATGATGCCCAGGATCATGCCGATGCATGAGAAAAGGCCTCCGATAGTGGCGGCTATGGCCCATGGCATCCAGTTGGTGACGCCCTGCGGGAGCTGGCCGTAAGGCTGGCCGGAGCCGTAGCTCTGCCCCATGCCGTACTGCTGGGCGGCACCGTAGGGCTGCCCTGCCGACGGCTGGTTGATATACGGATTTCCCTTGCGCTGCATGGCGGCGATGAGCTCGGGCTGCGTGGCGGCCTCCATCCAGTCGGGCATCCCCTCGCGCCATACGGGAGTGGTGTTGTGGAGTCCGTTTGCCACGAGAGCGTCAGGGGTGGCGGGCCCTACACGGTTGCCGTTGAGCATCGCATACCACACCGGGCTGTTGTCGGCAGCCGGCTGCTGCTGATGGCCGTCGTTGGCGAAAGCGTTGCGGTATGGATCCTGCGGAGGCTGCTGGGTGTAGGGAGGCATCTGCCGCTGCTGCGGCTGGGCGCCGAGCATATCGGCGAGCTCCGGGAGCTCGGAGGCCCGCTGCCATTCGGCCATGCCCGCGCGCCATACGAGGCTGTCGCTTTTGAGTCCGTGTGAGGCGAGAGCCTCCTTGGGCATCGGGCCTTCCTGGCGCCCGTCGACCACTATATAATATTGATTCTGCATATTCTTCCTGATTTAATCGATATATTTGCGGCAAATGGCGGGATTCTCGCGTGCCTCGGAGGCGGTGATGGGGAGCTGCTTGAACTCAGATACCCTTGCTCCCGGAATGATGTGTGCCTTGATCTCGCTCTGCGGGGGGGTAGCCTTCAAGGCTCTGTACTGCTCGAAAGTCCAGTCGGTAAACACCGAGTTGGGGCCGAGGCCCTGGCGGTTGAGCCACCAGCCGTCGCCCACCTCAACAGGCGCCGAGACGGAGGTGATGTCGCCCGGCGCCGGATAGTAGGCAAGGGAGCCGTCGGCGTTGAGGGTGACGGCCACATTGCGGGCATAGTCGCCGGTCATCCTGAAGAGCGACGCCTTGGGCATCGTGCGCGGCGATGAGCCAAGCACCACACCGGGCACCGTCTCGGGCTGCGGTGTCACGGCGCTGTCGCCGGTGGTCTTGCGGGAGCAGCCGGCGAGCATCAGGGCGGCGGCCGCGATATATATAGCCTTTGTCATAGTCACGGTTATAGTGTTAAAGATTTCCACAAAATTAACAACAATACTCGGATTTAACAAATATCTACCGTCGGGAGTGCGCCTCGATTTTGCATTTTTGTTTTATTTAGTTACTTTTGCAATCAATTAAGCAATACAAGACTAACCAATCCGACATTTATGCGAAAGATTCTACCATTATTACTTCTGGCGGCGGCCGCATGTCCGGCCCGCGCCGACGAGACGGCCGAGCCGCTGCGCATCACCCTCATGGACGAGGCTGTGTTTTACGACGGCTACAACCCAACGGTTTTCGACGCAAACAAAATCTATGACGGCATTCTGCGCCACACCAACTATGCCTATGCGGTGCCCCTTGCCGACTACCTCGACCTTATCGGCGAGGACCTGAGCCTCGATGTCATTATCGGCGCCCTCTGCGACAACTACGACCGCATCGGCGAGGTCAACATCGCCCTTGTGCCCAAGGGAAGCGGCAGTAGTTATGCTTACGACGAAGTAGAGCGCATAGAGATCGCACGCTTCATCACTCCCTTCATGGACAAGAACAAGGAGCCCGACGAGGTTCCGTATGCCTACGAGATGCCCGACGTGTCGGCGATACTCCGCGACGCGGAGCTGCGCGAGCGCTACGACCTCTGGCTGGAGCTCGAGGTGTTTGGCGTGCCCTACGCGGCCAACCAGCAGATAGAGGGATGCGCCGACCGCAACGACGTATTCCGGGGCACCGTGATCCTCAACACCAACCCGGAGCCCGCCCCTGTCACCACCGACAATGTCCTGGTGCCGATCTTCAAGAAGAAATCGGAGATACACGGCGACATCAATTTCAACAACTACCGCGAGGGAGCCACCGACACCATCGGCGTCACCACCCGCACATGGGAATTCGAGATACCGGAGGACGTGGCCGACGGCCAGATCACCTTCATCCTCAGCAACCACGGCGCGAACGAGGGCGGTGAGGAATACAGGCGCAGGCTCCACCTCGTCTACTACGACGGCGAGCTGGTGTATTCCTACACACCGGGCGGCGTGAGCTGCGAGCCCTACCGCGTCTACAACACCCAGCTCAACGGCATCTACGGATATGAACGCAGCGATGAGTCGTGGGAAAGAAGTTCCAACTGGTGTCCCGGGCAGGCGATACCCACGAGATATCTTCACATCGGGGCGCAGACCGCAGGCAGACACAGCATCATGATCCGGGTGCCGAAAGCGAGGTTCAGAGACAAGCAGGGCGACTTCCGCCCCTCCATCTATTTCCAGGGGGCGAAAGAAGGGAAGGTGCCCGTAGGCGTCAGGGAGGTAATCGCTCCCGAGCTGAAGGCCACCTTCACACGCCAGGGCGACATGGTGTATGTCTCTGCCGACGCGCCTCTGACGCAGGCCGACGTCTACACCTACGACGGGCGCCTGATGCGCGGCACCATGGAGCCGGAGAAGGGAATCGACCTCTCGGGCCTTCAGGAAGGCGCCTACATCATCACCGTCTACGACCGTGACTGGCGCGTCTACTCGGAGAAGATCATAAAGTGATCGATCAGTCACCAGAAGAGAGGGGCGGCGCCGAAGCGCCGCCCCTCTCTTTCGGCTTACATCAATCATCTGCCGTGGCAGTTCTTGTATTTCTTGCCGCTGCCGCAGGGGCACGGATCGTTGCGGCCCACCTTCGGCCCCTGGTTGCGCATAGGCTGCTTCTGGGCGGGACTCTCGCCCCGGTTGGCGTTCATCGCCGCCTGACGCTGTGCCGACTCGCCGGGATAGGTGTCGCGGGTGGTGCTGTAGTTGGCGTAGGGATTGCTCATGCCGCTGCCCGACATGCTCACGGTGCCGTTGGTGGTGGCGCTGTAGGCTGCCGCACGGCGCCTCACCTCCTCGGCCTTCCTCCGGTTCTCGATCGCCTCGCGCTGCTTCTCGGCCGCGGCCTTGGCCTGCTCGTAGTCGGGCACTGCGAGACGTCCCCTCATCAGCGTGGCCACCGACTTGGTGTTCATGTCGCTGAGCATCTTCTTCCAGAGCTCATAGGCTTCCAGCTTGTAGATCACGAGGGGGTCTTTCTGCTCATAGGAGGCGTTCTGCACGGAGTGGCGGAGCTCGTCCATCTCGCGGAGCTGCTCCTGCCATGCCTTGTCGATGCTGCTGAGGAGCACGGCCTTCTCCCATGCCTTGGTGAGCGGGGCGCAATTGTTGTCGTATGCCTCCTGGATGTCGCAGCGTATGTTGAAGATGCGGCGTCCGTCGGTGACGGGCACTCCCACGACGCCCTGAGCGCCTTTCTCCTCCACAAACTCCTTGATGTAGGGATATGCGGCGGCAGCCATCTTCTCCTTTGCGCGGGCGAAGTTCTCGAGGGCGCCCTCTGCGAGGCTGTCAGTGAGGCGGGCGCCGTCGGTCTTGCCGTATTCCTCCTCGGAGAACGGCACCTCGATTGCGAGCTTGCGGTTGACCTCGGCGCTGAACTCGGCAAAAGAGTCGAAGCGGCGGGCCATGAGGTCCTGGGCTGTGTCGTAGATCATGTTGGCGATGTCGGTGCCGATGCGCTCCCCCTTGAGGGCGTTCTGTCGGCGGCCGTAGACGCCCTTACGCTGGGCGTTCATCACGTCGTCATACTCCACGAGGCGCTTGCGGATGCCGAAGTTGTTCTCCTCCACGCGCTTCTGGGCGTTCTCGATGGTCTTGGTGAGCATCTTCGACTCGAGCATGTCGCCTTCCTGGAAACCGAGGCGGTCGAGGGTCTTCACGACGCGCTCGTTGGCGAAAAGGCGCATCACGGTGTCCTCGAAGCTGACGAAGAAGACGGAGCTGCCGGGGTCGCCCTGACGTCCGGCGCGGCCGCGGAGCTGACGGTCGACGCGGCGCGACTCGTGGCGCTCGGTGCCTATGATGGCGAGGCCGCCGGCCTCCTTCACCTCTGGGGTGAGCTTGATGTCGGTGCCTCGTCCGGCCATGTTGGTGGCGATGGTGACGGTGCCTTTCTTACCGGCCTGGGCCACGATCTCGGCCTCCTTCTGGTGGAACTTGGCGTTGAGCACCTGATGGGGGATCTTGCGGAGCTGGAGCATCTTGGAGAGGAGCTCGGAGATCTCGACGGATGTGGTGCCCACGAGCACGGGGCGCCCTGCGTCGACCATATCCTGCACCTCCTGGATCACAGCCGCGTATTTCTCCTTCTTTGTGCGGTAGACGCGGTCTTTCTGGTCGTTGCGGATCACGGGGCGGTTGGTGGGAATCTCCACGACCTCCAGCTTGTAGATGTCATAGAACTCGCCGGCCTCGGTCATGGCCGTACCGGTCATGCCCGCCAGCTTGCGATACATCCTGAAGTAGTTCTGAAGGGTGATTGTGGCGTAGGTCTGCGTCGCGGCCTCCACCTTCACGCCCTCCTTGGCCTCGATGGCCTGATGGAGGCCGTCGCTGTAGCGGCGTCCCTCCATGATACGTCCGGTCTGCTCGTCGACGATCTTGATCTTGTTGTCGTCGATCACGTATTCCACATCCTTGTCGAAGAGGGTGTATGCCTTGAGCAGCTGGTTTACGGTGTGCACGCGCTCGGCCTTCACGGAGTAGTTCTGCAGGAGCTCGTCCTTGCGCGCGCGGTGCTCCTCGGGGGTGCCTTCCTCTGTCTCCACGGCCGAGAGCTGGGCCGCGATGTCGGGGAGCACGAAGAAGTCGGGATCCTGCGTTGTGCCGGTCAGCACCTCGATGCCCTTGTCGGTGAGCTCTATGCTGTGGTTCTTCTCGTCGATCACGAAATAGAGGGGCTCCACTGCCTTCGGCATCTCGCGGTTGTTGTCGGCCATATACTTGGCCTCAACCTTTAGCAGGAGCTGCTTGATGCCCTCCTCGCTGAGGTAGCGTATGAGTGGTCCGTGCTTCGGAAGGCCCTTGTAGGCGCGGAAGAGGGCGAGGCCGCCTTCCTCGAGCAGCTGGTCGGCGGTGAGGGGTTTCTTCTTGTCGTTGCCCTTGTCGTAGCGGGCTATCTTCTCGGGGTCGCCGCTCTGTGCGGCCTCGATCATGGCCTTGGCGTCGAGCAGCAGCGACTGCGCGAGCTTCCGCTGCGCGTTGACCACCTTCTCCACGTTGGGCTTGAATTCGTTGAACATCTGGTCGTCGCCCTTTGGCACGGGGCCCGAGATGATGAGGGGGGTACGGGCGTCGTCGATGAGCACGGAGTCGACCTCGTCGACAATCGCGTAGTAGTGCTGGTCGCGCTGCACGAGGTCTTCGGTCTGTGTGGCCATGTTGTCGCGCAGGTAGTCGAAGCCGAACTCGTTGTTGGTGCCGAAGGTGATGTCGCAGCGGTATGCGTCGCGGCGCTGCGGGGAATTTGGCTCCGTCTTGTCGATGCAGTCTACAGTGAGGCCGTGGAACTGGTATAGCGGCCCCATCCACTCGGAGTCACGCTTGGCGAGGTAGTCGTTGACGGTCACCACATGCACGCCCTCGCCCGTGAGGGCGTTGAGGAACACGGGGAGGGTGGCCACGAGTGTCTTTCCCTCGCCGGTGGCCATCTCGGCGATGTTGTTGGTGGCCTTGTCGCCCTGTAGGATTCCGTGGAGCACCATGCCTCCGATGAGCTGCACGTCGTAGTGCACCATGTCCCAGGTCACCATGTTGCCGCCGGCCATCCAGGAATTGCGGTATACGGCCTTGTCGCCCTCGATGGTGACGAAGTCCTTGCCGGCGGCGGCGAGCTCGCGGTCGGCCTGGGTGGCCGTCACCTCGATGGTCTCGTTCTCCTTAAACCGGCGCGCCGTCTCCTTCACCACGGCGAAGACCTCGGGAAGGGCCTCGTCGAGCTTTCGGGCATACATCTTGAACATCTCCTCGCGCAGGTCGTCGATCTTTCGCCAGAGGGGCTCGCGCTTCTCATAGTCGAGGATCTCGATCTCCTTGCGGATCTCGGCCATGCGCTGCTTGTAGTCGTTGCCCTCGCCGCGTATCGAGTCGCGTATCACGTCGATGCGGTGGCGAAGGTCGTCGTTGGATATTTCGGCTATCTCGGCGCTCACAGGGTTGATCTCTTTCTGAAGCCGCTGCCACAGGGGCCTGACGGCACGCTCGCTCTGGTCGCCGAATATTTTCTTTAGTACGTTGTTGAATCCCATTTCTTATGGAGTGGTGTTTTGATTTTTTACTGAGTCGGTTGTCTGAATTTCACGGAGAGAGGGCTTGACGCCGACCCGTTCGGGGCCCTGATGCGGAGTATGCCGCTGACCGTTGGGGCGAAAGCCGTGGCGTCGACCGTAGAGGCGACCTCCATGGCCTCCACATAAGGGGCCCAGATGAAGCCCGGGGTCAGGGCGGGTGAGAGACGAGTCTGTTTGCTTACCGTGGGGAAATGGAGGTCGTCGACCACGGCCCAGCCGGGCGCGAACTCCACGAATATATCGCCTGAGACCTTCGGGTCGAGGCTTCGGCGCAGGGCGACGAGCTCCGGGGAGCCGCCCTCCAGCACGTCGCGCATGGTGTATGCCGTGTTGACGCCGCTCATGCGGCAGAGGAAGTCACGGCTCTCCCGGGCCAGCTCCTCGGTGTCGAGGCGCGCGGCCTCGATGGCGTCGCGGTCGAGGAAGAGCTCGTTGCCGATGAATGCCGAGACGTAGTTGCCGTTGCCGTGGCGGGCCGTCAGATAGGAGTTGAGCAGGCTCATGGCGCGCTTCATGGAGAAGTCGCCTCCGGGCAGACGGTATCTGGGGTCATCCGGCATCGCGTCGTCGAAATAGCCGGTGCCTGAGAGGAACACCACGACGTTGTCGCGCCCCACGTATTGGTCGAGGGCGTCGAAAAGGCGTCCGAGCTGGGCGTCGAGGCGCACGTATGTGTCGGCGAGTTCCGCCCTGTTGTCGTTGTCGCGCCCGTACTTATACGGGGCGGCCGTGTAGCCGATGTTGAGCATGTCCATCACGTCGCCGCGGCTGCCGAGATGCAGCTCCTTCAGATAGTCGATGGCGAGGTCGGTGACCTCGTCGTTGGCCAGCGGCGTGGAGCTGAACATCCGGTAGACGTCCTTGTCGCTGCGCGGGAAGGAATGGTTGAAGTCTACAAGGCGCTTCTGCGCCGGGAGGCCCGGATAGCTGGCCGCCGGGAGCATGGGTTTCCAGCGCATGTTGTCGATGCGCGAGGCCACTGAAGAGCCGTAGTTGCGGGTATTGATTACCGGCGGCACGTCCTTGTAGTAGGTGGTGGTGGCCCACTGTCCGGTGTTCTCGTTGAGCCAGAAGGCGGAGTTTCCGGCGTGGCCGGCCATGATTATGGCCTGCTGGGCGTCGGGGGCGATGGAGTATATCGCGTTGAAGCCTACGCCGTCGACGGCCACCTCGTCGGAGATGGTGGAGAGGCGCAGGGAGGCGGGAGAGTATGTGTCGTTGGTGTAGTTGCCGATGCTTGCCGGGTCGTTGAGCACGGGGCGTGTCTGGCCGGTGACGGGGTCGTAGACCCTGGAGCCTGTGACTCCGGATGCGGAGGGGTAGTTGCCGGTGAAGACCATGGCGGTGCCGCTGGCGATGTCGAGCCCGTCGACTCCGAAGTCCATGTCCTTGAGATAGACACCCTCGCGCATGAGCTTGCGGAACCCTTTCTCTCCGAAAAGGCCCTGCAGGTATTCTATGTAATCGGTGCGGAGCTGGTCAACGACGATTCCTACCACGAGGCGCGGCCTTGCGGGGCTTGCCTGAAGCACGGTTTGAAACCCGACGAGACTTATCAGCACCGATGTCACTAATCGGTTCATTTCTATTATAACTCTCTTTATACGCTATTATTGCGTAAGTTGCCGAAAGGATGAGGGCCGAGGACATCCAGGGGAAGACGGCTGGGTCGGCGCTCTGGCGCTGCATTGGCCAGACGGCGAGCAGCACGGCGATCACGGCGATATTGTAGAATGCGACGGCCCTTGCCAGGGGCTGCGTCGCCCTCCGCCAGAGGCATGCTCCGGCTATGAGCTGCAGCGGGTTGAGCCAGATGGCGAGCATGTTGGGAGAGGTGGCCTCGTGGCTCGAGAAGAAGACGAGGAAGCACACAAGACACCCGGCTATACCCGTGAAGCAGAAGAAGAGGGAGTTCCACCACTTCACGATTCTGCGGCGCCACCACTCCGCGACCGCCACGGCCACGCTGACGGCGAGTACCAGAAGCGCCACGGCCATAGGGCCGCGGAGCCAGGGGGTGGGAGGCAGCTGCTGCGGGCCGCGGCCCTCCACTATCACATGCTCCTCCTTCACCACGGGGCGCCCGTCGGAGAAATGGGCGGTCTGCATCCTCTGCATCATCTCGAGTGGGACGAACATCTCGTCGCGCCCGGTGAGCTCATGGTCGAGCCCGGAGCCAAGCACGAGGTCGATGCCGAACTGATACCAGGGATAATTCCAGTTGTATGCTCTCATCTCGTTGCGGTAGGAGCCGTAGGTGAGGCTGTCGCTGAATATCGGTCTCAGGTGAGTGGCTCCCTCGAGGCGGTCGAGGATGCGTGTGGCGCAGTTGTCCCTGACGTAATTGTAGCGGTAGGTGCGCATGTCTGGGAGGCTTTCCCTCTGCAGCATGGCGCGGAGTGCGGACGCTTCGCCGGGAGTGAGGTTGAGCACCTGCTCCACCACGCGGCGACCGGTCTGAAGATATTCGGGGATGAAGAAGGTGAACGGGCATCCGCCCACCATGTAGTCGGTCTCCCCCTTCACGAAGCGGTAGACGAAATGAGGCCTGTTGAAGTCGAAAAGGCCGTAGTTCCACACGGAGTCGACGCCTCCGGCGCCCTGCACGCGGACGGCCGAGTGGCCGTAGAGCTCATAGATCTCGCTTCCCGGCCAGCAGGTGATGAGGCTGATGCGGAGTGAGGAGTCGGGGCGTGCGGCGGCGGCGGCCTCGGCGAGCGGGGCCGGAGTCGCTGCGGCGCGCGTGGAGGGCAGAAACCACAGCAGCGCCATGACGGCCAGAGCCGTCACGGCGCCAATGCGGCTGTATGTGTGTGGCGCTTTCAACAGGGGCTTAGAATTCGCAGTTGTTGGGGAAGCGCGGGAAAGGTATCACGTCGCGTATGTTCTGCATGCCGGTGACGAAGAGCACGAGGCGTTCGAAGCCGAGTCCGAAACCGGAATGGGGCACCGAGCCGAAGCGGCGGGTGTCGAGATACCATTCCATGCCCGTGAGTCCGAGCTCGTCGATGCGTGCCTGAAGCTTGTCGAGGTCCTCCTCGCGCTGGCTGCCGCCGATGATCTCGCCGATCTTCGGGAAGAGCACGTCCATGGCGCGCACTGTCTTGCCGTCGTCGTTGAGCTTCATGTAGAATGCCTTGATCTCCTTGGGATAGTCGGTGAGGATCACCGGCTTCCTGAAGTGCTCCTCCACGAGGTAGCGCTCATGCTCGGAGGCCAGGTCGACACCCCAGTAGACGGGGAACTCGAACTTGCGGCCGCTCTCCTCGAGAATCCTGACGCCCTCGGTGTAGGGGAGGCGCACGAAGTCGTTCTCCACCACGAAGCGGAGACGCTCGGGAAGCTCCTTGTCGAAGTGCTCGGCGAGGAATGCTATGTCGTCGGCGCAGTGCTCGAGGGCGTAGTTGATGCAGTATTTGATGAACTCCTCGGCGAGGTCCATGTTGTCGGCGATCTCGTAGAAGGCCATCTCGGGCTCGATCATCCAGAACTCGGAGAGGTGGCGCGGGGTGTTGGAGTTCTCGGCGCGGAACGTTGGGCCGAATGTGTAGATGCATCCGAGGGCCGTCGCTCCGAGCTCACCCTCGAGCTGGCCGCTGACGGTGAGCGAGGCCATCTTGCCGAAGAAGTCGGCGGAGTAGTCGGTCTTCCCCTCCTCGGTCTTGGGAAGGTTCTCGAGGTCGAGGGTCGTGACCTGGAACTGGGCGCCGGCGCCCTCGCAGTCGGAGGCGGTGATCAGCGGAGTATGGAAGTAATAGAATCCTTTGTCGTTGAAGAATTTGTGGATTGCGAAGGCGAGTGCGTGACGTATGCGGAGCACTGCGCCGAAGGTGTTGGTGCGGGGACGCAGATGAGCGATCTCGCGGAGGAACTCGAGAGAGTGGCCCTTCTTCTGGAGGGGATATTTCTCGGGGTTGGCCGTGCCGTAGACCTGAAGCTCTCGGGCCTGCACCTCCACGGTCTGCCCTTTGCCCTGCGAGGCCACGAGGAGACCCTGCACATGGATGGAGCTGCCTGTGGTGACGGAGCGGAGCTGCTCGTCGCTGAAGGCGCTCAGGTCAAACACGATCTGGAGGTTGTTGATGGTGGAGCCGTCGTTGAGCGCTACAAACTGCACGTTCTTGTTGCCCCGGCGGGTGCGCACCCAGCCTTTCACATCCACCTCGCTGCCGGCGAGCTCCTCGCCGTGGCGCAGGATGTCGGCCACTGTCTTTCTTTTTATGTCTTTCATCACTTGCGATGCTGTAATCGGGGTTGGTAAAACTTAAGAATGCATTGGGAGACAGGCTGTCGAGGCCTGTCTCCCGGTGATGCCTTACCGCTTACTCGAAGCGGCCGGTGCGGAGGGCCGTCACCTCCTCCTGTGTAAGGTAACGCCAGCGTCCGCGCGGCAGGTTCTTCTTGGTGAGGCCGGCGAAGTAGACGCGGTCGAGCTTGGTGACGCGGTAGCCGAGGCTCTCGAAGATGCGGCGCACGATGCGGTTGCGTCCGCTGTGTATCTCGATGCCGGCCTGGTTGCGGTCGGTCTCGCTGACGTAGCTGATGGCGTCGGCGTGGATCTCGCCGTCGTCGAGGGTGATGCCGTCGGCGATGCGCTGCATGTCTTCCTCGGTGATGTCTTTGTCGGTCCAGACGTGATAGATCTTCTTCTTCACGAATTTCGGGTGGGTTAGCTTGGAAGCGAGGTCGCCGTCGTTGGTGAGAAGCAGCACGCCTGTGGTGTTGCGGTCGAGACGTCCCACGGGATAGATGCGCTCGCGGCATGCGTTCTTCACGATGTCGAGCACCGTGAGGCGTCCGTTGGGATCATCGCTCGTCGTGACGCAGTCCTTCGGCTTGTTGAGAAGCACGTAGCACTTGCGCTCGGGCGTCACCACCTTATCGTCATATTCCACCACGTCGCTGTGGGAGATCTTGGTGCCGAGCTCCTTCACCACCTCGCCGTTGACCTTCACCAGGCCCTGGGTGATGAACTCGTCGGCCTCGCGGCGCGAGCAGATGCCGGCGTTTGCCATATACTTGTTTAGGCGTACCTGCTCGTTGGGGTCGATGTCCTCGAGCACGTAGTCGATCTGACGCGGACGCGGGGTGAACTTCATGCCACCCTGCTGCTTGCGGAAGTTGTTGCCCTGACGGTTCCGGTTGTTGTATCCGCCCTGGTTGTTATAGCCTCCCTGGCGGTTGTTGTTGTAGCCTCCCTGGCGGTTGTTGTTGTAGCCTCCCTGGCGGTTGTTGTATCCGCCCTGACGGTTCTGGTTGTTGTAGCCTCCCTGGCGGTTCTGGTTGTTGTAGCCTCCCTGGCGGTTCTGGTTGTTGTAGCCCCCCTGGCGGTTCTGGTTGTAACCTCCCTGGCGGTTGTTGCTGTAGCCTCCCTGGCGGTTCTGGTTGTAGCCCCCCTGACGGTTCTGGTTGTAGCCGCCCTGGCGGTTGTTGTTATAGCCGCCCTGGCGGTTCTGGTAGGGACGGTTGTGGTAGGTGTGGCTCTGCTGGGGCTGCTGTGCGGTCTGCTCGGAAGCCGACTCGGAGTCCGCGCCCTCGGCGGCGGAGGCCGAAGGGGCCTGCGGGCGCTGGTAGCCCTGGCTCTGATAGCTCCTCTGCTGGCCGTCGCCGTAGTCGCGGCGCTCTCCCTGTGCGGATGGATAGTTTACTTTCTCATAGGTGCCCTCGCCCTCTCCGTTGTCCTGTGAGAGCGACGCGGCGCTGTTGATACGCGGTCTTTTGGGTTTCTTTTCTGATTCCATTTGACGTCTTTTGTTTGATGCCATGTCGGCCGCCGGGCATCTCTGCCCATGCGCGACACGTTGCTGGATGTGGTTTTCGGTTGATTTAATGAGTTTTTAAGTTAGACGCGGGTCTGCGTCATCGGTTAGCGCACGAAGCTGAAAACTTCCGCAAAAATAAAAATTAAAATTCAGTAAAGCAAATAAATGAATCAAAAACTGAAAAAAGGAGCTTCCCGAGGGGGAAGCTGTGGATTCAGAACAGGGTGTACGACATCTTGAAGGAGAGCGAGGGGCAGACCTTGAGGCCCCGGATAAGGCCCATGTAGTCGCCCACCTTTCCGCTGATGTGGCGCACGTCGCGTGTGAGGTTGGTGCCGTCGTGGGTGATCACCTGCGGAGCGCCGCCCCAGAAGAGCACTCCTAAGTCGAAGCCTATCTTGAAACGCTTGTCGCGTGCCGGAGCTCCGTTGTAGCCTATGCCTACATAAGGCTTGAACCGGTTGACGAAAGCAGAGGCCTTCACCATGCCGTCCTTGCCCGGCTCCATTATATAAGGAGTGCCGTCCTTGAAGTCGCCCACGTGCATTCCGAGGTGGCCGTAAGGTTCCATTTTCTCGAAGATCTTCTCATATTCGTCAGGACTGAGGTCAACATCTGTGATGCCGGGCAAGAGGGGCTCGTCGAGATATCTTTTCTCTGCGAGAAAGTCGTAGTAGTAGTTGTAGAGGTTCATCATCAGCAGCGAGGGCATCTCCTCGGGAGTGTTGGCCACGGTGCCCATCTTGTCGGAGCCGACGAAGAAACCCACGGTGAGGTGCCAGTTGCGGTTGGAAGGTATGGGCATCACGTCTACCATGAAGCGGAAATTGACGCCTGTGGGCTTTGCCTTCATGTCGATCACCTCGTCCATGTCGTAGTTGGTGAGCTGCGTCATGATCTCCTGCACCCTGTCGAAGTTGTTGCCCACCTGGCCGTCGGCGTAAGTCACGACGTTGAAGTGCATCGGGATATTGATATGAGGCATGACGTCGACCCCTGCGCGCACACGCGCCCAGTCGGTGACGGGAGCGGCCAGCTCGAGGCCTACTCCGTTGGAACCGATATTGAGGCCGAGGTCAAGATGGTTGAGCACATTATTGATGCGCATGTTGTCGAAGATGGTAAACGGGTGTCCCGGATCCATATAATCGGCCCCTCCAGCCGGAGAGAGATACTGCGCGGAAACGCCGGAAGCCACACAAAGGGAGGCGATTGCTGTAGCGAAGCGATGAAGAAGGTTCATTGTCGGTCAATATATAGTGGTTACAAATCTGACGGTGTCGGAGAGGAGAGCCGGCGCCTACACCTTAATTATATAAGGGGCGGGAGCGATGGCCGCCGTCCGGTATCGTGGTTTTAGGCCACAAAGATAGCAAGAAATCGGTTAACGGCAAAACATTGCCTTAAGCGCGGAGAGAGGGCCGAAGGTGACGGGGCGCGGAGGAAGAAGAGGCCGACAAGAGGCCGCGGGGTCCCTAAAAGAGGGAAATCAGGAATTTTTGCAACAAAGTGGCATACATGGCGCTATCTATCTAAATCAGAATGCGTTCCGGAATTTATTAACAAGCATTAACAGTTCATTTTTGTTAAAATTAACATTTGCATTTACAACTTATTATAGTATTCACGCGGATTTCAGGGATTTTAGTTAAAATTTGTTTTTGTAAAAAATAATGCGTTAAAAATTTGTTAGTTTTATTAAAGAGTTTTACCTTTGTGCTCAATTAGAAGCTTCAAAGGTTTTAATTCAATACGCATCTATGCTTTTTGTCTATCAAACATACACATAAACACCGAGGTATCAGGCTATTTGGGGCCTGAGACCCCGGAAAGCACCGATGACTGTCCATTAAATTCGTTTAAAAGTAGTTAAATTATCATAATCAATTCAAATCTCAAAGGAATGAATAGAAAATTAATCAACGGTTTGCTGCTGCTGGCCACCGCCACGGCTGGCGTCGGCATGTTCACGTCGTGTAAAGATACCGACGAGGACTACGCAAAAGAGATTATGGTAGGGCAGAAGAATCTGACCGACCGTCTCAACAATCTCCAGACCGACCTTGACGCCCTCAAGAACTGGCGTCCTGTGATCGAGGAGGCAATCTCCAAGCTCCGCAGCGAGCTTCAGGCTGAGATCGATGCCAACAAGAACGCCATCGATCAGGTGAACGGCAAGATAGAAGCGCTCACTCAGCAGATTGCCAAGCTCGAAGGTGACCTTGAGGCCATCAACGACAAGATCGCCACTCTCGAGACCGCCATCAACTCCATCAACGACCGTCTCGACGCTCTCGGTGGCCGCGTAGACGACCTCAACAACAAGGTAGACACTGAGGTTGCCCGCATCAACGAGGAGATCAACAAGCTCAGCGAGGCAATCGACAATCTCGCCGCATCTCTGCAGGGTCAGATCGACACTCTGAAGCAGGACCTCGAGGGCGTCACCTCAAGGGTTGACGGCCTTTACGAAGACATCCACGGCGAAGGCGGCATCATCGACCAGCTCACAGCCATCTCCGACCGTCTCGACGCCTTCTCCGACCGTCTCGACGCCGTTGAGGAGGAAGCAGCCAAGGCTCTCGGACTCGCCGAGACCAACGCCGCCGCCATCGAGAAGCTCGTGGCACTCACCGAAAGCCTCGACGGCCGTGTAGGCACTCTCGAGGACAACGTGCGCGACCTTCAGGAAGCTCTCGTCGACGTGATGGAAGAGCTCGAAAATCTCGAGAACGAGGTTGCCCTCAACACAGCCGACATCGAGAACATCTACGAGATCCTCAACCGTCACGACCTGCTCTTCTCGCAGCTCCAGACCCAGATGGGCAACATCTTCAACGCCCTCAACAACAACCTCAAGGAGCAGGTGACAAGCGTGATCGCCGAAGGCACAGCCAACCCCGTGTTCGGCTACCTCAACACTCCGTTAGGCATCAAGAGCAACATGCTTCTCGGCTATGCCGGCGTCGCTGACATCACCACGACCTTCCCGGCCGCAGGCACAAAGGCTGAATTCAACACCAATGCCTCTTCTACCTACCTGACAGACGGCGAGCTTGCCTATCTCCAGAGCATCGGCATCACTCCCGAGCAGATTACTTCAGGCGAGATCCTCATGCAGGAAGGCCCCGGCTCTCACGAAGGTGAAGGCTACCTCGGCACACTCTACATGACAATCAACCCGCTCGAGCGTGACTTCAGCACCATCAACGTCAGCCTCGTGACATCCGACGGCCAGAGCTCACCTGCCGGCGACCTCGTGATCAAGAGCAGCAGCGACCGTCTGAAATACGGCTACACCCGTGCAGAAGAGAGCACTGTCACAGAGCAGGGCTTCTACGCTACCGAAGTCAGCGTGCCGAAGACCAGCGAGACAACCAACACTCTCGGCATCCAGATCAACAAGGAGATCGGCACAGCCTTCAAGAACCTCGTTGAGAACCACTCGATGTTTGACCTCGCATACGTGGCCAAGACCATCTACGACCAGTTCAACGGCATTTGCGACGCATACGCAATCAACGTGAACTACAAGCAGACCAACGTAGACCTTAACGGCAACAACGTTGAGACCGACCGCAACGTACGCAGCGGCTACAACATCGGCGTAGCCACCTACAAGCCCCTCAGCTACTGCTTCCTCTATGGCCAGGGCTCAGACCTCCGTCTCCCCGAGTTCTCGCCCCTCAGCGAAGTATTCGACAACCTGAAGAACGACATCAAGATTGAGCTCAGCCTTTCAATCGGTGATGTTGAAATCGATCTCAGCGACCTCGACTTCACAATCAATCCCGAGAATATCGTACTTGACCTCAGCGGCTGCCATGTTGTAATCGATGGAGTCGAATATCCTCTTGAGAATGCGGAGATCACACTTCTTGAAAAGAATGGTGATGTATATACCGGTGACCTTTCCGGCCTCGTCAATGCACTTAACCAGAAGCTTGGCAGCATCCCCGATGATATCGAAAGCAAGGTTAACGCCGCTCTCGCAAGCATCGTAAGCGACATCAACACCCAGCTCGACGGCATCAACGGTCAGATCCAGGGCAGCCTCGACAAGATCTTCGAGAACATCAAGAACCAGCTCGGCAACAAGCTTGACCTCGCCGACAACCTGATTGAGAAATACAACCAGATCGCCCGCAAGATCAACAACATCCTCGCCAACCCCAACGCCTACCTCCAGGTGATGATGGCCTACCGTGGTGCTGACGGCCAGCTCCACCACCTCTCCACCAACCCCAACGATCCTACAAGACTCGTCGGCAACGGTGAAGGCGTAGAGCTCTTCGCAACTTCCTACTCCGCCGAGCTCATCGCTCCTTCCTACAAGAAGGTTGTGGCTGTGATTGCCGAGAACGGCCTCATTACACGCAACGGCACCCTCAACAAGATCAACACCGACAGCGAGCTCAACCAGATTCTCCCTGGCCGCCAGCAGAGAATAGCACTCAACACCGAGGCTATGGAAGAGGGCAACGTCTACACGATTCTTTACACTTCGATGGACTACGCAGGTCACACCTCGACACGCAGATATTACGTGACAAAATAAGTCGTGACAGCAGAGTCTGACAAAGTGAAATCAAGAACCCATAAAGAGATAAACAAATGAAATTAAATAAAATCTTACTGACAGCCTCGCTTCTGATGGGTGGCCTCTGCAGCGCCAACGCCCAGGAAGAGGTGACAGAATATGTCTTCATTCCCAACTGGTACGTCCAGGCTCAGGTGGGCATGCAGGAGACATTGGGCGAAGGGAGCTTCGGCGACCTTCTCCAGCCCAATGTACAGCTGGCCGGCGGCTACAACTTCAATCCGTATGTAGGCCTTCGCCTCTCGGTGAACGCATGGAGCTCGAAAGGCACCAGCAAAATCTTCGACACACGCTACAAATGGCGCTGGAACTATGTCGCACCGATGGTTGACGCCATGTTCAACATGACCAACATCCTCGGCGGCTACAACCCCGAGCGTCTCGTAGAGGTGAACGTGTTCGGCGGTATCGGTGTCAACGTGGCCTGGGACAACGATCAGGCATGGACAGCCAACAGCGCCTTCCTCGCCAACAACAACCTTCCCAACGAGAAACAGTATTACATGCTGGAGAACCTCTGGGACGGCACCAAGGCACGCTTCGTAGGCCGCTTCGGCGCCGACGTCAACTTCAACCTGACGAAGAACTGGCAGGTAGGCCTCGAGCTTCAGGCCAACGTGCTGCCCGACGGCTACAACTCGAAGAAGGCCGGCAACGCCGACTGGTATTTCAATGCCCTCGTAGGCGTGAAATACTCCTTCGGCGACCGCTACGAGAAGCGCGTGAAGACAATCGCACAGCCCGAGCCCGAGATCATCGAGCGCGTGGTTGAGAAGGTTGTCGAGGTTCCCGCAGCTCCCGTACAGAAGGAAGTGTTCCGTCGCGACGTCTTCTTCAAGATCTCCAAGCACGTGATCACACCCGAGGAGATGCAGAAGGTGGCAGCCATCGCCGACTACATGAAAGCCAATCCCGACTCGAAGGTGGTCATCACCGGCTACGCCGACAAGGGCACAGGCTCCATGGCCTTCAACCTCCACCTCTCCGCACAGCGTGCCGAGACTGTCGCCAACACACTCACCAACAAGTATGGCATAGCCCGCAGCCGCATGGAAGTGAAGAGCATGGGCGAGACAATGTTCCAGCCCTATCCCGATCCCGTCCAGAACCGTGTCGCAATCTGTATCGTAGAATAATCTCCGAGACAGCATAATAACGACCGATAACCGACGTTAATAGATTGTCACACCTGTCTTGCATGGGACGTGGGCCCGCAAGGCGGGTGTGACTTCTTTATGTTTCACACGGCGGCGTTCCCACCTGCAGGCGCCCGCCACATTCTTATCCAAATTCTCCAAGGAATGAAGAAATCATTACTTCTATCGCTGGCAGCGGCCTTCGTCATTCCCGCGACGGCCCAGATCAGCACAGGCTACTACCGGGTGGAGAACTATATGACCCACCGTTACGCATACATCGTAGACAACAAGGGAAGCATCAACTGGACAACCACCGAGGCCGACCTCCAGGCAATCAAGTTATGGAAAGGATTCGACAAGGCGGTGTGCGACCCCGCCTCCGTGCTCTATTTCGACCACAAGGGAGGGAAGGAATACAATGTCGCGGCACAGGGCACCAGCGTCTACGACATGATCGACTATAACCTGCGCCTTACTTCAGGAAACGACAATACATGGTATGCTTACGGGCAAAAGGACAACATGGTGAAATATCTCGGCGACGGCGAGGCAGCGGACGTAGCGGAAGGCTACATGTGCACATCAGCCACAGGCTCCTACCGCAGATGGTATATCACCGGCATCACCCCCGACGGCGACAACTATTTCGGCATCAAGCCTGAGGTGACCGTCGGCGGCAAGTTCTATGCCTCGATGTTCGCCTCCTTCCCGATGTCTCCCTACTCGCAGGGGATGAAGATGTATGCCATCACGCTTGTCGACCAGGGCATGGCCGTGAAGACGGAAATCACCGGCACCGCACCCGGCGGATGCCCGATCCTTATAGAATGCAGCTACGCGGGCGTCTCCGACAACCGCATGAACGTAGGAGGCAGCGGCACGATGCCCGCCGACAACATGCTGCGTGGCGTCTACTTCGACAATGATGACGGCAAGCACTGGAACCGCACCGCCTTCGACACCGACACCATGCGCGTGCTCGGCACGTGCAAGGACGGCTCGCTCGGCTTCGTAAGCGCCGGCTACCAGTATATCCCGGCCAACAAGGCATATCTCCTCGTGCCGAAAGGCACACCCGAGGAGCTCAAGATCGTCACTTACGAGGAATATCTCGCCAACCGCCAGATCTACCCCACCGGAGTCACCGTATCGCCCGAGGCGGCCGCCCTCAGGAAAGGAGAGACAACGACATTCACAGCCACAGTCACCCCTGCCGACGCCACCGACAAGAGCGTCACCTGGACCTCCTCCGCACCGGGAGTGGCTTCAGTAGACGGTGCCGGAAAAGTGACTGCCGCCGGAGCCGGCTCCGCCACAATCACGGCCACCACATCCAACGGCCTCACCGCCACCGCCACCGTCACCGTGACAGTGCCCGCCACATCGATTACCGTCGAGCCGGCGACACTCGCGCTCAACAACGGAGCATCCGCCAAGCTGACAGCCACCGTGCTTCCCGGCGACGCCTCCAACAAGAGCGTGACATGGACAACCGGTGACGCAGCAGTAGCTGCAGTCTCGGCCGACGGCACAGTGACAGCCACCGGCAACGGCACCACCACCATCACTGCAACGACCGCCGACGGCACAGCGCTCAGCGCAAGCTGCGCAGTGACCGTGACCACCGCCGTGACATCGATAACACTCACCCCCGACTACTACGAGGGACAGAAGGGCGACTCCTTCGACATCACTGCCGAGGTATATCCCGATGACGCCACCGACAGGTCGGTCACCTGGTCATCGTCGGCTCCCGAGGTGGCCACGGTCGACGCCGACGGGCATGTGGAGATCCTCGAGGAGGGCATCGCCAACATATCCGCCACAAGCAACGACGGCTCCGCCATATCGGGCTACTGCCGCGTCGTGGCCACCAGCGACGTCATCCTCGCCACTTCCATCACGGTAGAGCCGACAACCTACGAGGCCATCGAGGGCAGCGAATTCACGCTGACGGCAACAGTGCTTCCCGAGAACGTAAGTTTCCCGGAAGTGCTCTTCACCACCAACCACTCGAGCATCGCCACTGTCGACAACACGGGCCTGGTGAAGATCGTGGGTGTGGGTGAATGCGAGATCACAGCCTACACCACCGACGGCACCAACCTGAGCGCCGTATGCCGCGTCACCGGAGTCTCGGGCGTGGAGGAGATCATCGCTCCCGGAACCACCGCCGACGTCTACGACACCAAGGGTGTGCTCGTGGCCCGCGACGCCGACACCGCCACACTGCGCGCACTGCCTGAGGGAATCTATATCGTAGGGGGCCGCAAAGTAGTGCTCTAAACCATAAAAGCGACTGCAATGGGATCACAGAAAGAAGACAGGATAGTGGTAGACGGCCTGACGTTTGTGCCATATCTCGACCGTGAGACGATAGCCCGCGAGGTGAAGCGGGTGGCAACGGAAATCAGGCGCGACTACGAAGGAAAGCGACCGCTGTTTCTCTGCGTGCTCAACGGAGCGTTTATGTTCGCGGCCGACCTTCTGCGGGAGACGGGCCTCAACGACGCATCGATCAGCTTCGTGAGGTATTCGAGCTATGAGGGCACCTCATCGTCGGGACGCATCAAGGAGCTGATGGGCCTAACCGAAGACATCGAGGGGCGCGACGTGATCATAGTGGAAGACATCGTCGACACGGGGCTCACCGCATCCTATATGGTCGACGACCTACGGCGCCGCAATCCTGATTCGATACGCTTCGCCACGCTGCTCTACAAGCCCTCCAGCTCCAAGACAGGTTTCAAGCCCGACTATGTGGCCTTCGACATCCCGCCGAAATTCATCATCGGCTACGGTCTCGATCTCGAAGGGAGAGTGAGAAATCTCAAGGACATATACGTTATAGAAGAAGAAAACCAGACATACCAGGAAAAAGAATGCTCAATTTAGTATTATTCGGCGCTCCGGGGAGCGGCAAAGGCACCCAGAGCGAAAGGCTGATCAATGAGTACGGACTGCACCACATCAGTACAGGTGAGGTGCTCCGCGACCATATCAGGCGCGGCACGGAACTCGGCAAGACCGCCGAGAAGTATATCTCCGAGGGGCAGCTCATTCCCGACGGGCTGATGATCGACATTCTCGACGACGTGCTCGAGAAAGAGGCCAAGGGGAAAAAGGGAGTGGTGTTTGACGGCTTCCCGCGCACAGTGCCCCAGGCCGAGGCCCTCAAGGGACTTCTCGGCAAGAGAGGCACGGAGCTGCACTGCGTGATCGGGCTCGAGGTGCCCGAGGACGAGCTTGTAGACCGCATGCTGAAGCGCGGCAAGGAGACAGGCCGCGCCGACGACAATCCCGAGACAATCAGGAAGCGCCTCGAGGTCTACCACAAACAGACCTCTCCGCTCCGCGACTACTACACCAGCGAAGGGAAATACCTTCCCATCAACGGCCAGGGTCTCGTGGAGGAGATCTTCGACTCCATCGCCGAAGGCATCGAGAAGGCCACCGGCGAGAAGCGTGCCTCCGCCAGATGACGAAGACATGACGACAAAAGCGCCCTGCGGACAATCCGCAGGGCGCTTTTTTGCGGCTCGAATCCGGCCCGGGCATCAGCGGGTGTAGAGGAAACGCTTGATCGACCGCTTCGGAGTCTTCTCAAATTCGTTGGGCATGAGTATGATCTTCGCGAGACGCTCATAGGGAGCCACGAGCTTGTTAAGCTCCTTGCACACATTCTCCATCGCGGAGTCGAGGTCAGCGCCCGTGATGCCGAGGCGGTCGGCCGCCTCATAGTCGGGATAGACGAGCCCCACGAGGCGTCCGTCGCGCTCCACCACGAGACTCTCCGCCACGAAAGGCATGTTGTTGAGCTTGGCCTCGATCTCCTCCGGATAGATATTCTGGCCTGATCCGGAGAGGATCATCGTCTTGGAGCGTCCGCGCAGGAAGAGCACTCCGTTGTCGTCGAGGGTGCCCATGTCGCCGGTGGAGAGCCAGCCGTCGGACGACAGCACCCGCTCCGTGGCCTCGGGATTCTTAAAGTATCCCTTCATCACGTTGACGCCCCTGACGCAGATCTCGCCCGGCACGTTGGCCGGGTCGGAGCTCTCGATGCGCGCCTCCATGATCGGAAGCACCTTGCCCGAGGAGCCGGGCACGAACTTCCGCCAGGGGGAATAGGAGATGAGCGGTCCGCACTCCGTCATGCCGTAGCCGACGGTAAAGGGAAACTTTATCCTGTAGAGGAATTCCTCCACCTCGTGATTGAGCGGGGCGCCCCCTACTATCACCTCCTCGAAATTGCCGCCGAAAGCGTCGATGAGCTTCTTGCGGATCTTGGAGTAGATGAGCGAGTCGAGAAAAGGCACGGCAAGGGTCCAGCGCATGGTGCCCTTGGAGATCATCGGGAGAATCTGGTTCTTGTAGATCTTCTCGAGAATCAGCGGGACGCAGACCACAAGGTTGGGTCTCACCTCGGAGAGCGCCTTGAGGAGCACACGAGGCGAGGGAGTCTTGCATAGGAGCGTGATATGGGAGCCGACGGCCAGCGGAGTCAGCATGTCGAAAGCGCACCCGTAGGCATGGGCCAGCGGCAGGAAGGCGAGGGCACGCGAGCTGCGGAAATGGAGCACCGTATGGCGGCCGAAGCAGACATTGCCGGCGAGGTTCTCGCCCGTGAGCATCACGCCCTTCGAGAATCCGGTGGTGCCTGAGGTGTAGTTGATCTCGGCGAGCTCTGAATTGTCGCGATCCGGATAGGAGAGGTCTGACGCCTCGTAGCCGTTGGGGTAACGGCGGTTGAAGCGGCGTTTGAGCAGACGCATGTCGCGCTGCATCTCCACGCCCGCGGCCTCGAAGAGCACCTCCTTCGACTCCAGACTCACCACGCCCTTCACTTTAAGGAGGGCCGAAGGCTCGATATGCTCCCACACTCCTTCGGAGACAAAGAGCAGCACCGCCTCCGAATGGTTGACGATATGGGTGATGTCGACCGGATTGAAGTCGGAGAGGATAGGCACGATCACCGCTCCATAGGTGAGAGTGGCCATGAAGACCTTGACCCAGGCGGCGGAATCCCTGCCGCAGAGAGCGATCTTGTCGCCCGTGCGGATGCCGATCGACCGGTAGAGGAGATGAATCCGCGCTATGTCGCGTGCCAGGTCGCCATAAGACATGGTCTCGCCGGTGGTGTATTCCGTAAGGGCCGGGAGGTCCCAGTTCTCTATGAAGCTGCGCTCGTAGATTTTGATAAGGTTCTCGATCTTGATCATGAGGAAGGGGAAATGAGTGATATGGTCAGAGGGCGAGGTTGTAGATCTCGCGCCAGTCGGCCGGCGAGAGGGCGACGTAAGAGCCGAGCGTCTCGCCGAAATTCTTCTTCAGGGAGTCGACGAGGGCATCGATGTCGGGCTTCGTGCCGATGAGCTCCGTGAGGGAGGTGGAGAGACCGAGGTCATGGTAGAAATCGCGCAGCATGGCGATGCCTTCGGCGATGACCTCGTCGGTGGTGTGGCCGGTGGGGTCTACCGACATCACGTTGATGGCGAAGCGCCATATCTTGTCGGGATTGCGGCGCGACGCCACTTCCATCCATGCGGGGGCGAGACATGCGAGACCCGCGCCGTGAGGCACGTCGTAGAGGGCCGACACCTCATGCTCGAGCTTATGGGTGGCCCAGTCTTCCACCTTCCCTACGCCGCAGAGGCCGTTGTGGGCGAGCGTCGAGGCCCACATCACGTCGGCACGCGCGTCGTAGCTGTCGGGCTGCATGCGGAGAGTGAGCGCCTGGTCGAGCACATCGCGCATTATGGCCTCGGAATAGGCGTCGACGAGCTGGGTGCCTACAGTGGGAGAGAAATAGCGCTCGAAGATATGGCAGAGCATATCGACGATGCCGTAGGCTGTCTGCTCCCAGGGAAGCGTGAACGTCAGCTCCGGGTTCATCACCGCGAAACGCGGACGCAGCAGGGCCGGATAGCGGGCCCCGAGCTTCTGATGCGTGGCCACCCGTGTAATCACTGAGTTGCCGCTGCCCTCGCTTCCGGCAGCAGGGATGGTGAGCACTACGCCGACGGGCAGAGCGGCCATAGGCTGCTCCTTGCCCGAGTAGAAGTCCCAGAAATCGCCGGGATAGACGGCTCCGAGGGCTATCGCCTTTGCTGTGTCGATGACGGATCCGCCGCCGACAGCGAGTATGAATGTGACGGCTTCCCTTACGGCGAGCGCCACGCCCTCATACACCTTGTCGTCGGTGGGGTTGGGCTTCACGCCGGAGAGCGTGACCCATTGGAGGCCGGCGCCACGGAGGGAATCCTCCACGCGGCCTATGAGACCGCTGCGCACGGCCGAGCCGCCACCATACACTATCAGCACTTTGCCGGCGCCATGACGCGCCGCGAGGGCTCCTACCTGCGACTCTGTGTCACGGCCGAACACAAACTCCGTGGGAGAGCAGAATATGAAATTGTCCATATATTCGTAGAGATATTTCGGGTTATAATATATATAACACATCCGGAGGGCGTCTGCGACTCCGGATGTGCAAAAAAATCATATCTGAGAAGGAGGTGACCACGGGGAAAAAGATGGCTCCGGAGCGTTTCAGGCCTTGAAGGCGGCGCTGACCGCAGCGGCGATCTGCTTCATCTTTTCCGGGTCAGGGTCGGAGATCTTGTGGCTGAAGTCCATGTCGCCCTCGTTGCGCAGGGGCACAAGATGGATGTGGGCGTGAGGCACCTCGAGGCCAAGCACGGCCACTCCTACCTTGCGGCAGGGGATGGCCTCCCTGATGGCCTCGGCCACCTTCTTGGCGAAGACCGTCATGGCGGCGAGCTCCTCGTCGTCGAGATCGAAGATATAGTCGACCTCCTTGCGGGGCACGACGAGGGTGTGGCCCCAGTTGACGGGGTTGATGTCGAGGAAGGCGAAGAAACGGTCGTCTTCCGCCACCTTGTAGCAGGGGATATCGCCTGCCATTATCTTAGAAAATATTGTCATCTTTTCTAAAGGGTTAAGCGTCAAGTGTGAAGAGTGAAGGGTCAGGATCAGATCTGGATGTCGATGATCTCGAAGCGGAGGATGCCGACGGGAGCCTTCACCTCCACCTTGTCGCCTTTGTGGTGGCCGAGAAGGCCCTGGGCGATAGGCGTGGTGGAAGAGATCTTGTGTTCGCGGAGGTTGGCCTCGTTTTCCGTCACGATGGTGTAGGTCATCGTCATCCCGTTGTCGAGATTCCTGATGGTGACCTTATTGAGAATCTGCACCTCCTCGGTGTTGAGATTGCTGTCGTCGATGATACGGGCGGAGGCGATGATCTCCTTCAGCTTCGCGATCTTCATCTCGAGCATGCCCTGAGCCTCCTTCGCGGCGTCGTATTCGGCGTTTTCCGAAAGGTCTCCCTTATCGCGGGCCTCGGCGATGGCATGCTTGATGGCGGGGCGCTGGGCCTCGAGCGCGTCAAGCTCCTTCATTTTCTTGTCGTAGCCCTCTTTGGTGAGATATGTTGCCATGATAACCGGTGTTTTGATAATTTGTTTCTATGATTATTTATAAGTATAAAAAAGGAAGGAATCCTTTCAAGCGGAACGTGCCGGCCCGTAAGCCGGATTTCCGTCAGGAAAAAATCCTTCATGGCGCGGATGGCGCCCTCTTCTTTATTAACGCCGCAAAGATAGCACTTTTTTCAATGACCTGCAAATTTATTTCCAAATCGCCCCGCTCATATTTTTTAATTATAAGTATTTTGCTTACTTTTGCATCAGATAACCGCAGGCCCACGGGCGCCTACAGGCTCCCCGACGCCTCATAACATCATCATCATCAATGACTATCAACCAACTGCAAGACGATATAACCGAGGAATTCGACGGGCTCACCGACTGGATGGACCGCTACGCCTACATCATAGACCTCGGCAACACCCTGCCGGCGCTGCCCGAAGAGAAGAAGACCCCCGGCAACCTCATCGAGGGATGCCAGAGCCGCGTATGGATCACGGCCGAGCGCAACGACGACGGCACCCTCCATTTCCTCGCCGACTCCGACGCCCTGATAGTGAAGGGCATCGTGGCCCTGCTGCTGAGGGTGCTCAACGACCATACTCCCGACGAGATCCTCGGCGCCAACCTCTACTTCATCGACAGGATCGGCCTTCACGAGCACCTCTCCCCCACCCGCAGCAACGGCCTCGTGGCCATGGTGAAGCAGATCGACAACTACGCCCGGGCCTTCAAGATGCTCGACGATAAAGGCAACCGACCGGAAATCAATTGAAACAATAACCTTATAACACCCATTCCATGTTTAAAAACCATCCCAAGGGGCTAATCCCCGCCGCCTTGAGCAATATGGGAGAACGCTTCGGCTACTACATCATGAACGCCGTGCTCGTGCTCTTCCTCTGCTCGAAGTTCGGCCTCAAGGAAGAAACCTCGACCATCATCTATTCCTGTTTCTACGCCGGCATCTACATCCTCAGCCTCGTGGGAGGCGTGATCGCCGACCGCACCCAGAACTACAAGGGCACGATCATCTCCGGCCTGATAGTCATGACATTCGGCTACGTGATGCTCGCCATCCCGATCCTCGCCACCCCCGAGAACACCGCCTGGCTGCTGACGCTGACCTGCGTCGCCCTCTTCCTGATAGCCTTCGGAAACGGCCTCTTCAAGGGTAACCTCCAGGCAATCGTGGGCCAGCTCTACGACAATCCGCGCTATGCCTCGCAGCGTGACTCCGGATTCCAGATCTTCTACGTCTTCATCAATGTCGGCGGCGTGATCGCGCCCTTTGTGGCCCCGATGCTCCGCAGCTGGTGGCTCAACACCAACGGCATGACCTACAACGCGGCGTTCCCCGCAATGGCCCACCAGTATCTCAGCGTGGCCGACTCCATGACCGAGGAGACGATGAACAACTTCTACACGCTGGCCACCGAGGTAGGCGCCCCCAACGCAGCCGACCTTCAGGAATTCTGCACACAGTATCTCGACGTCTTCAACACGGGCATCCACTACAGCTTCATAGCATCCGTCTTCGCGATGCTCATCTCCCTCTTCATCTTCTTCTACACCAAGAAGGGTCTTCCCTCCCCCGCCAAGAAGGCGGCCGTCGAGACCGCAGACTACACTCCGGAGGAGAAAGCACGCATGGCAAAGGAGATCAAGCAGCGCATGGGCGCCCTCTTCGCCGTGCTCGGCATCGCCATCTTCTTCTGGTTCTCGTTCCATCAGAACGGCACCTCGATGTCGCTCTTCGCCCGCGACTTCGTAGACACGTCTTCGATCGCTCCCGAGATCTGGCAGGCCGTCAACCCCTTCTTCGTGATCGTGCTGACGCCATTCGTGATGATGATGTTCTCGGCGCTCACACGCCGCGGCAAGGAGATCTCCACTCCGCGCAAGATCGCCATCGGCATGGGTCTGGCCGGCATCGCCTACCTCTTCATGACCATCTACTCGGTGTGCATGCACTATCCTTCTGGTACAGACTTCCGCGAGCTGGCTGTGGCCACACGCGAGGCCATGCTCTCCGGGCCGTGGGTGCTCATCCTCTACTACTTCTTCATGACAGTGGCCGAGCTCTTCATCTCGCCTCTGGGCCTCTCCTTCGTGTCGAAGGTGGCTCCCAAGCACATGCAGGGTCTCTGCCAGGGCCTCTGGCTCGGCGCCACCGCCGTGGGCAACCTGATGCTCTGGATCGGCCCGCTGATCTACAACGCCGCTCCCATCTGGGTGGCATGGTCGGTGTTCCTCGCCGTGTGTCTCATCTCGATGGGTGTGATGTTCGGCATGGTGAAATGGCTCGAGAGAGTGACGAAATAATATCCCGTCAATCATACCCACGGGGAGGCCTCCGTGTGGAGGCCTCCCCTCTTTTTACAGCCGCGGGCGCCGCATAAGCAAGATTTTTATTAAAATATTTTTTAGTAGATGACAAAATTTGAAAATGTGTTATTAAACACCTGAATATCAGCGTATTAAATTTGCAAAAGTCC
>CANQRV010000009.1 GCA_947626355.1 uncultured Muribaculaceae bacterium
AAAGGGCTGACTCCTGCAATAGGTGTCAGCCCTAATTTTTCAACTGCTCAAAAAACTTTAGCGGACAGTAATAGAAGTTTTAACCAGTCAGGGTGCTTGATAATGCACGGAAAAAACGAAGGCGGGAGGCCGGAATCAGTTCCGGTCTCCCGCTTGAAGTATGTGTTTGCCGGCTTTGCCGGCTGATTGTCAATGCAGCAGGCTGACGCTGCGGCGGATGAAGTCGGTGAGCGCTTCGCCAGAGAGCAGATGCCCCTGCAGAAGCGCCAGGTCGATGATCTGCTTGACGTTGGGCTGCGTCGCCCCGTATTTCTTTATGATCTCCTCCTCCTTAGAGCGGAGCTCGCCAACCTTCTTCTCCTTCTCGGAGACATCGGGAGCCGATTCCTTCTTATCCTCGGCCGCCTTGCGGGCATCGGAAATCTCCTTGTTGAGGGTCTCGATCTCGGCCCTGACGGGCGTTATCTCGCCGGAGAGGGCAGTCGTGGCCTCGTCGATGATCTTCTTCACAGAAGGCTGCTCGGTGTTGACCACCAGCTCGAAGCTGTCGGGAAGCTCGCCATAGAAGCCGGCTCCCGGCTGCATGGCCGCCATCTCCTTCATGCGGCGCATGAACTCGTTCTGCGTCAGTGTGGCCGGCGCGGCGTCCTCGCCGAGGGCCGCGAAGCTTACGATGAAGTTGGTCTTCTCCACAGTCGGAATCTGAGTGCGGAAGAGCGTCGACATCATGTCGGTCTGCTCCGGCGTCAACCCGGCCTCCTTGGAGTCCGACTTCACGATGAGGCGCTCCGGTATGTCGGAGTCAACCCTCACGAAGCGCGTTTTCTCCTCCTTGCTCTCCAGCATGCCCATGATGTGCGAGTCGAGCTGGCCGTCCATCACGAGAACGTTGTAGCCCTTGTCCTCGGTTGCCTTCACGTAGGAATACTGTGCCGTCGGGTCGGTGGCGTAGAGATAGACCACCGTGTTGTCTTTGTCGGTCTGCGAAGCCTCAACAAGCTTGCGGTATTCCTCAAGGGTGAAGTATTTGCCGGCCACATCCTTCAGGAGGAAGAACTTGCGGGCCGCGTCGGAGAACTTCTCGTCGGTGAGCATGCCGTATTCGATGAAGATCTTGATGTCGTCCCATTTCTGCTCGAAGGAGCTGCGGTCGTCGCGATACATCTTGTCGAGCTTGTCGGCCACCTTCTTCGAGATATAGCTCGAGATCTTCTTCACCTGCTGGTCGGCCTGCAGATAGCTGCGGCTCACGTTGAGCGGGATGTCGGGGGAGTCGATCACGCCTTGCATCAGGGTCATGAACTCCGGCACCACGCCCTCCACCTGGTCGGTGACGTACACCTGGTTGCAGTAAAGCTGGATGCGGTTGCGCTGTATGTCGATGTTGGTCTTGATGCGCGGGAAGTAGAGGATGCCCGTGAGCGTGAAGGGATAGTCGACGTTGAGGTGGATCCAGAACATCGGGTCTTCCTGGCCGGGCATCAGCTCGTGGTAGAAGCGCAGGTAGTCGGCGTCGGTGAGCTCGGTGGGCTTCTTGGTCCAGAGGGGCTCGGTGGCGTTGATCACGTTGTCCTTGTCGGTGTCGACATACTTGCCGTCTTTCCACTCCTGCACCTTGCCGCTGATCACCGGCACGGGGAGGAAGCGGCAGTATTTCTTAAGAAGCGTGTCGATGCGCGTCTGCTCAAGGAATTCCTTGCTGTCGTCGTCGAGATAGAGCACGATGTCGGTGCCGCGACCGCTCTTCTCGATCTCGCGCATCTCGTATTCCGGACTGCCGTCGCAGGTCCATTCCACTGCCTTGGCGCCTTCCTTATAGGAGAGGGAGCGGATCACGACCTTCTTCGACACCATGAAGGCCGAGTAGAAGCCGAGGCCGAAGTGGCCGATGATGGAGTTGGCCGTGTCCTTGTATTTGGCGAGGAACTCCTCCGCGCCGGAGAATGCTATCTGGTTGATGTATTTGTCGATATCCTCGGCGTCCATACCGATGCCGTGGTCGGAGACCGTGAGCGTGCCGGCTTCCTTGTCGACGCTCACCTTCACGTTCATCTCGCCCAGCTCTCCCTTGAAGTCGCCGAACGACGAGAGGGTCTTCAGCTTCTGCGTGGCGTCGATGGCGTTCGACACAAGCTCGCGCAGGAATATCTCGTGGTCGCTGTAGAGAAACTTCTTGATGACGGGAAAGATGTTTTCGGTGGTCACACCGATTTTGCCTGTTGCCATAATTTATGTGTTTTGATATTGTTTTCTACATGAGGCTTTGCAAATAGCATGCCATTCTGTCAATATCAACAATCCACAGGCGCAAGAGGTTGAATGTCAGTGTTGTTTTATGTTGTCTCACTCATAGCGCATTGTCTCGGCCGGCGATATCTTTGACACAAAGCGCGAGGGGAGGATCAATACGAGATACACCACTAATAGCACTCCGGCGTTGAGCGCCGCCACCGCGGGCCACGATATCACCACCGGCACGAAGTCGATGTAGTATGACTCCGGGTCGAGAGGTATGAAGTGGGTGGCCTTCTGCGCATAGAGCAGTCCGAGCATCGCGGCGTTGCCTATGATGAGACCGGTGAGCGCAATCCTCACGGCCAGCAGCATGAACACCTGCCTCACCTTCGACGTCGGCGCCCCCAGCGATTTCATCAGCCCGATGAAGCGCTTCTTGTCGAGGATGATGATGAGCATTCCCGACACGAGGGTGATACAGGCCACGAAGGTCATCAATATCAGCACCACCGCCACGTTGGTGTCGAGCAGCGAAAGCCAGCGGAAGAATCCCGCTCCCTGATTGTAGACGTTGTCGACATGATATGCCTTGAAGATGAGCCCCTCGGCCAGCGCCCGCTTGAGTGTCAGGTCGAGCTGCACGGCATACTCCGGAGCCATGCGCGGCCTGTCTACCGTGACAACTATGGAGATTCCCTGACGGTCGTTGAGCGCCGCCAGACGCTGGATCAGCGACAGCGGGCCGAACACCAGCACATCATCGTAGCTCTCGAAATGCGAGTTGAAGACCCCCGCCACCTCCAGCCGCCTAACCCTGATATCGTCGCTGAAGAAATACGTATCGACCTTGTCGCCCGCATGCAGGCCCAGCTCTCGCGATGCGATCGCCGAGATGAGGATCTTGTAGCTGCTGTCGTCTCTGGAGTAGTCGGGCATCTCGCCTTCCTCGAGGGTGGAGGCAAGGAATTCGCGCGTCACTCCCTCCGGGATTCCCTTGAAGTATATCCCCTTGAAGTCGCCGGGCGTCTTAAGGATGCCGGGAATCACGGCCTGAAGCGAATAGTCCTTTATATAAGGTATGGTGTCGAGTATGCTGCGGATGGTGGGGGTGAGCGTCACTATGTTGGAGTCGTCGGGCGAGAGGGGATAGGAGTAGACGGTGAGGTGGGAGTTGAAGCCCACCACCTTGTCTTCGATCTCCTTTTTGAAGCCGAGCACAATGGCTATGGAGGTGAGCATCAGGGCCACCGACAGGGCCACCGCCGCTATCGCCACCCTGACCGCCGGGCTCGCCTTGCGCCCGCCGGGCCCCAGTGAGAGGCGCCGCGCTATGAAGAGGGGATATCCGTTCATCGAGTCTGTTTTCATCCGGCGCCCGACTGCCGGGCGCCGCTGCAAAATTAGCCAAAAAATATGTAGCTTCATAGCTCCGGGCCCCGGAACATTTAATTTTGGGAATTTTCGGCGAAAATATTTGGTCATAACCCAAACAAATATTAATTTTGACCCGGTAAAGCGGCATAAGTACGCTGCCTTATATCAATATGCCAGAAATACACGACACGGCATGTGAAAAACCAAAACTAACCTAAAAGAAGCCAAAAAAATGGAAGAAAATCTAATGAAAACCTGTCTTCACGACCGCCATGTCAAGCAGGGTGCCCTTATGTCGCCGTTTGGCGGATTCGACATGCCGATACAGTATGTAGGCATCGCTGAGGAGCACAACGCAGTGCGCCACGAGGTAGGCGTCTTCGACGTCAGCCACATGGGTGAGGTCAGGGTCAAGGGCCCGGATGCCTACAAGTATGTAAGCCATATCTTCGTCAACGACGTGACGGGCGCTCCCGACGGCCAGATCTTCTACGGAATGATGTGCTACGAGAACGGCGGCACTGTCGACGATCTCCTCGTATATAAGGTAAACGACCAGGAGTATTTCCTCGTGATCAACGCCGCCAACATCGTCAAGGACGTGGCATGGATCATGAAGAACGCCGAGGGCTTCAATGTCGAGATCACCGACGAGAGCCCTAAATACGGCGAGGTGGCCGTGCAGGGCCCCAAGGCAGAGGAGACTGTCGAGAAGGTGCTCGGCCTTCCCGTGAAGGACATCGCTTTCTACAATTTCAAGACCTTCGACGTTGACGGCGAGGAGATCATCGTGAGCCGCACCGGTTACACCGGCGAGGACGGCTTCGAGATCTACGGCAGCCACGACTACATTCGCAAGGTGTGGGATCTCCTGATGGAGGCCGGCGTGCAGGCCTGCGGCCTCGGCTGCCGCGACACCCTCCGCTTCGAGGTGGGCCTTCCCCTATACGGCGATGAGCTCAGCGCCGACATCACTCCCATCGAGGCGAGCCTCAGCATGTTCGTCAAGCTCGACAAGCCCGAGTTCATCGGCAAGGAGGCTCTTGCAAAGCAGAAGGCCGAGGGCGTGAAACACCGCATTGTCGGCATCGAGCTCGAGGGCAACGCTATCCCGCGCCACGGCTATCCCGTGGAGGCCGACGGCAAGGTGATCGGCGAGGTCACCACCGGCTACCGCTCCATCTCCACAGGCAAGAGCGTGGCCATGGCTATGGTCGACAAGCCCTACGACAAGCTCGGCACTCCCGTCGAGATCCGTATCCGTAAGAAGACCTTCCCCGGCAAGGTGGTGAAGAAGCGCTTCTACGACAAGAACTACAAAAAATAATCAATCTATCATAATACCTTAAGACCAAATGAGCAAGATAGTAGAGGAACTCCGCTATGCGGACTCCCATGAATGGGTGAGATTGGAAGGCGACATCGCCACAGTAGGCATCACTGACTATGCCCAGCACGCACTCGGCGACATCGTGTATGTCGACATGCCCGAGGTCGGCGACGAGGTGACTGCCGGCGAGGATTTCGGCGCCGTGGAGTCGGTGAAGGCCGCCAGCGACCTTATCTCTCCGGTATCCGGTGAGGTAGTTGAGGTCAACGAGGCTCTCGAGGACGAGCCCGGACTCATCAACCAGGATGCCTTCGGCGCCTGGATCATGAAGGTGCGCGTGGCAGACACCGCAGAGATCGACGCTCTGCTCGACGCCGCTGCTTACGCCAAAATCTGTGAAGAGTAAGCCGACACCCAATTCAAACTGTTAATTCCTCCGGCCATCGATGGCCGGAGGAACAATTAATTATTGATAGATGCCATGAGCAACAGATATATACCTCATACCCAGGTCGACATCGACAAGATGCTGAAGCGCATCGGCGTGTCGAGTGTCGACGACCTCTACAGCGATATTCCGCAGGAGGTCATCTTCCGAGAGGAATACAATATTCCCTCGGCTATGTCGGAAATCGAGCTCCGCCGCCATTTCCAGGAGCTCGCCGGCAAAAACCGCTCCCTCACCGTCTTCGCCGGTGGTGGCGCCTACGACCATTATTCTCCCTCCACGGTGGCCCACCTCCTTCAGAGAAGCGAGTTTTACACCGCCTACACTCCCTACCAGCCCGAGATCTCCCAGGGCACCCTCCAGTATATCTTCGAGTATCAGAGCATGATCTCCGAGCTCACCGGCATGGAGGCCACCAACGCCTCGATGTACGACGGCGCTACCGCCACCGCCGAGGTGATGTTCATGATGGTGGCTTCGGCAAAGAAGAAAAACCGCGTGCTCATCTCCGCCACTGTCAGCGACCGCGTGCAGAACGTGGTGAAGACCTACGCCAAGTTCCATGGCGTAGACCTTACTGTCGTGCCTGAGAAGGACGGTGTCAGCGACCTCGACGCCATCAAGAAGGAGCTCGAGGCCGGCGATGTGGCCGGTGTCATCGTGCCATGTCCCAATAAATACGGTATAATAGAGGATTTCACCGGCTTTGCCGACGCCATCCACGCCGCCAAGGCCGCTCTTGCCATCAATGCCGACCCCTCCACTCTCGCCGTGCTCCGCACTCCCGCCGAATGGGATGCCGACGTGGCCTGCGGCGACGGCCAGAGCCTCGGCATGCCCCTCCAGTTCGGAGGTCCCTACCTGGGCTATATCTCCTGCTCCAAGTCGATGCTCCGCAAGATGCCGGGCCGCGTGGTAGGCGCCACCAGGGACGCCGACGGCAAGCGTGGCTACGTGCTCACCCTCCAGGCCCGTGAGCAGCACATACGCCGCGAGAAGGCCACCAGCAACATCTGCTCCAACCAGAGCCTTATGGCCCTCTATGCCACCATATACCTCGCCCTCATGGGCCCCGAAGGCATGCGTGAGGTTAACGAGGCTTCCGCCGCAGGCGCCCACTACCTCTACAGCCGCCTGCTCGAGACCGGCCTCTTCACAGACCCCTTCGGAAAGCCTTTTCTCAAGGAATTCACCCTCCACACCGACCTCGACGTGGCCGCCCTCAACAGGCGACTGCTCGACAACGGCATCATGGGTGGCCTCGATCTCGGCAACGGCCTCGTGTCTTTTGCCGTCACCGAAAAGCGTACCCGTGAGGAAATCGATACTTTAGTTAAACTTATCGCGGAGGAAAAGAAATGAAAATCTACGACAAACTCATATTCGAGCTCTCCAAGCCCGGCCGCAAGGGCTATGAGCTTCCCAAGACAGACTACGCTGGCAATGCCTTAAAGGATATACCGTCCAACCTCCTGCGCAAAGAGGCTCCCGCCCTCCCGGAGGTGACGGAGCTCGACGTGACCCGCCACTACACCAACCTCTCCAACAAGAATTTCGGCGTCGATACAGGCTTCTATCCCCTCGGAAGCTGCACGATGAAATACAATCCGAAAATCAACGAGGAGCTCGCCGCCATGCCCGGGTTCGCATCCCTTCATCCTCTTCAGGACGAGGAGAGCGTTCAGGGAGCCCTCGAGCTCTACTATAATCTCCAGCAGGCCCTCGCCAATATCGCCGGCCTCGCCGAATTCACGCTCAATCCCTATGCCGGCGCCCACGGTGAGCTCACAGGCCTCATGGTGATGCGCCAGTATCACATGGCCCGCGGCGACCACAAGCGCACACGCGTCATCGTGCCCAATTCGGCCCACGGCACAAACCCCGCCTCCGCGATGGTCTCCGGCCTCGAGGTGGTGGAGGTGAAATCACGCCCCAACGGCTCGATCGATATCGAGGACCTCAAGCCGCTGCTCGACGACACTATCGCCGGTATCATGATGACAAACCCCAACACGCTGGGTATGTTTGAGACCGAGATCACCGAGATCGCCAAGCTCGTGCACGAGGCAGGCGGCCTCCTCTACTACGACGGCGCCAACCTCAACCCGATGCTCGGCAAAGTGCGTCCCGGCGACATGGGCTTCGACATCATGCACATCAACCTCCACAAGACTTTCTCCACTCCTCACGGAGGCGGCGGCCCCGGCTCCGGCCCTGTGGGCGTGGCTGAGCATCTGCGTCATTTCCTCCCCAACCCCCGCGTGGTGAAGGACGCCGAAGGCCGCTATCATGTCACCGCCGACAGCGAGAGCCTCGGAAGCATCTCCACTTTCCTCGGCAATTTCGGCGTGATGATGAAGGCTTACGCCTACATCCTGAGCCTCGGTAAGGAGAACATCCGCAATGTCGGCCCCATGGCCACCCTCAATGCCAACTACATCAAGGAGAGCCTCAAGGACGACTATCTGCTCCCCATCGAAGGCGCCTGCAAGCATGAGTTCGTATTCGACGGCCTCAAGGACAAGTCGACCGACGTCACCACCCTCAACGTGGCCAAGCGTCTGCTCGACTACGGCTTCCATGCTCCCACGATCTATTTCCCGCTGCTATTCCATGAGTCGATGATGATCGAGCCCACGGAGACAGAGAGCCTCGAGACTCTCGACGAGTTCATCGACGTGATGCACAAGGTGGCGCGCGAGGCCCGCGAGACTCCCGAAGAGGTGAAGAACGCCCCCCTCACAACTATTGTGCGCAAGCTCGACGAGACGGGCGCGGCCAAGAACCCCATACTAACCTACAGGGCCATGAAAGAGGCCTGCGCCAAATAAGACACTCATGCATAGCGATCTTATCATCATCGGTGCCGGTCCCGGCGGCTACGAGACCGCTCTCGAGGCCGCCCGCCGAGGCAAGTCGGTGACCCTCTTCAACGGCGGTGCCCTCGGTGGCACCTGCCTCAACGAGGGATGCATCCCCACGAAATGTCTCTGCCGCAACGCGGAGATTGTCTCCCAGTTCAAGAACGCCGAGGAGTTCGGCATCGACGACTTCACTTTCGCCGTGGATTTCTCGAAGGTGATGGAGCGCAAGGAGAAAATAGTCTCCCAGCTGCGCGACGGCGTCGGCATGCTGCTCAAGGGCGCTAAGGTGAATGTGGTCGACGCGATGGCCTCGTTCAAGGACGCCCGCACGGTAGTGGCGGCCGGCGAGGAATACACCGCCGACAACATCATCATCGCCACGGGCAGCGTCTCTAAGTCGCTGCCGATTCCCGGCCATGACCTCGACATCGTGAGGGATTCCTCCTCGATGCTCTCCATCAGCTATGTGCCGGAGAGCCTCACCATCATCGGCGGCGGCGTGATCGGCATGGAGTTCGCCTCCGTGTTCTCCGCCTTCGGCTCGAAGGTGACGGTCATCGAGTTCATGAAGCAGATCCTTCCCCCGTTCGACGGCGATATCGCCAAGCGCCTGAAGCAGGCCCTCGCCAAGAAGGGCATAAAGATTGTGACGGGCGCTGCCGCCAAGTCGATAGAGAAGACTGCCGACGGCGCTGTGGAGGTGACCTACGAGCTCAAGGGGAAAGAGGAGAAGGTGGTTTCAGCCGACCTCCTCATGGCTGTGGGACGCGCCCCGCGTCTTCAGGATCTCAACCTCGAGTCCACCGGTGTGGAGTTCTCTCCGCGTGGCATCGTGGTCGACGACAATATGGCCACCAATGTGCCGGGCATCTACGCCATCGGCGACGTCAACGCCCGCATGATGCTTGCCCATGTAGCCTCGTTCCAGGGCATCCGCGCCCTCAACGCCATCGACGGCAAGAGCGACACAATCCGCTTCGACATCGTGCCTTCGGCTGTGTTTGTTGTGCCCGAGTGCGGCATGACCGGCCTCACCGAGGAGCAGTGCAAGGCCCAGGGCATCGACATCGTCATCGGCCAGAGCTTCTTCCGCGCCAACGGCAAGTCGCTCGCCATGGGTGAGCCGGAGGGCCTCTGCAAGCTGATATTCCGCAAGGATGACCACCGCCTCGTCGGCGCCCACATCATGGGCGTGGAGGCAGCCGACCTTGCCCAGCAGTGTGCCGATTTCATGAACGCCTCGATGACACTCGAGGGAATCGAGAACGTGATCTTCGGACACCCGACGGTCAGCGAGGTGATACTCTCCGCCTGCCACAACGTCAAGCTCTGACGACTGACATTAACATAAGGAGGACGCCGTCCGGACGGCGTCCTCCTTATGTTTCGGTCTGTAGAGACGCTTTTCAAAGCGTCCGCCCGGCGAAAACCGGTAGGTTTTCCGGTCAAGGATGATTCTTATTGCAGGAACATGTTGTCGCGTTTCTCCTCGCCGATGGTGGTGGGCTCGCCGTGGCCGGGATAGACCACCGTATCGTCGGGCAGCGTGAGGAGCTTCTCCTTCAGCGCCGTGATGAGCTGCCGGTGATTGCCTCCCGCAAGGTCGGTGCGTCCTATGCTGCGGTAGAAGAGCGAGTCGCCGGCTATCACGAAGCCGTCGGCTTTGTCGTAGAGCGCGAGGCCGCCGGGGGAGTGCCCTGGCACGTGGATTACCTTCAGCTCCCCCTCGCCGATCCGGATGGTGTCGCCCTCCTCGAGACGGTGGCCGAGAGTGACGTCGGCCACCTCGTCGCGCAGCCCGAACATGCGGGCCTGCTGCCCGATCTGGCGGCCGAGAGGCTCGTCGCCGGCGTGGGCCTCCGGCTCCACTCCGTAAGTGGAGGTCACAAAGCCGTTGCCCGCCACATGGTCTACATGCAGGTGGGTGTTGATGAGATGGGTCACTTTCAGCCCTTCCCTGTCGATGAATCCTGCGAGCGCCTCACGCTCGCGCTGCGTGCTCATGCCGGGGTCGATCACGGCGCAGTCTTTGGTCGCCGGATCATAGACCACGTAGGTGTTGATGCCGAAGAGGCTGAACTGGAATATGGCTACTTTCATGTCAGATCTGGGTATATACGATTTTCTTTGTGTCGAAAAATGGCTCCGTGAAATAGCGGGAGATGTCGATTACCTCCGATGTGCGCTTCATCCCCTTAAGCTCCTGGTCGAGATCACCACCCTTCAGGGCTATGACGCCGTTTGGCAATGCGTTGCGGCCGACGGGGGAGATGTTGGGCTTCGCGGCCTTCACCAGGTCGGGGTGGGGCATCACGGCGCGGCTCACTACGAAGTCAAACCTGTCGTGGCATTCTCCGCTGTCGCCGTGCTGGAAGGTCACGTTGCCGATGCCGGTTTCCCGGGCTATCTCCCTGGCCACGTTGATCTTCTTCGCTATGCGGTCGATCAGGTGGAAATCCACGTCGGGCATCAGGATTGCGAGCGGGAGTCCCGGAAGGCCGCCTCCCGTGCCGAGATCCATGATCCGCGACCCCGGGGCGAAGCGTATCAGCCTTGCGATGGCCAGTGAATGCAGCAGATGGTTGATCTCGAGGTTCTCTATGTCCTTGCGCGATATCACGTTGATTTTATCGTTCCACTGCGGATAGAGCGTCATGAGCGCCTCGAAACGCTCTTTCTGCCCGGCCGTGAGGCCTGGGAAATACTTGATTATATGGTTGATCATTATGTCGTAATGAGGGTTATATGTCAGCAGGGGAGAGGCCGGGATGCCGAATCCCTTACATTATAACGAAAATCGGGCGGAAATTCTTTTAAGCTTGCGAGACTAAAATTAAATTCGTAACTTCGCGTCAGATAAAATGACAAAACAACCCAGTATATGCAGTTTGAAGCAACTATGATTCAGGAGCTCCCCTTGCAGGAGGGAGTATCCAAGTCGGGCAATCCCTGGAAGAAAAAGGAATGGGTGTTCGAGACAGGCAGCGAAAGCGGTTATCCCCGCAAGGTGAAAGTGCAGTGCTTCGGCGACCGGAGCGATAATTTCACATTCATTCCCGGCAAGAGATATGTGCTTGACGTTGACCTCGAGAGCCGTGAGTTCAACGGTCGTTGGTATACAGACGTCAGCGTGTTCCGCGCCCAGGAGAGCATGGCTCCGCAGGGGGGCATGCAGCCCGGAGGCATGGCTCCCGCCGGCGGATATCAGCAGGCGCCGGCTCCCCAGCCGTTTGGCGCTCCTCAACAGCCCGCGCAGAATCCTATCGGCGCCGGCGCTCCCAGCGAGACCGACGACCTGCCCTTCTGAGCTCACTGACAGCCGCCTCCCTCGCGGCGTTGATGATAAGCCAACACCCCGTGGATGGAAGAGACCTTTCCGGTCTAATCCCTCCACGGTTTTTATCTGCCTCTTTTTTATATCGTTTTAATGGTTTTTTTATCCGTTTTCGCTCTAAAAACTGTCTATTTCCACTCTGCCTATTGCCTGATAGCCGAAATATTAGTAACTTTGCGCTTGAATTATTCCGTGTTAAGGTAAATGTCTGTGCTTGTTTTTCTATAACGGACGCCAAGCGGCTTCGAACGAAGTCGCCCGCTTTTGCGTTATGTAGATATATGGCACAACAGATGATAATGATCAACATCATATTTTATATATGAATACAAATCCGCAGTTTCCCGCTCCGCACATCGGCCTGCTGACCGAGACAAGCTGGGAAGTATGCAACAAGATTGGCGGCATCTATACAGTGTTGTCGACCAAGGCGAGAGTGCTCAAGGAGACCTACGGCGACAAGCTCGTGTTTATCGGCCCCGATGTGTGGACATCCGACAACCCCTCGCCGGTCTTCATAGAGCGCAAGACCCTGCTGAAGCAGGCATCCTCCAAGCTCCGCCTCCCCTGGGATATCTCCATCCGTGTCGGGCGCTGGAATATTCCCGGCTCGCCGGTGGTGGTGCTCGTGAAGTTTGACGGCGTATATTCCCACCTCGATCCCATCTACGGCCAGATGTGGAAGCATTTCAAGGTCGATTCCCTCCATTCCTACGGCGATTATGCCGAGGGATGCGCGTTTGCCGTGGCCTCGGCCATCGTCACGATGGCTCTCGCCGATCACCTCAAAGTGGCCCGCGGCAATGTGGTGGCGCATTTCAACGAGTGGACCACAGCGATGGGTCTTCTCTATCTCAAGCTCAATTCGCCACATACGGCAACCGTCTTCACCACCCACGCCACAAGCATCGGCCGCAGCATATGCGGCAACGGCAAGCCCCTCTACGACTATTTCACCGGCTACAACGGCGACCAGATGGCCGCCGAGCTCAATATGCAGTCGAAACACTCGCTCGAGAAGGCGGCGGCCCATCAGGCCGACTGCTTCACCGCCGTCAGCGAGATCACGGCAAGGGAATGCGGGCAGCTTCTCGAAATCAGACCCCAGGTAGTGACTCCCAACGGATTCGAGCCGGACTTCGTGCCCGGCGCAGCCTCCTACGCCGCTCTCCGTGCAAAGGGCAGAGCGCGACTCATCGAGGTCGCTTCCATTCTGAGAGGCAGAAAGTTTGCCGACGACGTGTTCATGGTTGCCACCTCGGGCCGCAATGAATACCGCAACAAGGGTCTCGACCTCTTTATCGATTCAATGGCGCAGCTCGACGACGACAAGCCGGCCGGCGACGTGCTCGCCTTCATACTCACCCCCGCCTGGGTGAAAGAGCCTTCGGGCGCCCTCATTGTGGATATGGCCGACGGGGGACGCGTGCAGCCGATGCCCGACTTCATCACACACCGTCTCAACAACGAAGACAGTGACATGGTGTTCGGCCGTCTCCTCGACCTTGAGGCGCAGGGCACGTTCCACGGCAAGGTCCATGTGATCTACGTGCCCGTCTATCTCGACGGCCACGACGGCATAGTGGATATCTCCTACTACGACCTTCTCCCGGCCTTCGACATGTCGGTCTTCCCATCCTACTACGAGCCCTGGGGCTATACCCCCCTTGAGAGCGTGGCTTTCGGAGTGCCCACCGTCACCACCGACAAGGCGGGTTTCGGACAATGGGTGTCGGCCACTTTCAACGGCTCCCTTCTCCATACAGGCGTCGATGTCGTGGCCCGTACAGACTCCAACTATCAGCTGGCCGCCCATGCCATAGCTGCAACCGTGGCCCGCTATCAGGCCCTTCCCCTTTCCGGGAAAGAGGAGGCGATGGCTGCCGCCCGCGCTACTGCCGCCCGTGCCAACTGGAAATTCTTTATCGAGAAATATTACGAAGCCTTCACCGTGGCTGAGAAGAGGCGCGACGCGCGTCTCGACATTACTGATAATAAAAATCTTAAGTGAATAATATGAAACTACAGGTTAGCAACACCAACGAGCCCGTGTGGCGCAACGTCACTGTCAGCGCCCAGCTCCCCCCTGAACTGAAGAATCTCGAGGAGCTCTCGAGAAACTTGTGGTGGGTGTGGAACAGCGAGGCGAAAAGTCTTTTCCGCGACCTTGACCACGATCTCTGGAGAAAGGTAGGCGAGAACCCCGTCATGCTTCTCCAGCAGCTCTCCTACGAGCGCTACAAGGAGATTCTCGCGAGCGACGAGATGATGGAGCGTATCCGTGGCGTCTACGACGCTTTCAAGGCATACATGAAGGAGCCGATGCGCACCGATGTCCCCTCGGTGGCTTATTTCTCGATGGAATACGGCCTCTGCAACTGTCTCAAAATATATTCAGGCGGCCTCGGTGTGCTCGCCGGCGACTATATCAAGCAGGCTTCCGACAGCCGCGTCAACATGACCGCCGTCGGTTTCCTCTATCGGTTCGGCTATTTCTCGCAGTCGCTCTCGATCGACGGCCAGCAGATCTCCAACTACGAGCCCCAGAATTTCGAGCAGCTCCCCATCGAGGCCGTGCTCGGAGAAGACGGGAAGCCCATGGTGCTCGAGGTGCCTTATCCCGGACGCATCGTCTATGCCCATGTCTGGAGGGTGAACGTGGGCCGCATGAAGCTCTACCTCCTCGACACCGACTTCGACATGAACTCCGAGTTCGACCGCTGGATCACTCAGAAGCTCTATGGCGGTGACTGGGAAAACCGCATGAAGCAGGAATACCTCCTCGGCATCGGCGGCATCTATATGCTCAACAAGCTCGGCATCCACACCGACATCTACCATGCCAACGAGGGACACGCCGCGCTCCTCAACCTCCAGCGCCTCGTCGACTACGTGCAGAAAGACCATCTTCCCTTCAATGTGGCTCTCGAGGTCGTAAGGTCGAGCTCGCTCTACACCGTGCATACCCCTGTGCCAGCCGGCCACGATTATTTCGACGAGTCGCTTCTCGGCAAGTATCTCGGAGAGTATCCCGCCAAGCTCGGCATATCATGGTCCGACCTCATCAACATGGGCCGTGAGAATCCCGATTCCAACGAACGATTCTCTATGAGCGTATTCGCACTCAACACCTGCCAGGAGGCCAACGGCGTCAGCTGGCTCCACGGCGAGGTCTCGAAGAGGATGTTCGCCGGCGTATGGAAAGGCTATGCTCCCGAGGAGTCGCACGTCACCTACGTCACCAACGGCGTCCACATGCCCACATGGGCCGCTTCCGAGTGGAAGGCGTTCTATGCGGAGAAGCTCGGTCCGAAGCTCTTTGAAGACCAGAGCAATCCCGAGGCATGGAAAGGCATCTTCGACGTGCCCGACGAAGAGATCTGGAACATGAGGATGATCCTTAAGAATAAGTTCATCGACTTCGTGAAGCGCGACTTCCGTGAGAAGTGGCTCAAGAACCAGGGCGATCCCTCCGCCGTGGTGAAGATCGTCAACAAGATCAATCCCAACGCCCTCATCATCGGCTTCGCACGCCGCTTCGCCACATACAAGCGCGCCCACCTGCTATTCACCGACCTCGACCGTCTGGCCAAGATCGTCAACAACGAGCAGTATCCCGTGCAGTTCATCTTCTCCGGCAAGGCACACCCTGCCGACGGCGCAGGCCAGGGCCTCATCAAGCACATCGTGGAGATTAGCCGCATGCCGCAGTTCCAGGGCAAGATCATCTTCCTCGAGGACTACAACATGATCGTGGCCAAGCGTCTCGTCAGCGGCGTCGACATCTGGCTCAACACCCCGACACGTCCTCTCGAGGCTTCCGGCACTTCGGGCGAGAAGGCCGAGATGAACGGCCTGCTCAATTTCTCCGTGCTCGACGGCTGGTGGTATGAAGGCTACCGTTTCGACGAGCTCGCCGGATGGGCGCTCACCGACAAGCGCACCTACACCGACCAGGGAATGCAGGACCAGCTCGACGCCGCCACCATCTACACCATGCTCGAGAACGAGATCATCCCTCTCTATTTCCGCAAGAACTACAAGGGCTACAGCCCCGAGTGGATCGACCGCATCAAGCGCTCCATCGGCCATATCGCTCCCCACTTCACCATGAAGCGTCAGCTCGACGACTACATCAGCCGTCTATATGAGCCCGAGGCAAAGCGTGCCGCCCGCCTCAAGGCCAACGATTTCGCCAAGGCGCGCGAGATCGTGGCTTGGAAAGAGGAGGTAGCCTCCAAGTGGGACCAGGTGAAGGTGCTCTCCGTCGTTGTCAACGAGGGTGAGACCGGCAAGCCCGTCAACGCCGGCTCCGCTTTCGATGTCACCGCCGTGATCGACACCAAGGGCCTCGGCGACTCCATCGGCGTGGAGCTCGTGATCTATCGCGAGCACGACGGTCAGAGCACATACGCCGGCCGCGAGCCCCTCAAGGTCGTGAAGCGCGATGGCAGCGTCTTCACCTACGAGCTGAAGACGAAGGCCGTGGACGCCGGCATGTTCCGCTACGCCCTCCGGATGTATCCCTGCAATCCCGAGCTGCCCCACCGTCAGGATTTCGCCTACGTGCGCTGGTTCTGATGCCGGGTGGATAGAATATGACCTATAAAAGGGTCGAATCGTGAAGCGATTCGACCCTTTTTTCATAAATATGTTGTTTAACATATTTAAAATGTGTTTCCTTTTCCATTCTTTTTGCTAAATTGCAACCGTTTTTCCAGCCAGGGCTGGAAAAGCTCAGTCAGAACCTTCAAAACTCACTCATATTATGAAGATTTACAAAACCGACGAAATCAAAAACATCGCCCTCATCGGATCGAAGGGCTCGGGTAAAACCACACTCGCTGAGTCTATGCTCTTCGAGTGTGGAGTGATAAAACGCCGTGGAACCATCGAGGCGGGCAATACCGTCTCCGACTATTTCCCCGTTGAGAAGGAATACGGCTATTCCGTGTTCTCGACTGTCTTCAATGCCGAGTTCAACGGCAAGAAGCTCAACGTGATCGACTGCCCGGGTGCCGACGACTTTGTAGGCAGCACATATACAGCGCTCGGCGTCTGCGACACCGGCGTGCTCGTGGTCGATGCCGAATATGGCGTCGAGGTTGGTACGCAGAACACTTTCCGCACCACCGCTAAGCTCAGGAAGCCGGTGCTCTTCTGCCTCAACCAGATCGACGGCGAGAAGGCCGACTACGACAACGTGATGGAGCAGCTTCGCGAGCATTTCGGACCGAAGGTGGTGGCCGTGCAGTATCCTCTGCAGTCAGGCCCAGGCTTCAACGCCATGATCGATGTGCTGATGATGAAGAAATATGAGTGGGGACCGGAAGGTGGCAAGCCCGTGGTGTCCGACATTCCCGCAGATCAGATCGACAAGGCCAATGAGCTTCACAATGCTCTCGTCGAGGCTGCCGCCGAAAACGACGAGTCTCTTATGGACAAATATTTCGAGCAGGGTCATCTCACCGAGGACGAGATGCGCGAGGGCATCCGCAAGGGCCTCATCGACCGCTCGATCTATCCCGTCTTCATCGTCAGCGCCCTCAAGGACATGGGTGTGCGCCGCATGATGGAGTTCCTGGGCAATGTATGCCCGTTCGTCTCCGACATGCCAGACCCGGTGAACACAGCAGGCGAGCCTGTGGCTCCAAAGGCCGACGGCCCGCTCAGCATATATTTCTTCAAGACCTCCGTTGAGCCCCATATCGGCGAGGTGTCGTATTTCAAGGTGATGAGCGGCACGCTCAAGGCCGGCGACGACCTCGACAACGTGACCCGCGGCGGCAAGGAGCGTCTCGCTCAGATCTTCACTGTCTGCGGTCAGTATCGCAATCCTATCGACGCCCTACAGTCCGGCGACATAGGCGCTGCCGTGAAGCTCAAGGACGTGCGCACCGGCAATACCCTCGACAGCAAGGGCATCGACTGGCAGTTCGACTTCATCAAGTATCCCGCTCCCAAGTATGTGCGCGCCATCCGTCCGCTCACGGAGAGCGATTCCGAGAAGCTCATGGGCGTCCTCACACGCATGCATGAGGAAGACCCGACATGGCTCGTTGAGCAGTCGAAGGAGCTCAAGCAGACCCTCATCAGCGGCCAGGGTGAGTTCCATCTCCGCACCCTGAAGTGGCGTATCGAGAACAACGACAAGATTCCTATGGAATTCGTCGAGCCGAAGATTCCCTATCGCGAGACAATCACGAAGGCCGCGCGTGCCGACTACCGCCATAAGAAGCAGTCAGGAGGCTCCGGACAGTTCGGCGAGGTGCATCTGATCATCGAGCCTTACACGGAGGGCATGCCTGAGCCCGATACCTACAAGTTCGGCAACCAGGAGTTCAAGCTCAACGTGCGCGACAAGCAGGAGATACCTCTGGAGTGGGGTGGCAAGCTCGTGGTCTACAACTGCATCGTGGGCGGCGCCATCGACGCCCGATTCATCCCCGCTATCGTGAAGGGCCTCATGGACCGCATGGAGCAGGGTCCGCTCACCGGCTCATACGCCCGCGACGTCAGGGTGATGATCTACGACGGCAAGATGCACCCCGTAGACTCCAACGAGATCTCGTTCCGTCTCGCCGGACGCAACGCATTCTCGCAGGCGTTCAAGGCAGCCAACCCGAAGATCCTCGAGCCCGTCTACGACGTGGAGGTGCTAACTCCGGGCGACACCATGGGCGACGTGATGAGCGACCTTCAGGGACGCCGCGCCATCATCATGGGTATGGAGAGCGACAGCGGCATCGAGAAGCTGAGCGCCAAGGTGCCTCTCAAGGAGATGTCGTCCTACTCCACGTCGCTGAGTTCCATCACCGGTGGCCGCAGCAGCTTCACGATGCAGTTCGCATCCTACGAGCTCGTGCCCTCCGACGTCCAGGAGCGTCTGCTCAAGGAGTATGCCGAGACCAATCAGGAAGACTGATACTAATCGCGTAATCCTAAGTATATAATTCCTTTTCACCACTTGACTTACGGGGCCTGCCGATCGCTCGGCAGGCCCTTAAGCATACTTAGAGGAGGATTGGGTCATGCTATATCGGTTTCCCTCTTGATGGCCTCCGGCATGATTGCCTCAGCCGGTAATGTCGCTACCATCCGTGAGGGAAGAATATGGGAGTATGTCTACTCAGAAGGAGGTGGACGGCCGACGTTGCCGGCATTCAACGGTGAGACGAACTCAGTGATGTTCCGGATGTGGTTTGACGGTACGGAGATGCGCGACGGCGTGGAATACCATCGGCTGGTGTCGTCGGAGACTATGGAAATCTGGGGATACAACTACGACCGCGATACTCAGGAAATGATATTCCAGGGCCTGCAGACCGTCCCCAACTGCAATCAGCAGGTCCGACTCCTGCGTGAGGACAACGGCAAGGTCTATATGTATGTGGACTCTTCGGTCAACGACTGCTTCGAGGCCGGCCAGCATAAGGATGTGCTTCTCTATGACTTCTCCAAGAATGTCGGTGAATCATATGAGACGATGTATTGCCTTCCGTATCTCGGCGGTAATGTTTTTTGGTATTGGCAAGATTATGATGCACCCGCAAGCTCTATGGGTATCAAATCATCGGAGTATGTGACAATCGACGGTGAGGAATGTCTCTCTCAAACAGCAAGAATCACTGTCGATTATGGTGAGGATCAATATGAGGAGCCTGATGATTACTGCATGATCGGGGGCATTGGTCTGACTGGCCGGGGCTATCTCCCGTTCATTATGCTCGACCTCAGGGCTGCCTCCATATATTTCAACTACAAGCTCAACCGGGTCTACAATGCTGAGGGAGAAATCATCTACCGTGGCGAGGATATCGACACTTCGACTCTCTCCGTAGGGCGCATCATGATCGATGCCATGAGCCTGGCGTTCACAGACGGTGCTGTCAGAGCAGCCGGTTCCGGCGAGGTAAGCCTGTCGCTTTATGACATCAATGGAAGCGTTGTGGCCACCACAACAGCCTCGGACCGTGCCGAGATCGCCACCTCGATGCTGGCGCCCGGCATCTACATCGCCGTCTGCAAGACTGCCGGCGGCTCCAAGACGATCCGCATCATAATCTGATACCTCCTTTCCAGACATATCCCGGCCCCGGCCTGACACCAGGCCGGGGTCGTTTTTTAGATGATGGCCATGGATTTTGTGGCTCGAATGATTTTTCGTAATTTTGAATCCTGGTTTTATTCTAACTTATCGCATCATGAGGAAGTCTCCTTTATCTATACTGGTCCTATGTCTCATCGTGATGGTGGGCTGCAGCTCGTCGGCTCCCGTCGAACGCCCCGACAATGTGTACGTACCGCCGATGGCGGATTATTCCGACATGTCGAGGTGGCATATAGCCGTTGACGATTCCTTAAGCGGCGCCGACGTGTTCTATATTCCTTCGACGTGGGAATACGACTGGACCACCGCTGATGGCCGTGTGTCTCATTGGGCCGATCCATCGAATCCTAAGCATCGGGCGGATGTCGAGAACGAGATGGCGGGTGTGGCCGGGTATATGGCCGATGGCAACCGTTTCTATTCCCCGCATTACCGGCATATCACCCTCGACTCATGGGCGACCCTCAATGAAGACACCATTACCCGCAGATATATGGATGTCGCTTTTGTCGATGTCAGGAATGCCTTCGACTATTATATCCGGAATTTCAACCAGGGGCGTCCCTTCATACTCGCCGGTTTCAGTCAGGGCGGCAAGTCGGTGGTGGAGCTGATGAAGACCCTCGACGGCGGATTGCGAGACAGAATGGTGGCCGCTTACGTAATGGGCTACAAGGTGACTCCTGACGATATGGAGCAGGCGCCATGGATCAGGGCTGCTGCCGACTCCGTTGACACCCGCGTCACTGTCTGTTTCAATTCCGTCTCCGACGTAAGGTATCTCAAGCCGGTGGTCAGCGCTCCGAATGTGATGTGCATCAATCCCGTCAACTGGCGTGTGGATGACGTGCCCGCCACGCTCGACGATACCGTGACTGTCACAGCCGATCCGAATTATAAGGTGTTGGTGGTGGAGGGATATGACGGAAGCTCCTTGCCCAACATCCTCGACATTCTGAATGTCGGCGACTATCATGGCGCGGAGCCGTGGCTCTATAAGGAATGTCTGCGCCGCAACATCCGCCAGCGTATCGATGCCTTCAGATTCTAAGGAAACTGTATCAACGGTCGCCGCGTGTAAGACGCATCTATCTGAGGCAAATTGATGTTTATGCCTGATGAGATAAACGGCAGTGAATAAAAACTTTTCGCTGGAATGGCTTGTTAAAATTATGTGGAAATCAAAAATGTTTACTATCTTTGCGAATAAAACAATTGAAGAATGATACGTTCAATACCAAATCCACCGATGGATCGAGAGGATGTCGCTCGTTTCCGTCACAACTTGGAGCAACATCTCCGAGGGGTTTAGTGCGGAAGAACGACATCGCATTGAAGGTACAACCGTCCGCGATAGCGTGTAGGCCATAAAAAGATAGCCGTCCAGATTCTTGGGCGGCTATTTCTGTGATGGTTTCCAGCGGTCGGGAAGCAGGTTGCGGTACATTTCAATTGGTGTGTTCGGTGGCCACGCGGCGCATCGGTCGATGATGTCGCAGAAGTAATCGTAGACATTGACTCCGCACCGGTTGCAGGTGATGGCCAGCGAGTGGTACAGGGCTGCTGCTTCGGCTCCTGTGTGGGAACCGATTGTCAGCCGTCGGCGTGTCAGTGATATGTAGCGGTTGATCCGCTCGACTTCGTTGTTGTCGAGTTTATAGGTGGGTGATGCGAAGATACGCGGTATTTCGTCCCATTGCCGGAGCGCATGTTCGGTGGCGGCAAGCAGCAGGTCATCGGGCGGCACGCCTACGCGGTTCTTGACTGCCATCAGCCTCATGTGGATTTTCTCAAGCATTATCCGGGAGTATCGCTGTCTCCATTGCAGATGATCTTCCGCAGTCCATCCATCCTTGCCGATTCTGTGTTTATGCTCGAAGTGGTAGAGGAGTCCGAAGAGCTTTGCTATTCCCTGTGCCTTTGGATTGTCTTTAATGTCCAGGAACTTCCGCTTGATATGCTGCAGGCATGGCAGACGTTTTATCCCGCTCATCCCACCGATTCCGATATGCCGGTATCCTGAGTAATAGTCGCACTGGAAGGCTCCGCTGAAGCCTTTGATGTGCTGCTCGAAGACTTCGGCCGAGCGGGAACCGTCGTCATAGAAGAAGTACACAAGCCCTGTTGTCATGCCGACGAACACCCAGATATATCCTTTCTTGATTTTTCGGCCCGAAGGGGTTGCCACCTGCAACCGAACTTTCTGATAGGTCTCGTCACCGCAGATATAATTGTCCGCCACTATTGCCTGACCCAGTGCCTTGTACAGATTCTCCAGCTGCACCTTTACCTTGCTGACGAGTTTCTGCGCCGTCCCCTTGTCGAGATCGAAGCCGTGGGAACGGAAGTACTCGACGGCATTTTCAAGCGGCATGCAGTGGAGGTAGCGCAGTTCGGCAAGCCCGGCGATGAAGGAGGCGGTATACTGTGAGTTCAGCAAAGGTGTAGCGGGCGCGGAGCCTTTGTATATCTTCTCGTCCTGCACATATTTCCTTACCTTGTAGATGATTTTCCTAAAGCGCATCGGCACCATGACGTAACGCACCACATCGCACTCGCCTATGAATGTCGCCGCCTCCGGCCTGAAGTCGGGACTGTCCGGCTCGACCACTACGGTCTCGATCTCGCATTCGGGATGCGTCTTCCTTTTGGCCCCATTGTTGGTATGCTTCTTTTCCGGTTTCTTTTCGGAAGGGTCATCCGATGGAGAAGGCGCCGGCTTCGATTGTCTTTCCGACGGTGATTCCTGAAGACGCCGCATTGCCTGACGCGCAACCTTCTCCTTGTTCAGTTCCGCGCCTTTGCCTTTTATGACTTCCTCCAGGGAGGCTATCTGCGTGCGCAGTTCATCGACAGTGGCGGTCAGTTTCTCGTTGGCCAAAGTAAGCGAGCTGACAGAGGCAAGCGCCTCGTCGAGCTTCCCCTGGAGGAAGCCGACCTGACGCTGCAAAAACTCTATCAACTCGTTCTTATTCATGATGTAAAGTTACGAAAAATATCTGACATCCGCAACTTTTACATCATTTATATTATTGAATATTAAACTATTATGCGCTATTTGACGGCCATTCTGAAGCGTTTCTCGACAGTCACCTTCACAGGCGTGAGGCCCCTCATCAGCATATAGAAATCGTCCCACTGAAGCCTGCGCACACCGTCATCGCCCTTTTTCAGCACCTCCCGGAAACGACCTTGCGACAGCCTTTTTGTATACATCAAAAATCCGTCGCCGTCCCACTTCAGCGCCTTCATGGTCCTGCGGTCCTTTGAGAAGAACACATTGACATCGCCCGATGCCGGGGAATGTCCTTTCCAGGACCACACCATCTGCGCCAGACCACGTATGCCGTAACGCATCGACACCGGCTGCTGACAGACCCACAGCCTTAATCCCTGTTCAAGACCCCACATGTCCCGCCTCCTTTCCCATCTTTCTGACGAACCTGGCAATAATGGCCACATCAGTGTCCGCCGGAAAGCTGACGGCGACATGACCGTCGACCTTTACCGTTATCACATTGCCGCTGTCGGCTGGAAGGAAGCCGGCCTCCTCGAAGATCACATCCTCGAACGGTACCTCCTGACACGCGCCTTTACCCATGCCTGTCGGCCCCGTATAGCCGGGCAACCCGGCCACGCGTAAATGGTGATTCTTCAAATAAGAATGAACCTGATCGCGTGTAATGCCAAAACTTCTGCAATAAGAAGAGAATGTTTCGGGTTGTTTGCCTTGCGCGAATAATTGCTTGAACCGTGTATAAATATCCGCGTACAGGCGACTGTTCACACAACAATATCCTGGAAGCGTTCTGATATTCTGAAACTCATTCCTGAGCACTTGCCGCATCTGGCCCTGGTCAACCCCATTGGCTATACAATAGGCTCGGAACGAACACGGCTGCCTTCCTTCGGCACACAGCTCCTTGAATGACAAGAAAACCTGCCTGTATAGTTCCACTTTGTCCATAATTCAATTTTTACGGCAAAGTTAGGACTATTACAGGCAGGTTTCAATATGCTATCGCGGACGGTTGTACCTACAGAAGAGGGGGGGGATGAATTTTGAAACGCTGATTTTCACCTATCAGTGAGAGGCTTTTACGGGATTTTCATTACCTTTGTATTTGGATTGAGGCAACTCTATCCCAGACATACGAAAAAAATAAGAAGCGGCATACTCGTAGAGAACAGCCGTGAGATTATCCGGACGGTGTTTGTGGCTCCGGAGACTTATGCGGTCGTTCTGAAACAAACCGGCGAACCGATAGGTAGTTGCGGAGTTATGTTTGCCGATGGCCATCACTCCGCCGATATGAAAGATGGCGAGGCAGAGATTGGCTATTGGATTGGCAAACCGTATTGGGGGCAGTGTCTGATTCCCGAGGCGGTAAAAGCCTGGAAATTTTTGTAATTTTGTTTTTGTAGACCTAAACTCCCGAATGATGAGAACGATGAGAAAAGCCGAGAGACAGAGAGACGCCGAGTGGGCGCTTGAGGTCTTCGACCGCGCCCCATACGTCACCGTCAGCATGACGCGCACAGACGGCACGCCATACGGCCTGCCCCTGTCACTCGTGAGGAAAGATGACCGTACATTCTATTTCCACTGCGCCCTTGAGGGCGAGAAACTCGATTGCTTACGCGCAAATCCAGTCGTCAGCCTCTCGGCAGTGAGCAAGTGCACCCCGAAATTTGAGGAGGAGAAGCAGAACTTCACCGAATATTACCATTCGGCTATAGCCTTGGGCCGCGCCGAATTGGTCGACGACGATGAGGAGAAAATCGAGGCCCTGCGCCTGCTGTGCATGCGCTTCCTGCCCAAACACATGGATCATTTCCCCGAAGCCGTTGCCCGTAGTCTCGATCGCACCGCCATCGTCAGAATAACATTGTCGCAGCCGCCGGTCGGCAAATGCAAACCATGACTCCGACCTTATGGTAACGATATCGCCCCGGCTTCAGACAGAAGCCGGGGCGACGATACTGTGCTGCGCTTTATTTCGCTTTTTTCTGTTCCTTGGCCCAGGTGTCTTTCAGGCCGATGGTCTTGTTGAAGACGAGATTGCCTTCTGTGGAGTCGAGGTCCACAGTGTAATAGCCCAGACGTGTGAACTGATAGTGGTCGCCATCCTTGGCCCTTTCGGCCGCCCACGGCTCCAGCTTGGCGTGCTCCCTTACCTTCAGGCTGTCGGGATTGAGGAGGTCTCTGAAATCGCCTTCCTCCGCCGACGGGTTCTCCACTGAGAAGAGGCGGTCGTAGTCCCTCACGGTGATGTCGACGGCTGTGGGTGCCGACACCCAATGGAGGGTGCCTTTCACCTTGCGGTCGCTGCCGGGGAGTCCGCTGCGCGTCTCCGGGTCGTATTCGGCATATATCTCCTCAATCTCCCCGTCGGCGCCTTTCTTGACGCCGGTGCACTTGATGATGTATGCGCCTTTCAGCCTCACCTCCTTGTCGGGACTCAGCCGGAAGAACTTCTTCGGCGGACATTCCATGAAGTCCTCGCGCTCTATCCAGAGTTCGCGTGTGAGGGGCATCGCGTGCTTCCCCTCCTCGAGGTTCTCTGGATTGTTGTCGACGAGTATCTCCTCGGTCTGCCCTTCCGGATAATTGGTGAGTATCAGCTTCACGGGGTTCACCACGGCGCTGACGCGTGTGGCTGTTTTATTGAGGTCCTCCCTCACGGAGTGCTCGAGAAGCTCGATGTGGTTGAGTGCCTCGTATTTCGTATATCCGATGCGGTTGACGAAATCCTTGATTGATGACGGCGTGTAGCCGCGGCGGCGCAGTCCGCAGAGGGTCGGCATGCGGGGGTCGTCCCATCCGTTGACGAGTCCCTCCTTCACCAGCTGGAGAAGCTTGCGCTTGCTCATCACGGTGTAGGTGAGGTTGAGGCGGTTGAACTCTATCTGGCGCGGGCAGTAGCTCTCATCGGCCAGCTCCTTCACGAAATACTCGTAAAGAGGACGGTGGGGCACGAACTCGAGCGTGCAGATGGAGTGGGTCACACCCTCGAAGTAGTCGCTCTGGCCGTGGGCGAAGTCATACATGGGATATACCTTCCATTTATCACCGGTGCGCCAATGGGGCGTCTTGATGATGCGGTACATGATCGGGTCGCGGAAGTGCATGTTGCTGTTGGCCATGTCGATCTTGGCGCGGAGCACCATCGAGCCCTCCTCGAAGTCGCCCCTGTTCATGCGCTCGAAGAGCTCGAGGTTTTCCTCTATGGGGCGGTCGCGGTACGGGCTGGCAACTCCCGGGGTGGTGGGAGTGCCTTTCTGCTCTGCGATCTGCTGGCTGGTCTGCTCGTCGACGTATGCCTTCCCCTCCTTGATCAGCCTCACGGCGAGATCATAGAGCTGCTGGAAGTAGTCGGACGCGTAATATAGTCTGTCGCCCCAGTCGAAGCCGAGCCAGTGGATGTCGCGCTTTATCGCCTCCACATATTCGGTGTCTTCCTTCTGAGGGTTGGTGTCGTCGAAACGCAGGTTGCATGTGCCTCCAAACTTCTCGGCGGCGCCGAAGTCCATGATGATGGCTTTCGCGTGGCCGATGTGGAGATAGCCGTTGGGCTCGGGCGGGAAACGGGTGTTGAGGCGGCCACCGTTCTTGCCGGCCGCCAGGTCTGCCTTTATTTCCTGTTCCACGAAGTTGAGACCGCTCTCGTCAACAAGGGTCTCTTCAGAATTCTCAGTCATAAACCAGTTGGTTTTATTATGATGGCGTTTTGTTTTCTATATGTTTTCAGTTCAGCACGAGCATTCGGCAGGCTTCGGTGTCGATGGCCGTGCATGCCCTTGCATACTGTCTTATCAGATTGAGCGTGGAGAGCCGCGGGCTGTTCATATTTTTGTTTTCCGTCTCTGACTGGATTTGCGAAATGGTAGAATCGTTTGTCATAGGCACGAGTTTTTAAGAATACACTATGATAACGCATGGATATGCCCGATTATTATGACAAATTGAAAAATATTGATTCTTAGACAGAATAAACGCCATCATGCCGCGTCGGTTTAGACTCTGCGGGCAGGATGGCGGTGATGGTGGAGACTCAAGACACAAGCGTTTCCAATGCCAGCGGCTTGCCTGGCAGCAGGGGAGCGGCGTGTCAGAGTGTGAGTATGATGTCTTTTTCAGCAGCAAGTCGCCGGAGGTTGAGTATGGCGTATCTCATTCTGCCGAGCGCCGTGTTGATGCTCACTCCGGTGAGCTCGGCGATCTCCTTGAACGAGAGGTTCTGGTAGTAGCGCATGTTGAGCACCTCTCTCTGCAGGTCGGGAAGCTTGCTGATGAGATATTTCACGTCTTCCTTGATCTGGGCGGAGATGATCACGTCTTCTATGGTCTCTTCGCAAAGCTCCTTGCGGTTGAGCACGTCGACGTCATCAAGGTCGGAACTCTGCATGTTTTCCGATTTCTCCTGGCGGTAGTAGTCGATGATCAGATTGTGGGCTATGCGCGAGATCCATGCCGGAAATTTCCCCGTTTCCGTATAGCGCCCCTGCTTGATGGTCAGGATCGCCTTTACAAAGGTGTCTTGGAAGATATCGTTGGCCACATCCTCGTTCTTTATGATCCGGAGGATATAGTTGTATATCCGCTCCTGATGGCGTTTGAGCAATACGTCAAAAGCCTCGTTGCTGCCTTGCGCGTAAGCCTTGACCAGCTGTTCATCGGTCATGCTTAGTAGTTTTGCCATTATTGATGCTTGATTATCTTGTTAGGTAGATCTGGGCTATAGGCGTTCTGGTTTTGGTGGTTATTCGGTTAGTTTGTTATTACAAAATTACAACAAATATGGCGCCAGTGCAAATTATATCGTTTTTATTTTGCGTAAAGAATGTTAAAATATCCCCCGCTGCACAATAAAACGTCATCTCCGGCAGTTATACCTACAATTGACTGTCGGGTGTAAGCTGCTGGATACAAGCGCTTACACCCGATTATAGTTTTTTTAACAGTGGCTCGGCTATTTTTTATCACCTCCAGTGCTGCCCATCCGTTGTCGCTTAGGCGCCGACCGCTTTCGAGTCCGTGATGCAGGGCCTCCTCGAGAAGCATCGGGACATCGGCCTCGTAGAAGCCGCTCAGGAATATCCGGCCCCCCGACTTCACGCTTGCGGCGTAGCTCGCCATGTCGCCCAGCAGCACGTTGCGGTTGATGTTGGCCAGAAGGTAGTCGGCGTCTCTTAGGTTGTCGAGCAGACGCGCGTCGCCGGTATGCACCTCGATCTCCACGTTGTTGAGGCGGGCGTTCTCAAGGGCGTTGTCGGTGGCGTCCTGCTCGATGTCGATGCCCGTTACCTTGTCGGCTCCCCTCATCTTGGCGAGGATGGCGAGGATGGCTGTGCCGGTGCCCATGTCGATTACCTTGCTGCCTGTCATGTCGCTGTCGAGTATCAGGCGCAGCATCATCGAGGTAGTGAGTGATGGCCGGTGCCGAAGGCCATCTTCGGATCGATCGAGATGTCGTATTCCGCCTCCGGCACGTCATGATGGAAGGAGGAGTGTACGGCCACTTTGCCCCCCACCACTATGGGCTGGAAATAGTTTTTCTCCCATTCGGAGTTCCAGTCCTCTCCCTTGATCTCCTGCGATGTGAGCGAGATGTCGCTGATTTCAAAGGGGAGGGTGCGGAGAGCCTCTTTGGCAGCCTCACGGTCGTAGCTGTCGGTCTTTATATATGCTTCGAGTCCCCCTTCCACGGGCTCAAACGATTCATAGCCTATGTCGGCGAGATTCTGGGCGGCCAGGTCGGCGATGTCGTCGTTGCATGGTGTCAGCCTGACGCTGAGTTGTGTGTAGTCGGTCATTCTTGTATCAGGTTGGATCAGTTGTGTCAGGGCTCTTTGAAAGCCCTGGATATGGTCATGGTTGTGAGTGGCGGATTACGCTACCTCTTTTTCCTGCGGAAAAATGAGAAGATCTTTCGCGCCGAGGAGAAGAGCGAGAAGCCGATCATCGCGTAGTCGAGATAGCTCATGCCGGAGGCTATGCGCGTGGCGATATGGCCGATCTTGCCCACTGTCGAGGTGCTCCCCGATGATGAGAGGGGATTGTATTTCCTTAGCTGCCCGACATTATTGATCATTTTTGTCCGGCAGAAATCCTTCTGCAGTGCCGTCAGCGCGCGCTGATAGCGCAGCTCGTCGAGTGTGTATCCCTTGAACTTTGGGGCTTCCGCCGGCTCGTCCTGCCTCGGTGTTGTCTGTTTGATGATTTCCATGGGTCAGTGCTTGTTTTGGCGCTCCACGAGTAGCCGGGTTATGAAACGGGTGATGGGATTGAACACCAATGGCTTGCGCAGCAACACGATGACCACTGTCAGCACCACCACGATGCCCCCGGTGGTGAGATAGGCGAGCGCCGGGCTCATCATCCTGGCGAATAATCCCTGAAGCGCGAACAGCAGCATGATGAAGAGGGGCAGCGCGAGCATCATGATGATCGCGAAGAGGATACCCATGCCGGCTATTACCGAGAATTTCTCCACCAGCGTGAGCTTGGCGTATTCCGCCTCAAGCTTTATCCATTCCGTCGACTGTGTCAGGATGTCGCGTATCTCGTCGGTGATTTTTTCTTTCATGCTTATGATCGTTGCATGTATTGATTATGAAAAAAGGCAGGGGAAGGGCCGCCGGCTGTGGCCGGCGGCTGGCTTCCCCGTTTTCGTCTGTCGGGAAGGCTCCCGGCAGGGGTCGCTGACTCATGTTCAGTCTTCGTTGCCGGCGAGCTCGGCCACAAGGGCGTCTACCTCGCTGTCGCTGATCCTGATGCCTTTGCGACGCAGGATCTTGCAGATCTTCTCCCTTACGTCTGAGCCTTTCTCCGGGGCGAGAAGCAGCGCTGCTCCGCAGCCCACGATTGCGCCCCCGAGGAACGCATACAGTATGTTCAGTGCTTTCATTTCAGGTCTGTGTCTCTTTTAGATGTTGCTTTCGATTTTGTCTTCAATCTCGTCTACGAGTTCCTCCATCTTCGATTTCTTAAGGTTGATGCCCTTTTCCTTGAGAAACTCCATGATTTTCTTGCGGGTGTCGTCGCCTTTCTCCGGGGCTACCAGGAGACCGACTGCTGCGCCTGCGATGGCACCGCCGATCACTGCGCTGATTACATGTATTGCTTTCATTTCCTAATTTTTATGGTTTTTATGTTTCCTGTTTTCTTTTCCGAGGCCGCTCGCTGCGGCTGCTCTTTAAAAATATTAACAAATATCGTTCCAATTTGTTTTGATGCCTGCCCCCTCACGCCTCTTTTCATCGCTGCGCCATAGATGCCGACGCCACGGCCGTATACGCCTGGAGACCCTGCTCCGAAAGCTCCACCATGCGCATGTCGCCATCAGGAGTGATCATCTTTACGTGGCCCTCGTCTACCATCGTCATGAAGGGGTATTTCTTCCCGTCTGCTTCCACGGCCCATGTCTCGCTGTCGCCGTCATAGTCGAGCTTCACTATCTCGCCGCCGGGACACTCTATCGTGTAGCCCTCGCTCGTCGAAGCGATATGGTAGACACCCCTGTCTGTCTCCACCGTCCTGTTGGTGGCTTCCATGGGATTGTTGCCGCTCCAGAACTCTATGGAGTTAAGAACCAGAAGGTCAACCACCGCAGTCACTTCATAGACAGGCACTATCCAGAATGCGAAAAACACGAGTTCGTTGACAAATTTGGGCCCAACCTGCTTGTTCCAGTTGAGCACCCGGTGGGTGAGCGTGAAATTGCCGATACACGATGTCAGTCCCACCGTGGCGGCCAGCGACAATACCGCTGCCGCCGTGAGTGTTTTCTTCTTCATGATGTATTTGTTTTTTAGTTTCATTTCCTGTAGCCATTATACGTGCGCATCACCGTCTCCACGAAGTTCACCGTCTCCCGGCCTCGGAAATATCCGTTCTTCACCACCGGGTCGTTGTAGTATTTCGGATTCGATTTCATGAGGATGGCCTCGCTCACGTGCCCCTCCCAGCGCGTCGGGTCGTAGCCGTATTTAGCCGCGAGCGCTATGCCGTCGAGCACGTGGCCCAGCCCGCTGTTGTAGGCGGCGAGCACAAATTTAATTCTTTCATCCGGATCCGCAATCTTTTTTTGCAGGCTTTTGTCTAATTTGGCCACTAATGCGGCGCCTGCGCCAATATTGACATCAGGGTCGCGCATGTCGCGTCCGCCGTAGCCAAGCGCGCGCGCCGTGCCCGGCATGATCTGCATGATCCCCTTGGCGCCCGCCCAGGAGCTGACGTCGTTGCGGAAGCGCGACTCCACGTAGCCGATGGCCGCCAGCATCTCCCAGTCGCGTCCCGACGCCGCGCTGTGGCGTTGAAACAGATGGTCGTAGGGGGAGATGCTGCCGTCGCTGCGTCTCGTCGCCGGCATCGCGTCGAGGACATCGGTGGCCAGCACTTTGCTGTTCTCGAAATATTTCTTGTATAGGTTTTTTGAGAATCCCTGGTGGGCGAAGGTGCTGTTCCATGTGTCGATTTCCCGGGCAAGCACCGAGTCCTTGCGGCTCACGGCCCAGCCAGACATCTGGTCGAGGCTAACCTTCATGCTGATGTCGAGGTCGGGATAATACGACTTGTTGAGCTCCGCAACGTCTGAATCCACCACCGTCAGCGGGATCTCTCCGTTGTGCACCATCTCGATAAGGTCTTCCGATATCAGGGTGTCGCGGCTTATGGGCTTGATGATGAGGCCTCCACCCAGCTCCGCGTTGAGGTTGTTCATCCGGTAGTGGTATTTGGAGTCTTTCTCCACATAGATCTCCTTACCCACCAGCTGGGTCACGTCGGTGATCTTCTCCCGTCCGTCGGGCTGCACCAGCACCTGCCACGACACCTCCTTCGGGCCGCAGTAGAGCACCTTGCGCGTGTATTCTCCGATCCGTGGCACGGGATATGCCGCCACGTCAGCCTCGCCCCGGTCGAGCATGTCGAGAAGTTCCTGAAGATTCGATGCCACCTTGAGGTCCATCACGTAGCCCGCGCTGTCGGCAAACTGCCGGATGTTCTCGTAGTCGAAGCCCATGTCCTGGCCGCGGTAGTTGAAATAGGAGGTCGGGCTGTAGAGGGTGGCTACGTGAAGGGTGTCTCGGTCGCGCTCCGGCTCGGCCACCTTGCCCCGGCTGCCGCAGCTCCATAATGATGTCGTCACGATGAGCGTCAGAAGCGCTGCCGCCGGGTGAGTCTTTATCTTTTTCATTGCCTTCATTTCTTTCATGGAGTCTGTCTTTGTTTCATCTGCGTTCGGCGCCAAACGATATGCTGTAGCCGTCGTCGTATCCTTTGTGGCTGATGGTGATCTGCGAGGCCAGGCGCAGCCGGGGATGCCCGGTCTCCGAGTTGAGCCTGTCGATCACCTGCATCAGCTTCCGCCCGGCGGCCTCACGCGCCGGTTGCGCCTCATCGAAGAGCGACGGCATAACGGAGTTCTCGGCCACTATCTCGCCGAGCACTATTCCGGCCCGCTTGTAGGCGAGCGAGGTGTCGAATATCCTGTTGAGCCCCTCCACTGCCGCCGCCGCTATGGTAGGGGTGTCGTTGGCCGGTCTCGTCAGCCGCAGTGTCACTTCCGGGGCGTGGAAGCCGTTGGCTGTGTGGAAGCGGTTGGTGACGAGAAACGCCGTCACGGTGGAGCATTTCCCCTTCATGGCGCGGAGCCGTTGCGAGCAGTGGGCGGCATACACGGCCATACGGGCCCGAAGATAGTCGTAGTCGTCGACATCGTACGGGAAGGTACGCGTCTCGCTGATGCTCTGCTGGAGCTCCCGCTCCACGTGGGCCAGCTCGATGCAGGGGAGTCCGTGGAGTTCCATCCACGATTTCTCGCCGTTGATGCCCAGCATCCTGCGTATGCGGTGGCGGTCGGCGCGGTAGAAGTCGCCGATGGTATAGACGCCGCTCTGATAGAGGCGCTTGGCCAGCCGCCGCCCGATGCCCCAGAGGTCGCGTATCTCCAGGGTGTCGAGCAGCCTCTCGGTGGCCTCCGTGTCGCTGAGCATTCCCACAGGCTCACGCTTCTTCTTGCAGACCTCGGTCACGATCTTAGCCAGCGTCTTCGACCGTCCGAAGCCGATGGTCACCGGTATTCCGGCCTCCCGCAGGCAGGCTTTCCTGATCTCCAGCCCTATCTGGAGCAGCGCTCCCGGCGGGATGCCGTCGACGTTGAGGAAGGCCTCGTCGACCGAATAGTCGAGTGTCGAGGGCACGTAGCGTCTGAAGATGTCATGCACCTGCAGGCTGATCTCGCGGTAGAGCAGATGGTTGCCGGAGAGGGCTATGACGCGCCCGCTTTCGGTCAGCTCCCGGATCTCGAAGGCCGGCTGGCCCATCTTGATTCCGAGTGTCTTGGCCTCGTTGCTGCGCGCCACGACGCAGCCGTCGTTGTTGCTGAGCACCACCACGGCCTTCCCGTCAAGCGAATGGTTGCGCGAGCGCTCACACGACACGAAGAAGTTGTTGCAGTCGGCCAGTCCTGTCATGATTGCTCGAGTTTATAGAAGTTGTTGTCACATATAGCATATCCCTCGTTGCAGAGAAACGAGAGGGCCTCGGCCACACTCGCGGCCTGCAGCCCGCAGTCATGCTCCACCATCAGCGCGGTGGCGCCCCCCGGTTTGCTTTCGAGATAGGCCGTCACCTTCGTCACTGCGTCGGCGCCTGAGACCTTTGTCTTCTTTCTTCCGTGGGCCCGGCAGATGTCGCATTTGCCGCAGTCTCCGGCATGTTCCTCTCCGAAATACTCGAGCATACGCTCCACGCGGCATCCCTTGTCGCTGAAGGCGAAGTCGATCATGCGCTCGACCCTCGCCGACATGGCTTTCTTCCTCTCCTCGTAGACCGTGGTGGGGATGATCAGGCTCGTGGTCTCCTCGCGTGCGGTGGGGAAGTGCATCAGCGCCACGCTCGACTTAGGGATGTAGGTGGCGATTCCGGCCCTGTTGAGCTCGAGCAGCGCCTCATACACCTCGCGTTCCCCGAGCTGGGTGGCTTTGGAGAGCTCCGGCTCCAGTATGTAGCAGAAGTCGGTGAAGAGCCCGGGATACGTGCGGAGCAGTCCGGAGAGTGTTGTCTCCGCGTTGGCGCTCAGTCTGTCGGTGTGATAGAGCTCCTCGCGGGTGCAGTCGATGCGCACGCGCGACCTGCTGTCGGGCTCCTCGATATAATTGAGGTAGCCTGACTGGGAGAGCAGCCGCAGCGAGCTGCGGCATTGACGCTCCTCTATCTTATAGGTGGCGCAGAATTTCGATATGTCGAACTCGCGCAGCACGTCGTAGCCTTCCCCCACGTCGATGTGGAGGAATACGCACACCAGCTCGTAGATCTTCTTTATTATCCTGCGGTCGGGAAACGACTCCGTGACGCGCCGCCGCAGTGTGGCCGGGTCGCGCGGCGAGGTGATGAGCACGGCGTAGGAGGGGAGTTCGTCGCGCCCGGCGCGTCCCGCCTCCTGATAGTATTCCTCGAGCGAGGGGGGCAGGTCGAAATGCACCACCGTGCGCACGTCGGGCTTGTCGATGCCCATGCCGAAGGCATTGGTGGCCACCATCACGCGCACGTCGCCGCGTTGCCAGTCGTTCTGCCGCTCCTCTTTCAGGGTATAGTCGAGTCCCGCGTGATAGAAGGTGGATGATATGCCGCTGCTGTTGAGGAAGTCGGAGATCTCGCGGCAGCGCCGCCGGCTCCTCACGTAGACGATGGCGCTCCCCGAAGTGCGCGAGAGGATATGAAACACCTCGTGGATGCGCGTGTCGGCCGGCCTCACTATGTAGCTGATGTTGTCGCGCACGAAGCTCTTGCGAAACACTGCCGCGTCGCGCATCTCGAGCTGCCTCGCGATGTCGACGGCTACGGCAGGTGTGGCGGTAGCTGTGAGGGCCAGCACGTTGGCGCCGGGCTTCAGACGCCTCAGCTTCCTGATCTCGAGATAGGCCGGGCGGAAGTCGTAGCCCCACTGGGAGATGCAGTGGGCCTCGTCGACCACTATGAGTCTCACGTCGATGTTGCGCAGCTCGGCCATGAAGCGCTCGTTGCCCAGGCGCTCCGGCGAGATGTAGAGGAGGCGGGCCCTGGCGTTGACGAGGGTCTCCCACGCCTGGCGCTGCTCGGAGCCTGTCATGCCCGAATGGAAAAACACCGCCTTGATGCGCCGCCGACGAAGGTTGTCGACCTGGTCTTTCATCAGCGAGATGAGCGGCGTCACCACGACGGTGACGCCGGAACCGAACGCTATGCCGGGCACCTGGAAAGTGATCGACTTGCCGCCACCGGTAGGCATGAGCCCCAGCGTGTCACGGCCGGAGGCCACGGCGCGGATGATGTCGAGCTGAAGGGGCCGGAAGCTGTCGTAGCCCCAGTGTTGCCGGAGGATCGAGAGGAAGTCGGCGTCGCTCATTTCTGCTCGGAGAGTCGGATGTCGCGGATCATGAGCTGGATGCTCTCCTGGTGTCCCCCCTGCTTGGTCTGCTCGATGGTGTAGCAGATGTCGATGGGCTTGTGGGCGTGGATATGCTCGAAATAGGGAGCCATGTTGAAGGCTATCGCGTTGATCACGCGGCTTGTGCTGTCGTCTTCCAGCTCCAGCTTGATATGCTCCAGGTTCTTGCCCACGAGCTTGCTCGTGCCGAAGTCAAACACGTTGCGAGTGCAGAACACCGGCTTCTGGTTGCCGGGGCCGTAGGGGTTGAGCTTCTTGAGATATCCGGTGAGCTCGGGGGTGATGTCGGCGAATTCTATCACGGCGTCGATGTCGATCTGCGGCGATAGCTGGTTGGGCTGTATGTGCGAGGCCACGTATTCCTCGAATCTCCGGCTGAACTCCGGTATGTTCTCCTCTCTGAGCGAGAGGCCTACGGCGTAGGTGTGGCCGCCGAAGTTCTCCAGCAGGTCGCGTGTGGAGTTCACGGCCGAATATATGTCGAAGCCCTGCACCGAGCGGCTCGAGCCGGTGGCCAGCCCGTTGCTGAAGGTCAGCACCACGGCCGGCTTGTAGTAGAGCTCCGTGAGGCGCGAGGCCACGATGCCTATGATTCCCTTGTGCCAGTCCTTGTTGTAGACCACTATCGAGCGCTTGCCGTCGACGATGGCCACGTTTTTCTCGATCAGCATGTTGGCCTCCTGGGTGATCTGCTTGTCGAGCTCCTTGCGGTCTTTGTTGTATTGGTCGATGTCCTTCCCCTTCTCATAGGCGTCGTGAAGGTCGCGGCACACGAGGAGGTCTACGGCCTCTATGCCGCTCTGCATGCGGCCCGAGGCGTTGATGCGCGGCCCGATCTTGAAGATCACGTCGCTGATGGTGATGTCCTTGTTGGTGAGCTTGCAGAGGCGTATTATGCTGCGGAGCCCGAGGTTGGGGTTGGAGTTGAGGCGCTTGAGGCCGTGGTAGGCCATGATGCGGTTCTCGTCGATGATAGGCACTATGTCGGCCGCGATGCTCACGGCCACCAGATCGAGCAGCGACTCCAGCTCGTTGTGGTTGGAGAGACCGTTGCTCTGCGCGAAGGCTTGCATGAACTTGAAGCCCACGCCGCAGCCGCTGAGGTGGTGGCAGGGATAGGCCGATCCGGGCATCTTCGGATTGAGGATGGCCACAGCCGGCGGCAGCGTCTCGTCGGGCACGTGGTGGTCGCAGATGATGAAGTCGATGCCGTGCTCCTTGGCGTAGGCTATCTCGTCGATGGCCTTGATGCCGCAGTCGAGCACTATCACCAGCTTCACGTCGTTTTCCAGCGCGTAGTCGATGCTCTTGAGCGATATGCCGTATCCCTCCTCGTAGCGGGTGGGGATGTAGTATTCGATATTGCTGTAGTAGTTCTGGAGATATTTGTAGACGAGAGCCACCGCCGTGGTGCCGTCGACGTCGTAGTCTCCGTAGATCATGATCCGCTCCTTGGCGCCCATCGCCTTGTTGAGGCGGTTGACGGCCTTGTCCATGTCGGGCATGAGAAACGGGTCGTGGAGGTCAGATATGGCCGGCGTGAAGAAGGCGTCGGCCTCTGCGGGACTCTTGACGCCCCTCCGCAGCAGCACTTCCGCTATCGCGGAGTTACCCCCGCAATGGGCGTGCAAAGCGTCAGCCTGCTCTTTCTGCTGGTTGGTAAGGGGTTGATAGTTCCATTTATTGGTCATCTCGGTTGAGTTTTTTCGGAGTCAGATGCAGGCTGTGGGGCTGTGTCCCCGAGGAAAGTAGATTTTGCAAAAATAGTAAAAAAAGACGTCTGATGCAAATGTTGGGCACAATATTTTTTGCTCTGCGGCGTCCCTGGCTCCGGCTTGAGCATGAAAAAGCCCGTATCGAAATCTCGAAACGGGCTTTCCTGTCTCTTTGCCGCCTGGCGGCGTCGGGCGTCTTTTATATCATTTCGCTCTCCACGGGATTCTCGCGCGGAGGCTCCTCGGAATGCCCCTCTTTGATGAAGCCTACGCAGAGGGCGCCGATTCCTATCGAGATGCCGGCGATCAGCATCATCAGGTATTCGGGCGCCAGCTCGTGGGGTGAGCTCATCATCGAGAGTATCCAGCCCCCGGCCAGCGCCGCCACGATCTGGGGCACGCAGATCGTACAGTTGAAGAGACCCAGATATGCGCCGATATTGCCTCCTTTCAGGGAGTTGGTAAGTATGGTGAACGGCCATGCCAGCATCGCTGCCCAGCCGCAGCCTATCAGGATGAAAGCTATGAAGAGCAGCCACTTGCTCGTGAGGAAGGCCATCATCACGAAACCGGCGGCGCCCAGCAGCAGGCTCAGGGCGTAGCTGAATTTGCGGCTGCGGAATTTAGGCAGCATCACGGCCCAGACCACCGATCCCAATGCCTGAACTGCATAGAGCAGCCCTACCCAGTTGCCGGCGTCGTTATACTGCGGAGACGCTGCGTTGAGCACTGTCTTGGTATCGTAGCGGCAGGTGGCCACATCGCTGATCTCATGGCTCGTCGCGTCTTCCACGGTCAAGGCTCCGCTGGCGTCGCGAGCCACGATCGATGCCTCGGTCAGGCGGATGCCCCCCTGCATGCGGGAGAGATAGTCGCTGAGCCTGTATTCCTTCTCCACGGCCACCGGCTGCCCGTCGATCACGAGGGTGACGGGGCTCTTCCGCGAAACCCCGAAGGCGGCTTTCGGGCTTCCCTCGCCGTCGGCCAGGATCTCGTGGCCGCTCACTATGGTGTCTCCCCCGGCCACTACGGTGGAGGCGGGATAATAGACGCCGTCGGCCACTACGCCGGCCACCATCACCTTGCCGTGGCTGATCACGGGCACTGTGTCGTTGATGAGGATGTTCTTGGCGTCATATTTCCTGCCGTCGGCCACGATGCCTGTCACGCTCTCGATGGTGGGAGTGGCGAAGGCGTTGTGGGCCACGGTGTTGGTGGCGTAGGTCCAGAGGAAGAGGAACGCGAACCAGCAGAAGAACTGCACCAGACCCACTGTCCAGAATGTCGACGGGGCATGCTTCAGGAGCTTCACTACGTTGGTGCTTCCTTTCTTGCCCGAAGGCTCCTCGGTGGCGCCGTTGTATTCATTATATACCTGCGGCGGCCATTCCTTGATCTTCACCAGCGAATATATAACGCAGAGAAGCAGGATGGCGGCGCCGATGTAGAACGACCATATCACCGTCTGCGGAACGACTCCCGCCGGCGCGATGTTGCGAAGACCGATCCAGCCGAGGCATATCGGAAATATGTATCCCACCACCGACCCCGCGTTGCAGAGGAAGCTCTGGATGGAGTAGGCGAGTCCTTTCTGTTTTTCGTTCACCATGTCGCCCACAAGCATCTTGAAGGGCTGCATGGCCATGTTGATCGAGGTGTCGAGAAGCATCAGGGCCACAAGGCCGAAGAGGATGGCGCTGCTGACAGTGAATTGGAAACTGCCGGCGTTGGGGAGAAGACACATCACTATCACTGCGATCATCGCCCCGAGGATGAGGTAGGGGAGTCGGCGCCCGAAGCGGTTCCATGTGCGGTCGCTCATGAGGCCGACGATCGGCTGCACCACAAGCCCCATCAGCGGGGGCAGGATCCAGAAGTAGCTCAGGTCGTGGGGGTCGGCTCCGATTGTCGTGAATATTCGTGATACGTTGGCACTCTGCAGTGCGTAGGCTATCTGCACTCCGAAAAAGCCGAAGCTCAGATTCCATAGTTTCCAGAAACTCAAGTCCGGTTTTGTTTTCATGGACATTGCAATCGTGATTTATGTATGAATTTATTTAGTTGTCGTTGGCGGTGCCCCCTCCCCGCGGATCTGGCTGTAGAGCCAGGCGATTTCCTCGGGCCATCTCTCCTCGTCGGGGGTCTCGAGTATGAGCGGCATGTCGTCTAAGCGGGGGTCGTTGACCAGACGGATGAAGAACTCCCTGCCGAGGGTGCCCTCGCCGATGGGGGCGTGGCGGTCTACCCTCGACCCCAGCTCCCTCTTGTCGTCGTTGAGATGCAGCGCGCGCAGATAGTCGCGCCCGATGATTTCGTCGAAAGCGTTCCAGGTGGCCAGATATCCCTCCTCGGTGGCCAGGTCGTAGCCCGCGGAGTAGGTGTGGCAGGTGTCGATGCAGACTCCGATGCGGCTCTTGTCTTCGATCTTCCCGATGATATGCGCGAGATGCTCGAAGAGGTAGCCCATGTTGGAGCCCTGGCCGGCGGTGCTCTCGAGCACGGCGGTCACTCCCGAGGTCTGTTCCAGTGTCAGGTTGATCGACTCCGCTATCAGGTCGAGGCAGGACTCCTCGCTGTGGCCGTTGACGTGACTTCCGGGATGGAAATTGAGCATCTCCAGCCCCAGCTGCTCGCAGCGCTTCATCTCGTCGAGAAACGATTTGCGCGAGAGCTCCAGCTTCTTGGCGTCAGGGCTCCCGAGATTGATTAGAAAATTGTCGTGAGGGAGTATGACTCCCGGCGTGAAGCCATACAGCCGGCAGTTGGCCTTGAATTCCTCGGCCGCCTCCTCGCTGATGGCTTTCGACACCCACCGGTTGCTGCTCCCGGTGAAGAGTGCGAAGGCTTTCGCCCCTATCGACGCGGCTGTGGCGGGCGTGCCTGCGACTCCGCCCGATACTCCTACGTGCGCTCCAATATATTTCATCTACCCTATGTGTTTTTAAACCAACCACAAATTTAGCCAATATTTTTGAATTCCAAATAAAAAATGCTACCTTAGCGGAGAAAATCTTTCAATCATACATCCCAAAGGCGTCAGACATGATCCTTTCCAAAGCTAAGACATCGCTTTACGCATCCCTCTCCCAGCGCAAGATGCGCCGTCGCCACAGTCTCTTCGTGGTGGAGGGCTCCAAGAGTGTGGCCGACACTTTCGGCTCGTTCCCGCTCGAGGCTCTCGTGGCATCCGAGTCGTGGGCCTCTTCCCATTCCGGGCTTATGAGAGAGGCCGGAGGGTGCGCGGCGATTGCTCCGCGACAGGCCATCGACCGCATATCCTCGCTCTCCACATCGCCCGAGGTGCTCGCCGTCTACCGTCTGCCGGAGCCGGAGTCTGAGCCTGAATCCCTCCCCGGCGACTCCCTGAGCCTGATGGTCGACGGAGTGCAGGATCCCGGCAATCTCGGCACTCTGGTCAGGACCGCCCACTGGTTTGGCTTCACCACTGTCTATGCTTCTCACGAGACCGCCGACATCTTCAACCCCAAGGCCATACAGGCCAGCATGGGCTCTGTGGCGGCCGTTAAGGTCGTCTATTGCAGCCTGCCGGAGCTGATAGCCCGCTCCGGCGACATCCCCGTGATCGGCACTCTGCTCGACGGCGACGACATCTTCCACACGGCGTTGCCCACCCGCGGCGCCATCGTGCTGGGCAACGAGGGCAACGGCCTTTCCGATGAAGTGAGGAGTCTTGTCACATGCCCGTTGCTCATACCTCCCTATAATAAGGTGTATCATGGTGAGAGCCTCAATGTCGCCACTGCCGGCGCCATAGTCATGGCCCTCTTCCGCCATCACTGAAAATCTTGACTCTTGACTCTTCATTCTTAACTCTTAAGCAAGTTGGCAAAGACCAAAACCGTATATTTCTGCACCCAGTGTGGCCATGAGTCGCCCAAATGGCTCGGCCGGTGCCCCTCCTGCGGCGAATGGAACACATTTGTCGAGGAAAAAACCGTAGTCTCTTCCGGTAAGCGCTCCTCGCGCAGGCAGGCGTCTTCCGCTCGCCCCGTGAAGCTCTCCGAGATCGAGCTCCGCGACGAGCCGCGCATACACATGCCTTCCGAAGAGCTCAACCGTGTGCTCGGCGGAGGACTCGTGGCCGGCAGCCTCACCCTGCTCGGCGGCGAGCCGGGCATCGGCAAGTCGACGCTCCTGCTCCAGAACATCCTCTCCATCCGCAACCGGAAGATACTTTATGTGAGCGGGGAGGAGAGCGCCACCCAGCTCAAGCTGCGCGCCGACAGGCTCGGAAAGGTGGCCGACAACACCATGATCCTTTGCGAGACGCGTCTTCAGGCCATCTTCACCCAGGTCGAGAACGTGGAGCCCGACATTCTCGTGGTCGACTCCATACAGACCATCGCCAGCGACGAGATAGAGTCGGCCGCCGGAAGCATCAGTCAGGTAAGGGAGTGCGCGGCCGCCTTCCTGCGTTATGCCAAGGAGTCGGACGTACCCGTGATCCTCGTCGGCCATATCAATAAGGAGGGGGCGATCGCCGGCCCGAAGGTGCTCGAGCACATCGTTGACACGGTACTCCAGTTTGAGGGCGACCGGCAGTATCTCTACCGCATCCTGCGCAGCATAAAGAACCGCTTCGGCTCCACTTCCGAGATCGGCATCTTCGAGATGGTGCAGCGCGGGCTTCGCGAGGTGAAGAATCCCTCGGAGATGCTCCTCTCCGAAAACCGCGACGAGGAGATGAGCGGTATCGCCATCGGCGTTACCACCGAGGGGGTTCGTCCCTTTATGGTGGAGGTGCAGGCTCTTGTCTCCACCGCCGCTTATGGCACGCCCCAGCGCTCCGTCACCGGCTTCGACCAGCGGCGCCTCAATATGCTGCTCGCCGTTCTGGAGAAACGCGCCCGCTTCCGTCTCGGCCAGAAGGACGTCTTCCTCAACATTGCCGGCGGCCTCAAGGTCACCGACACGGCCCTCGACATGAGCGTTATCGCGGCGGTGATGTCGTCGAATTTCGATGTCTCCATATCACGCGACTGTGCGTTTATCGGCGAGGTCGGTCTCTCCGGAGAGATCCGCACGGTCACACGCATAGAGCAGCGCGTGGCGGAGGCGGAGAAGCTCGGCTTCAAGCGCATTTTCATCCCCAAGGGAAACCTCAAGGGCGTCAACGGAAAATTCAATGCCGAGGTCATCGAGACCGCGCGTGTCGAAGACCTATTCCGCTCCCTCTTCCGCTGACAGTATAGGGTCTCCCGATTAGCCATTTCAGTTTCTTTTTGTTTTCCATAATCTATTGCGTAGCATGAACATTCTAAAACTGACATTCTCACTTATTCTCGTCATTTCGGCAGGAGCTGCTTCAGGTGTACGCACCTATACGCCTGTGCCGGTTAAAGGCTCGGTTGTCTCGGTGTCACGAGATTCAGCTTTTTTTATCTCTGATCCGCTCACCAGGGCTGTATATACTTATTCACTACCCCATACCGACCATAGGGTGACCACATTCACTGATTCCTGTGGCCGGATCAGAGTGACTGAGGAGCGGGCTTATTATCCTGCGTCTGGACGTACGAATATGGATTCCAGCTTTTTCAACAATGAAGGCTTCCGGTTTCGTTATGTTGTCAAATCAGAGTTAAACGGCTGTCAGGAGAAGTATACCGAATATATTGCCGATGACCGAGATATGGTATGGAGGCATGACTGCGAGAAGTTGTATTATTCCAATCATTTTTTCGGTACAAAACTCGATTCTCATGGAAACTGGACTGAGCTGCATACCGATTGCGGCAACAACACGATGGATCCCCAGCCTCTCGTGACTCGTGAAATCAGCTATGGCCTCGGCTTCGTCTTCTTCGGATTCAAAACCGGAAGACAGGTCATGGCTTGGGTGCGGTAATCAGGCGAGTTGGAGCGGAGAGTGCCTGGTTCACCACCAGCAATGTCCCTTCGGCTCTAATCCATACAATCAGAAAAGGTGCCGGGATTTCCAGTGTAAATAAGTCTCAGGGCAACCATTCTCCGGTTCGGGTGTTGATATGTTATGAAATGTGAATAATATAGATTCCGCTATGACTAATATCAACACCATTCTATGGGCCCTCCTCATGCTCGCCGGCATTTCGCCGGCAGCTGCGGCGGAGCCCGACGACACACTCTATCTCGACAATGCCCAGCTGGTCTTCCCGGAGGAGTATCAGCGCCAGCGCCTCATCGACGACGCCAAGGTGATCTTCACCGGCGACCACAGCGAGAGGCCTCCGGTCGACTCAGTCAATTCTCTTATGATGAGATACTATCTCGACCAGTTTCGCCATTTCCAGGATCCGAAGCTTCCTTATTTCATGTTTATGAGCAAGGATGCCAATCTCGCCATGGGCATCGGCGCCCAGGTGAGGATGCGCGGATGGTATGACTGGCACCGTGCCGTACCCGCCAACGGATTCTCTCCATATATGATCCCGATTCCCGTCGATCCCGCACAGCGCCGTCAGCTGAAGGCCACTCCTGCCGGCTCCGGATTCCACCTCGTGCTTCTGGGACGCAACACTCTGGCCAAAACCTTCATGGCCTATGTGGAAGGAAACTTCGACGGCTACAATCATGTGGATTTCAAGCTTAAGAAGGCCTATGTGATCATCAACGACTGGACTGTGGGATATGCCACCTCGACGTTCGCCGATCCGGATGCAGAGCCCCCTACAATCGATGGCGCCGGGCCCAACGGTGATATCTCCAAGACAAATGTGCTGCTACGCTATATGCATACCTTCAGGCAGAAATGGACTGTCGCCGCCTCGCTTGAGTTCCCGGGTTCAAATCCGCAGACCGACGGCACACTCACAAAGAAGTGCAACGACTACCTGCCCGACTTCGCGGCCCTCGGACAGTATCAGTGGGACGGAGGCGAGAGCCACGTGCGCCTCTCGGGGCTCCTGCGGTTCATTCCCTACCGTGATCTTGTCGACAATACAAACCACACGGTGCCGGGATGGGGCCTTCAGCTGTCGACCTGCTTCAAGACCCTCCCTGACCTCTCGGTCTTCGGCCTCGTCAATGTGGGCCGGGGACACTCATCATATACGGGCGACCTCTCTATCGACGCCTACGACCTCGTCACCAGGAAAGACAGGCCGGGACGCCTCTACGCCCCGACGTCTTTTGCCGCGACTCTCGGCCTGAAATATAATTTCCGCCCCAATGTGTATTCTTGCGTGGCGCTCGCCGAGCAGCATTATTTTCCCAAGGACAATCCCGGCGACTCCCAGTATAAGTACGGCCTGTACGGCGCCGTCAATGTCTTCTGGGAGATGTCCCCGCGTATAATGGTCGGCGCCGAGTATCTTATCGGCAAGAGGATGAACTTCGACCGGACCTCCGGCTCGGCCAACCGTATCGACGCCCTCTTCCAGTTCTCTTTCTGACCTCCCGGTGGCTTCCTGAGCCTATTCTTCGCCTATAAAAAGCAATAAAACGGCATGCGGATTTGGATTTTGCATGCCGTCTTGCTATCTTTGCAACTGAAAAGGGCCTTCAGCCCTGTTCCGAATGATGAGCATCATTATAGATTATAAGAACGTAGAGATCGAGCGCGCCGAGAAGACTGTGCTCAAAAACGTGGATTTCACTCTCTCGAAAGGAGAATTCTGCTATCTTGTGGGCCGGGTTGGCAGCGGCAAGAGCAGCTTGATGAAGACGATGTATGCCGACGTGCCCATACCCGCCGGCGACAGGGCCGACGTGCTCGGCTTCGACCTGCTTGGAATAAAGAAGCGCCGGATTCCGTATCTGCGGCGCAAGGTAGGCATCGTGTTCCAGGACTTCCAGCTCCTACAGGACCGCTCGGTGAGTGCAAACCTCCGTTTCGTGCTCAAGGCCACAGGATGGAGCGTCAAGTCGGAGATCGACGACCGCATAGAGGAGGTGCTCGCAGAGGTAGGCATGGCCAACAAGAGCTACAAGATGCCCCACGAGCTCAGCGGCGGCGAGCAGCAGCGCGTCGTCATCGCCCGCGCCCTGCTCAACCGCCCCGACCTCATCCTCGCCGACGAGCCGACGGGAAACCTCGACCCACAGACCGGATATCAGATCGTGGCCCTCCTCCACAGCCTCGTGGCCGACGGCCACTCCGTGCTGATGGCCACCCACAACCTCCAGCTCACCGACGACTTCCCCGCAAGGGTCGTCAGATGCGTCGACAAGCGCCTCCTCGAGGGGAAGGATTCCTCCGAACAGACTGTTTAAAGAATTTTTTCAGTAAATGTTTTCAAGTGTGCGAACTTATTGATAAATTTGCAGTCGCAAACATACCAAAAGAAAACACTATCACAACTTAATATATTTTCAGAGCTATTATCATGGCAGACAACAAAGAAAAACTCTTTGACATGTTTCCGCCCGTGTCTACTGAAGACTGGATGGCGAAAATCAATGTCGACCTCAAGGGCGCCGATTTCCAGAAGAAGCTGGTGTGGCGCACCAATGAAGGCTTTAATGTGCAGCCATTCTATCGCCGCGACGACATCAAAGGCCTTCCCGCCATCAACACTTTGCCGGGCCAGTTCCCCTACCTTCGCGGCACCCGCGACAACAACGACTGGCTCATCCGTCAGTTCATACCCGGAGAGACGCTCGCCGATGTCAACGCAAATGCCATCCACGCTCTCGACCGTGGCGTGGAGTCGATAGGCATCAAGCTTGAAGACGTGCCCTCCGACGCCGACCTCGACGTCCTCTTCAAGGACATCGACCTCGCCAAGGTTGAGGTCAACATCAACTGCTGCCCCGGAAAGGCTCCCCAGGTAGCCGCCGTCCTCATGGCTTATCTCCGCCGCAACAACCTCCTCGAGGCCTTCAGGGGCTCGATCGAGTTCAATCCCTTCCGCCGCATCCTCAAGCACGGCCTCAGATTCCCCAAAGATATCAAGGAGCTCGCAGTGGCCCTCTACAGCATCGTTAAGGATGCTCCAGGCCTCCGCTGCTTCCTCGTAGACTCCGCTATGCTCAACAATGCCGGCGCCTACATCACCCAGGAGCTCGGCTACGCTCTCGCATGGGGCGCCGAGTGGATGACCATCCTCACTGAGGCCGGTCTCAAGCCCTGCGAGGCTGCATCACGCATCAAGTTCAACATGGGCATATCCAGCAACTACTTCATGGAGCTCGCAAAGTTCCGCGCCGCACGCATGCTCTGGGCCGAGATCGTCAAGGCCTACAACCCCTGCAGCGACGACGCCTGCAAGATGCACGTCCATGCCGTGACAAGCCGCTTCAACCAGACTCTCTACGATTCGCACGTCAACCTGCTCCGCTCCATGACAGAGACCATGAGCGCCGCTCTCGCTGGCGTCGACTCCATCGAGACCCTTCCCTTCGACCTGCCCTACCAGCAGCCCGATGAGTTCAGCGAGCGCATCGCGCGCAACCAGCAGCTCCTCCTCCGCGAGGAGAGCCATCTCGACAAGGTGGTCGACCCCGCTGGCGGCAGCTACTATATCGAGACCCTGACACACTCCATCGCCGAGGTGGCATGGAAGAACTTCAACGAGATCGAGGACGCCGGCGGCTTCTGCGCCCTGCTCGAGGCCGGCGAGGTGCAGCGTAAGGTCAACGAGAGCGGAGTGAAGCGTCACGTCGACGTTGCCCGCCGCAAGGAGATCCTGCTCGGCACCAACCAGTATCCTAACTTCAACGAGAAGGCTCTCGACAAGATCAAGAGAGACGAGAACGCATGCGGCCACTGCTGCGGCGCCGACATCGCCGACGGCGCTGTCGAGGGTCTCGTATTCGACCGTGCCGCAAGCCAGTTTGAGGCTCTCCGCCTCGACACCGAGCGCAGCTCTCACCGTCCCAAGGTGTTCATGCTCACCATCGGAAACCTCGCCATGCGTCTCGCCCGCGCACAGTTCTCCGCCAACTTCTTCGGCTGCGCAGGCTATGAGATCATCGACAACATCGGCTTCAAGACCGTCAAGGAAGGCATCGACGCCGCTATGGAGGCAAAGGCCGATGTCGTGGTGCTCTGCTCCAGCGACGACGAATATGCCCAGTATGCTCCCGAGGCATTCAAGGAGCTCGACAATCGTGCCATGTTTGTTGTGGCCGGCGCTCCTGCCTGCACCGACGAGCTCAAGGCACAGGGCATCGAGCACTTCATCCACGTGCGCGTCAACGTGCTCGAGACTCTCATTGGTTTTAACGCTAAGCTTCTTAAGTAATCCCTGCCATGCGACCGAATTTTAAAGAAATAGATATAGAGAAAGTTGTGGCTCCCGCAACTCCCGCCAACGCCGGAAAAGGGGAGGACTGGCTCACTGCCGAGCTCATTCACGTGAAGCCGGTGTACACCGAAAACGACCTTGAGGGCCTCGAGCACCTCGACTACGTGTCGGGTCTGCCCCCGTTCCTCCGTGGCCCATACAGCGCCATGTATCCCATGCGTCCCTGGACTATCCGCCAGTATGCCGGATTCTCCACCGCCGCCGAGTCTAACGCCTTCTACCGCCGTAACCTCGCTTCCGGTCAGAAGGGTCTGTCGGTGGCATTCGACCTCCCGACCCACCGCGGCTACGACGCCGACCACGAGCGCGTTGTCGGTGACGTGGGCAAGGCAGGTGTGTCGATCTGCTCCATCGAGGACATGAAGGTGCTCTTCGACGGTATACCCCTCGGCAAGATGTCCGTCTCCATGACAATGAACGGCGCCGTGCTCCCCGTGCTCGCTTTCTACATCAACGCGGGTCTCGAGCAGGGCGTGAAGCTCGACGAGATGGCCGGCACCATCCAGAACGACATCCTCAAGGAGTTCATGGTGCGCAACACATACATCTATCCGCCGGCATTCTCCATGAAGATCATCGCCGACATCTTCGAATACACATCGAAGAACATGCCCAAGTTCAACTCGATCTCCATTTCCGGCTACCACATGCAGGAGGCAGGCGCCACCGCCGACATCGAGCTCGCCTACACTCTGGCCGACGGCCTCGAGTATCTCCGCGCAGGTGTCAACGCCGGCATGGATATCGATGCCTTCGCTCCCCGTCTGTCGTTCTTCTGGGGCATCTCCATGAACTACTTCATGGAAATCGCCAAGATGCGCGCCGCCCGTATGCTCTGGGCTAAGATCGTGAAGCAGTTCAACCCCAAGAACCCCAAGTCGCTCGCTCTGCGCACACACTGTCAGACTTCCGGATGGAGCCTCACGGAGCAGGATCCCTTCAACAATGTGGGCCGCACCTGCGTTGAGGCCATGGGCGCCGTGCTCGGCCACACTCAGTCGCTCCACACCAACGCCCTCGACGAGGCCATCGCCCTTCCTACCGACTTCTCCGCGCGTATCGCCCGCAACACACAGATCTATATCCAGGAAGAGACATACGTCACAAAGGAGATCGACCCGTGGGGCGGCTCATACTATGTGGAGGCCCTCACCAACGAGATAGCCCGTCGCGCCTGGGACCACATCCAGGAGATCGAGAAGCTCGGCGGTATGGCAAAGGCCATCGAGACAGGTCTGCCAAAGCTTAAGATCGAGGAGGCCGCCGCACGCACGCAGGCCAAGATCGACTCCGGCAAGCAGACTATCGTCGGCATCAACAAATACCGCCTCGACCATGAGGATCCCATCGATATCCTCGAGGTCGACAACACAGAGGTGCGCAAGGAGCAGATCGCCCGTCTCGAGGACCTTCGCGCCAACCGCGACGAGGAGGCTGTGAAGAAAGCCCTCGCCGATATCACAGAGTGTGTGAAAGACCCGTCGAAGGGCAATCTCCTCGACCTGGCTGTGAAGGCCGCCGGCCTCCGCGCCTCACTCGGCGAGATCTCCGATGCCTGCGAGGCTGTCGTGGGTCGCTACAAAGCCGTCATCAAAACAATTTCCGGAGTGTATAGCAACGAGGAGAAGGGTGATCCCGAGTTCGAGGAAGCCCGCAAGGTTGTGGCTGACTTCGCCAAGCGCGAAGGCCGTCAGCCCCGTATCATGATCGCCAAGATGGGCCAGGACGGCCACGACCGCGGCGCCAAGGTGGTGGCCACCGGCTACGCCGACTGCGGCTTCGACGTCGACATGGGTCCGCTCTTCCAGACTCCCGCCGAGGCTGCCCGCCAGGCTGTGGAGAACGACGTCCACATCCTCGGTGTCTCCTCTCTCGCCGCCGGCCACAAGACACTTGTGCCCCAGGTGATCGAGGAGCTCAAGAAGCTCGGACGTCCCGACATCATGGTCACCGCCGGTGGCGTGATTCCCGCTCAGGACTACGACTTCCTCTACAAGGCCGGCGTAGCCGCCATCTTCGGCCCCGGCACACGCATCCCGAAGAGCGCTATCGAGATGATACGCCTCCTCAACGAGGAGCGTGGCGAATAATCAGATACGAAAACGGAAAATATCTTTTAAAGCACATGTTTTAAGGCGTCGGCGCTGACACGTGATGTGTCGGCGCCGACTTTTTCAATTTCCATATCTCGGGGTTTCTTGCTAACTTTGCATTCTGTTTATACTTTTTAATGCAAATCCACCGTATGGACAACGATAAAGACAGTTTCCCCGATTCACGGTTCTACGATCTACCGGCCGACAGCCCGTCATCCGACAGTCAGGACGACGGCGGCTTCAAGCCATATGTCATAGGCGATGATAGCGATACGGCTTCCGAAGGCAATGGCGAGGCGCCCGCCGACAGGAAGCAGGAGGCATCCGGCAATGACGGCGGAGACGACGATGAGAAGGGCGCCGGTCCTTCGGCTTTTCTTCTTATGCTGAAGGTGCTCGCAAGCCCGCTCGAAGGATGGAAGTCGATAAGACGCAGCGGCCTCAAGCCCGATAAGGTGGCCCGCGACTGCTTCTATCCTCTTTGTGCCGTGGTCGCCGTCTGCCAGTTCATGGCTTTCTTCTACGATGTGGAGACCACCGTCACAAAGGTGCTCGTCAACGCCTGCGTGGCTTTTGTCTCAGTCTTCTTCAGCTACTTCCTCGTGATCGTGGCCTCTCAGTTCCTGATGCCTAAAGGCGCGAAGGAAGCCATGCAGACCCCTTTTGCGAAGGTGTTCGTGATGATTGCCCTCTCCACCCTCTGCCTCTTCTACATCATCTACGAGCTCTTGCCGATGTTTGAGGCGATAATCGTCTTTTTCCCCCTCTGGACTGTTTACATTATATGCCAGGGTTCGAGATTCCTCAAGTTCCCTGCCGCGAGATCCACTACCTCCCTCTTCATCCTGTGTCTGCTGATTGTCGGAGTCCCGATTCTCCTCGGCTGGGGTTTCGACAGACTCCTGACCTTTCAGACAGCCGTATCCTGACAACCTTAGAAGCTACTTATAGATTATGAATGCCAGCCAGGTCAACATACAGAACCGCCGTGCGCGGTTTGATTACGAGATCACCGAGACTTTCACCGCCGGTATGGTGCTTACAGGCACCGAGATAAAGTCGATTCGCAACGGCAAGGCCTCCCTTGCCGACACCTACTGCGTGGTCGACAACGGCGAGGTGTGGGTCAAGGGTATGCACATCGCCGAATATTTCTACGGCTCCTACAACAATCACTCCACGCGCCGCGACCGTAAGCTCCTGCTCACACGCAAAGAGATCATGCGCCTCTCGAAGGCTGCCGATGATGTGGGCTTCACCATCGTGCCCCTGAAGGTCTTCATCAGCGACAAGGGATACGCCAAGATGCTCATCGGCATCGGCCGGGGCAAGAAGCAGTATGACAAGCGCCAGAGCATCCGTGAGCGTGAGGACAAGAGGAACATTGACCGAATTATGAAGAAGTGATGGGAAAGCCGGTATCCGGGGCGCCTGAGCCGCGCCCGCTCGAGCTCCTCAGCCCCGCCGCCAATGCGGAGGTGGCGCGTCAGGCCATCCTTCATGGAGCTGACGCTGTGTATATCGGTGCTTCGAGCCACGGCGCCCGTAAGGGCGCCTCCAATTCCGTCGACGATATACGCGAGCTCGTGAAGTTCTCCCACATCTATCGTGCGCGTGTCTACGTCACGGTCAACACCATCGTCTTCGAGGATGAGATTCCGCAGGTGGAGAGGCTGATATGGCAGCTGTATTCCGCCGGTGTCGACGCCCTCATCGTGCAGGACATGGGGTTGCTCCGCATGAAGCTCCCGCCCATAGCTCTGCATGCCTCCACGCAGTGCGACAACCGCGACATCTCCCGTATCCGCTTCCTTGAGAAGGCCGGATTCTCCCAGGTCGTGCTCGCCAGGGAACTGACCCTCGGCGAGATACGTGCCGTGTGCGCCTCCACCTCGATGGCGGTGGAGTGTTTCATCCACGGCGCCCTTTGCGTGAGCTATTCGGGCCGCTGCTACGCCAGCTACGCCATCGGTGGCCGTAGCGCCAACCGCGGAGAATGCGGTCAGGTGTGCCGCCTGCCGTTCACCCTCTCCGACAGCGTCGGTAAGATAGTGGCGCGCGACCGTCATCTCCTCTCGCTGCGCGACTTCAATGCCTCCCGTCTGATCGGCGAGATGATTGAGGCCGGCGTAAGCAGCTTCAAGATCGAGGGGCGGCTCAAGGACGCCGACTATGTGAAGAATGTCACCGCGGCCTACCGCCGCATCATCGACGGTTATATCGTGGCGCATCCCGACGAGGTGTGCCGTGCATCTTACGGCGCTTCCGAGATCTCCTTCACGCCGCAGCTCGACAAGAGCTTCAACAGGGGATTCACGGAATATTTCCTCCGGGGAAAGTCTCCGCTTCATATCGCCTCGATGCTTACCCCCAAGTCGCTGGGAGAGACCATCGACAGTCCAGCGCAACTCAATAACGGAGACGGCATAAGCTTCTTCGATGCCGGCGGCGTCTATACTGGTGTGAATGTGAATAAGGTGGAGGGTGGACGCATCATCGCTGCCCGCAATGTCCGGATTCCGCGTGGCGCGGAGATCCACCGCACGTTCGATGTGAAGTGGCAGCAGCTCATGGCCCGCGACACCGCTTCCCGACGTCTGGATGTCGATATCACGATAGGCGACGGCTGGCTCTCGGCTGTCGATGAGAGGGGAGTGGCTGCTACTGTGGCTCTCGGCGTCCGTCCGGAGCCTGCTAAAAAGGAGTTTGATTTCCATCGTGTCATGGCGAAGTTGGGCAATACTCCCTATAGGCTGCGGAGCCTGAAGCTCGACATACCGGCTTCGTCATATATCCCGCCGTCTGTGCTGGCCGATGCCAGGCGCAATCTCGTGGCTATGCTTGACGCTGCCAATCTCGCCACCTACCGCTTTGACAGGCGCCGTCCCGAGGATGCTGATGCCGTCTATCCGGAGAAGTCGCTCGACTACCGGCATAATGTGGCCAACTCCCTCGCCGTGGATTTCTACCGCTCGCATGGAGTGACCCACATCGAGAAGGCTGCCGAATGTCGCGGCATGAAGCCCGGTGAGGTGGTGATGACTACCCGTTACTGCATCCTGCGCGAGCTCGGCCTCTGCAGGAAGACGGAGGCTTTCAGGAAAGCCGGTCTTCGCGAGCCCTTGTATCTCCGCAGCGGCAACACGCATCTCGCCCTCCACTTCAACTGCGACGACTGCGGCATGACCATCACCCGCCAGTAAAATCCGGAAGCTGCAGATCAGGGAGTCTCCAAACAGCATAAAGCGGGAGTATACCGATAACACGTCTGCTTTTCTGCCCTTTCTCATTCGTGTCCGAAACCTCGAGCAGACCGAAATTTTCCAATGAGCAGCGTATGCCGGATGTCAAACCTTTTTTATTCATGAAGAGCCTCAGACTCTTCATCTTTCCGGATGTCCCAGCCTTAACCTCGACGGGCAGGCACCTTGCATTCTTGGCTATGACATATTCTACTTCAGATGTGGCGTTTCGTTCCAGATTCTCCCAATAGAACAGATCATATTTGTTCTGCGGATTAGAGGATTTCATGAGTTCGAGTCCGACCGACAGTTCAGCCACAATGCCTTTGTTCACAAGATCATGTGTTTCTCCTGCAAGAATGAGTCTGGTCAGCTCCCTGTCATCATCGTAGTTCATCGCCAACACCCGAAGCAGCAAACCCGTGTCGAGATAATCATATCTGGTGAACTTGGGATTGACCTGCGCTCCTAAAGGAAGACCGTTGGCTGCGGACATCTGCACGGGTATGATTATTCCGGCATCGCGGAGAAGCCTCAAGGCCTCCTTGACTTCTTCTGACTTGTAACCTCCGTCCACTCTGCTATAGACAAATTTCTGACTCGACTGCCGGACTACAGCCGACAACGTGTTGCGGAGCAGCTGCGGGTCTACTTTTTTTGAGTATTTGGCAAAATCGTCATAATAGCTTTGCTGGATGTCGTTCTGTTCGTCCTGGCAGGCTGAATAATCCTGAGTCTCAACCCATGCGGAAACACTGGCCGGCATGCCTCCTACCATCAAGAATGACCGAAACTCCGATACAAGACGTGAATGTAGACTATCTTCCACTGGTTTTGACCATTTAGCAGCTGCAATTTCCTCTATCCACATATATTTGCCCCTTGCCATCAGGAATTCCTTGAACGACATCGGATACATGAACATTGACCTGACACGCCCGACACCATATGAAGGCATCTCATTCAATGCGAACTCCAGAAGCGAACATGCCGCCACTACATGCAGTTCCGGATAATTTTCTTTGAAAAACCACAGGCTCTTTAACGCCGCCGGACTATTCTGGATCTCGTCGATGAACAGTAGGGTCTCACCCGGTATTACCTGTACATTATGCACAGCCCCAAGACGTTGGCTAAGTTCCTTTACGTCCGGTATTTCTTCAAAAAGCCTACACAGATCCTTTTCCTCTTCAAGGTTGATTTCAAGATAGTGTCTGAATGTCTCTCCCAGGTGCCTTATAGCCCAGGACTTGCCGACTTGTCTGGCCCCGCGCACAATAAGGGGCTTTCGGCGTGGAGATTCTTTCCATTTCAGAAGTTCAGCATCTATGTTTCTTGCAAGATATGCCATGATTTATTGATTGTTTTTGAATTGCAAAGATAGTCAATGTTTTATGAAAATCCAAAGGAATAAACAGCAAAATCATGAAAAATCCAAAGGAATATCAGGTCTGCATTGGATAAAATCCAAAGGAATATCAGCTTTGTATCGGATAAAATCCAAAGGAATAAAAATGAGCGGGAGCCCGGATCTCGATCCGGACTCCCGTATTCATTGTCGCTATGGGTCGGATATGCCGCTATGCCTTATATCCTCACCTTGACCGATTCGTTGCCGGCGCTGATGAGATAGAAGGAGCCATCCAGTGACTCTCCGGCTATTTTTATATGCTGTCGGCGCTTATGCTGTCGGCAGCGTGTGGCCGGGTGCCCAAGGCCCGCTGCCTGTTATGGACGGTAGCGAGGAGATTGGAGGTGATTCTCGCGAGCACCTCGTTTTCCGATTCCGATATGCTGAGATATGTGTCGGGAGGATAGGAATAGTTGATCTTCGTGGCCGCCTCGTCATAGGCGTCGCGCAGTCGCTCTACAGAGGCCGAGTCTGGAGCGGCGTTGATGCTGTCGATATACCGTCTGCCGAGTTCCACTGATTCCTTATATAGGAGCTTGGCGTCCGGACGTTTTCTGTCGCCACTCTTCTTGCTGCACCCCCCGGCTGTCATTGCGAGGGTCAGAGCTGCGGCGAGGACTGTAATATAAGTCGCCCGTCTCATTTCTCAGTGAGTTTTGCTTTCAGATAATGACCCGTATGCGACTCAGGACAGGCTGCCACAGTTTCAGGGGTGCCGGCCACTACCACACTGCCGCCCGCGTCACCACCCTCCGGACCTATGTCGATCACCCAGTCAGCACTCTTGATCATGTCCATGTTGTGCTCGATGATCAGGACTGTGTGCCCACGGTCCACAAGTGCGTTGAGCGAGCGCAGCAGCGTCGAGATGTCGTGGAAATGGAGCCCGGTCGTAGGCTCGTCGAAAATGAAGAGGGTGTGCTCCTTCTTCTCCATCGAGAGGAAATAGGCGAGCTTCACGCGTTGGCTCTCGCCGCCCGACAGGGTAGAGGAGCTCTGCCCGAGCTTTATGTAGCCGAGGCCCACGTCGTGGAGCGGTGTCAGTTTCTTAATGATGCGCTTCTCCGCCGTGCCGGCATTATTGCTCAGAAATTCGATGGCCTGGTCTACCGTCATGTCGAGGAAGTCGAAGATGTTCTTGCCGCGGTATTCCACATCAAGCACCTCCTGCTTGAAGCGCTTGCCGTGGCAGGCGTCGCACTCCACCGATATGTCGGCCATAAACTGCATCGGAATGGTTATGGTGCCCTCTCCCTTGCATTCCTCGCAGCGCCCGCCTTCCGCGTTGAATGAGAAATAGGCCGGCGTGAAGCCCATCTGCTTCGATAGCTGCTGCTCGGCGAAGAGCTTCCTGATCTCGTCGTAGGCTTTCAGATACGTGGCAGGATTGCTGCGCGAGGAGGTGCCGATCGGATTCTGGTCGACAAACTCAACGGCGCCCACCGTCGAGAGGTCGCCACCCAGCTTCCTGTGGGCTCCCGGAGCATCGACCGGCTCGCCGAGGTAGCGCGCCATCCCTCGGTAGAGTATGTCTCTCACGAGCGTCGACTTGCCGGAGCCGCTGACGCCGCTCACCACTGTCATCACTCCCAGCGGGAATTTCACGTCGATGTCCTTGAGGTTGTTGGCCGATGCCCCTGTGACCTCGATGGCTTTCTTCCATGGGCGACGCAGCGGATTGTAGTCGATGCGCCGCTCGCCGCGCAGGTATTCCACAGTGTAGGAGCGTGTCGGCGAGTCGGAGGCCAATGTCTCTTTCAGGTCGCCCTCATACACCACCTCGCCGCCGAGACGCCCGGCATCGCGGCCGATGTCTACTATATAGTCGGCGGCGAGCATGATCTCCTCGTCGTGCTCCACCACCACAACAGTGTTGCCGAGCTGCTGAAGGCTGCGGAGCACTCCGATCAGCCGCTGTGTGTCGCGCGAGTGGAGCCCGATGCTCGGCTCGTCGAGGATGTAGAGCGAGCCCACGAGGCTCGATCCCAAGGAGGTGGCGAGGTTGATGCGCTGGCTCTCGCCGCCCGAGAGCGACGACGACAGCCGGTCGAGCGTAAGATAGCCGAGTCCCACCTCGTCGAGGAAGCGCAGGCGGTGGCGTATCTCGGTGAGCAGACGGGCTGCGATGGCAGCGTCATTCTCCGGAAGCTCCAGTGTGTCGAAAAATGCCCTCAGTTCCTTGATGGGATACCTCACCAGCTCGGTGATCGTCTTGCCGTTGACCTTCACGTATTCCACATCGGGGCGTAGACGCGACCCTCCGCAAGTCGGGCATGTAGTCTTGCCCCTGTAGCGTGCCTTCAATACCCGGTATTGTATCTTATACTGGTTCTCGTCGATCCATCTGAAGAATCCGTTGATGCCTGGCCAGCTGCTGTTGCCCTCCCATAGAAAGCGCTTCTGCGCCTTGGTCAGCTCGGAATAGGGGGTATGGATCGGGAAGTTGAAGTGGGGAGCTATGTGTATCAGCTCCTTCTTGCACTCGCTCATCTTCTCTCCTCGCCAGCACTGCACGGCGTCCTGATAGACCGACAGCGACTTGTCGGGCACCACCAGGTCCTCGCTGATGCCCATTACCTTGCCGAAGCCTTCGCATTCCGGGCATGCCCCGTAGGGGTTGTTGAAGTTGAACATCAGGTCGTTGGGCTCCCTGAAGTCGATGCCGTCGGCCGTGAAGCGCTTCGAGAAGGCATGCTCATGCACGCCGTCGGCACCCCACACCATCACGATACACTCGTCGTGCCCCTCGAAATAGACCGTCTCCACGGAGTCGGTGAGGCGCGACACCTCGTCTTTGTCTGGCGATACGGTGAAGCGGTCGATCAGAAGGCGGTAGACGCCTGGCTTCGGCTCCTCCTTGACGGCGAGCACTTCGGAGATGTCGATGAAAGAGCCGTCCTGCTCCAGTCGCGTGTACCCTTCCTTGAGGTAGATTTCCAGCTGCTGACGCAGCGAGCGTCCTTCAGGCACGCGGATGTCGATCACCAGCGCCGCGCGCGTCCCCTCCGGATATCCGGCAACGGTGCGCACCACGTCTTCCACGCCATGCTTCTTCACCTCGATGCCGCTCACGGGCGAGTAGGTATGACCAACGCGGGCGAAGAGCATACGCATGTAGTCGTAGATCTCGGTCGAGGTCCCTACGGTGCTTCGCGGATTGCGGGTGTTCACCTTCTGCTCGATGGCGATGGCCGGAGGCAGACCCTTGATATAGTCGCACTGTGGCTTCGACATGCGCCCCAGGAACTGGCGCGCGTAGGCCGACAGGCTCTCCACATAGCGCCTCTGCCCCTCGGCATACAGAGTGTCGAAGGCCAGCGACGACTTTCCTGAGCCGCTTACTCCTGTCAAGACTATGAATTTATTGAGCGGAAGCTGAAGGTCGATGTTCTTGAGATTGTTGACCGCTGCTCCCTTTATTTCTATGTTCTTATCCATGCTTTCTTAAGGATTGGTGGGATGCCGGTGACGACACCGCCTGTATTCCCCTACAAAAACAACGCTAATTTTGCTTAATTGGTCTTAACGGCGCATTTTTTTATTTTTATACTTTTGTGTAATTTTGCATCATAAATCAAACCACTATATCATGAAGACATTTCTTGTAATGGCAGCCCTGGCCTCTGTCTCGGCTGCCGCGGCCCAGAATCATGGCTCCGCTCCACTCAGTTATCCGACGCCCCCGCAGTCTGACACTGTCGATGACTATTTCGGTATCAAGGTCTCCGATCCCTATCGCCCTCTTGAGAACGACACCGCGGCCGCGACCCTCGCCTGGGTCGATGCCGAGAACGCCGTCACGGAGGCATATCTCGCAGCGATTCCATTCCGTGGCGACATCCGTGCCCGTCTCGCCCGCCTCGCCGACTATGTCAAGACCGGTCTCCCCTGGAAAGGCAACGACGGACGGTATTACTATTTCGAGAACGACGGACTGAAAAACCAGTCGGTGCTCTACCGCGCCGACTCCATCGGAGGAGTCCCCGAGGTGTTTCTCGATCCCAACACCCTTTCCGACGACGGCACGGTGGCCCTCACCGGAGTATTCCAATCTGACAACGGCAGATACACCGCCTACACCATATCGCGGAGCGGCAGCGACTGGACGGAGATCTATGTGCTCGACACCGAGACCGGCCGCCTCCTCGACGACCATATACTCTGGGCCAAGTTCACCGGCGCGGAATGGGACGGCAACGGCTTCTACTACAGTGCCTACCAGGCGCCGGAGGCCGGCAAGGAGTTCTCAAACGCAAATGTGAACCACCGCGTTTATTATCATGAGATAGGCACTTCGCAAAGCGCCGACCGTCTCGTTTTAGAGGATACTGCCAATCCACTTCATTTCCATTCAATCTACACGGTCGAGGGTGCTCCCGACCTCCTCGTGGTCTACAAGGGTGGTCAGGGTGTCGGCCAGGGTATGCTGGTCTTCGATAAGAAAAATCCCGGCAAGGGTTGGACGGTGATCGAACCGACACAGAATTTCAACCATTCGGTGATCGGAGCCGACGGCGACCGCCTGTATATCCTCACTTCGATGGATGCCCCGCGCATGCGCCTCATGACGGCTCCCGTCTCCAATCCCGCCAAGGAGAACTGGAAGGAGCTGGTGGGGGAGCGCCCGGCTGTGCTCAAGGAGGCTGATTTCTCCGGTTCCGACATCCTTCTCCTCTATGAGAAAGACGCCAGCAACTATGTGGATGTCATCGGGTCCGACGGTTCACGGAAGGGTGGCATCTCCCTTCCCGGCTACGGCTCCGTAGGGCTCAGCGCATCGAAGAAGCATCCGGAGGTATTCTATAATTTCACCTCCTTCACAAGCCCGTCGGCTATCTACGAGTTTGACAAGGTATCCGGCTCCTCGCGGCTGCTCAAGCGTCCTGAGGTGGAAGGTGTGGATTTCGACGACTACATCACCGAGCAGGTGTTCTATCCCTCGGCCGACGGCACCAAGGTGCCGATGTTCCTGACCTATAAGAAGGGCATGAAGCGCGACGGCAAGAATCCGGTGTATCTCTACGGCTACGGCGGCTTCAATGTCTCCCTCACGCCCGGCTTCAGCCCTTACCGCATGCTCTGGCTCGAGAACGGTGGCATCTATGCCCAGACCAATCTGCGCGGCGGCTCCGAATACGGCGAGGAGTGGCATGAGGCCGGCACGAAGCTCAACAAGCTCAATGTCTTCAACGATTTCATCGCCGCGGCCGAATACCTCACTAAAGAGGGCTATACATCGCCCGACTATATCGCTCTCGAGGGCGGCAGCAACGGCGGCCTTCTTGTCGGAGCCACGGTCAATCTCCGTCCCGACATCGCCAAGGTGGCTATCCCGCGTGTCGGCGTGATGGATATGATGCGTTATCATCTCTTCACCATCGGCTGGAACTGGGCTTCCGACTACGGCACGAGCGCCGACTCAGAGGAGATGGCCCGCTATCTGGCCGCATATTCGCCCGCCCACAACATACGCAATGACGGCACTCCCTATCCTGCCATCCTTGTCACTACCGCCGACCACGACGACCGCGTCGTGCCGGCCCACTCCTTCAAGTATGCGGCCGCCCTCCAGGGCGCCGACACCGGCGACGCCCCCAAGCTCATCCGCATTGACAGCAAGGCGGGCCACGGCGCCGGGAAGCCCATCTCGAAGGTGATCGACGAGTATGCCGACATCTACTCCTTCATCTTCCACAACATGGGCCTCGCCCCCAAAACCCAAAAATAATCCCTTGACTCTTGACTCTTTGTTTAAAAACACTGCCGTAAAGCCTCGCTTTACGGCAGTGTTTTTAAAATATAGGGATGAAAATGTATTTAAATCGTTTTTTTGTATTATTACTGTCCGCTAAACCATAAAATAGTGAGTCCAACTTCTTGAACGGCAGAAGTTGGGCTTACTTTTTGTAT
>CANQRV010000010.1 GCA_947626355.1 uncultured Muribaculaceae bacterium
TCTTTTTTACAAATATAGCGATTTTTCGTCATACCGCCATAATTGTGTCTGTCTGAAAATCGGGGAGTATTATAATATGTCCCGGCGCGATGCCGGGCGATACGTTTCGCCATAATAACAAAGATGGGGGATGATTCCCCCATCTCCGTGACGTTAAAAAATGTTAAAGCCTCAATGCGTGGTCAGAACACGGGCATCTGCCATATGAAACCTGCTGAAAGCTGATTGGTGGTGTAGCCCTTCTCCCCGTAGGCCCGTGCGCGCCCGGTATAGACGTAGTCGCGGCCGACATAGGCGAGGAAGAAATGCAGGTTGCGGTCTTTGAGCGGATAGTATTCAATGCCGCCGATATAGCCCCAGGAGGTGCGGTAGTTGCCCTTCTCGATGCCGTCGTGGCTCTTGTAGACCCCTGCCGTCTCATACATTCCCTTCAGAAACAGGTTCCATTTGGGAAGGAAGCGGTAGTTGAGGTGGAGCAGAAACGACATATAGTCGACCTTCGAGGTGTTGCGGACCGGATTGTCGCCGCCTACGATGCCCGTGATGATTCCCTTGCGGTCGACGCCCTCTATGCTGTAGAGCCAGTCGAAATACATTCCGAACTTCGGGCTGAAGTTGAACTCGTTGCCCAGCGCGAAATACCACATGTGCTCTCCCACGGTCTCGTTCATGAACGAGGCCGACCAGCGGGTCTTGTAGAAGTCGCCGAAGTTGCCGTTCCAGTTCACAGTGTAGACCATCGGCAGCTTCGCCTTCTCGTATGCGCCATACATCTCCTCGCTCGAGCCGTTGAGGGCGTTGAGCATCTGCACCTGCAGCTGCTGCTGAGGCGTGAAGTTGTAGGCTACGTTGACGCCGGTCATGAAGTTGCTCATGTAGTCGACCATGTCGCTATACTGATATATCTCGATCGGGTTGAGGTCGAACTCTATGCCGCCGTATGCCGCACACTGCTTTCCGAGGAAGAACTGCCACTTGTCGAGCTTCACGCCTATGCCGGCGATGTCGATGCTCTTGAGCAGGTTGTCGCGGTAGCCGCGCGGGTCGTCGCCCTTGTTGAGGCGCTGCCGGTAGCGGTAGCTCAGCCAGTCGTTGATGTCGCCCTTCATCTCGATGCGCAGCTGCTTCATCTCGAACTTCCCTTCCTGGAAGTCGGAGTTGCGCCAGTCGGCGGCGAAATCGCCGTGCATGTTGAGGTAGAGGTTGAACTTGTCGGTCTTTTTCTCAATCTTGGCCACGCTCTCGATCAATCCCTCCTCGTCGGTGGTCTGGTAGTCGTTGATGCGCGAGCTCTGTGCCTGCGCTCCCGCGGCCGTCGCGGCTGCCGCCACGAGCAGGATATATGATTTTCTCATGATACTGTCGTTTTAGGTAGGAGGAATCAATATTGCTCGAAATACTGCTGGATCTGTCGCCAGTCTTTGGTTTTGGTGAGGGCGAGCATCAGCAGCACGCGTGCCTTCTGGGAATTGAGCTCCTCGGAAGCCACAAACTGATACTTGGCGTCGTCTACCTCGCCGTCGAGTGTGGTCGGGCCTGTCGGCACGCGGCTCGAGCGCACCACCAGGATGCCTTTCCCGCGGGCTTCGAGAAGCTTCGGGAAGAGGTTCTTGTGGTAGTTGCCGTTGCCTACGCCGGCGTGTATGATGCCCTCGTAGCCATTGTTGAGGAAGGGGTCCATCACGTCGGCCTCTACGTTGGAGTAGCTGTAGACGATGCCCACTTTCGGCAGCCTGGTCATGCCGGTGACGTCAAACTCCGAGCTGAGGGTGTGGCGCTTTAGGGTCACGTTGTTGTAGAAGACCTTGCCGTTGAAGATATATCCGAGGGCGCCGTCGTTGGGAGCCTGGAATGTCTGCACGTCGATGGTGTTCATCTTCTGGGTGCCGTGGGCGCCGAGGATCAGTCCGTTCATGGCCACGAGCACGCCCTTGCCTTTCGATTCGGCTGCTGCCGCGGCCACAACGGCGTTATAGAGGTTGCGCGGACCGTCGGCTCCGAGGGCCGTCGAGGGAAGCATAGCTCCTGTGAGCACCACCGGCTTGTCGCTCTTCACAGTCAGGTTGAGGAAGTAGGCCGTCTCTTCCATGGTGTCGGTTCCATGGGTGATCACGATGCCGTCGACGTCACCGGCCAGCAGCTCGTTGATGCGGTGGGCCAGCGTCAGCCACACGTCGTCGTTCATATCCTGCGAGCCAATGCTCACGATCTGTTCGCCGGTCACGTTGGCGATCTCCTCTATCTCCGGCACTGCCTCGAGCAGAGTGCCGATGGCCACCTGGCCCGCGGAGTAGTTGGTTTTGGTGGCGCTTTGTCCCGCGCCGGCTATGGTGCCTCCCGTGGCGAGAATGTGTATGTTGGGAAGCGCGCTGCAGAGCGCTGTGCCCGACAGGGCCACTACGGCTGTCGTCAGCAGTTTTGTAATGATTTTCATAATGATATGGTGTTTATTAGGTTAACGTTGTCAGTATGGCGTTGTCTCCCTCCGGCGCGCGTCAGTAGAGCTGTATGAGCAGCAGCCCCACTGCGATGCCCACGGCCGTGGCCACAAGGCCGGGCATCATGAAGCTGTGGTTGAATATCCATTTGCCGATGCGGGTGGTGCCTGTGCGGTCGAAATTGATGGCCGCGACTATGGTCGGATAGTTGGGAATGAAGAAATATCCGTTTACTGCCGGGAAAAGCGCTATGAGCATCATCGGGCTTATGCCGAGCGCTATGCCGAGGGGCATCACGGCGCGCACCGTGGCCGCCTGGCTGTAGAGCAGTATCGACATTATGAACAGCGCGAGGGCGAAGAGCCAGGGCATTTCCTTCACCACCCCCTCCAGGGGAGCCGTGATGGCCGCCATGTTGCCGTTGATGAAGGTGTCGCCCATCCAGGCGATGCCGAAGATGGCGATCACGGCCTGCATGCCGGCGATGAAGACGGAGCCTTGGGTTGGCGCTATGCCGTTGGTGCGGGTGATGAGCAGGATCAGGGCGCATGCGGAAAGCATCAGGATCTCGATGATATAGGGCATGCTCATGCTCCCGCCGTCGAATGAGGGACGCATCGACGGGATGGAGCCGAAGAGCACGATCAGCACCGTGGCCACCAGGAATATCACCACGGAGAGCTTTGCTCCGAGCAGATTCCTGATCTGGTTGAATTCGAGCGAATTCTCCTTAATAAGACCCTCTTTCACCCGGCGCTGGTATTCCGGATCGTCTTTGAGCTCCTTGCCTACCCTCTTGGAGAAGAACGCCCCCACCATCACTCCGCAGAGAGTGGCCGGCACGGTGATCTTCATGATGTCGAAGAGCGAGATGTCGAAGCCGCTGAGGAGCCCCAGCAGGGCCACCGTGGCGGCTGAGATCGGAGAGGCGGTGATGGCCTGCTGCGAGGCGATCACAGCTATGCCGAGCGGCCGCTCGGGACGGATTTTGGTCTCGCGCGCCACTTCGGCGATTACGGGCAGCACTGAATACGCCACGTGGCCTGTGCCTGCCACGAAAGTGAAGAGATAGGTCACGAGGGGACTGATAAACGTGATGCGCGACGGGTTCTTGCGGAGCAGCTTCTCGGCTATCCTCACGAGGTAGTCGAGACCCCCTGCCGCCTGCATGGCCGCGGCCGCCGAAATCACGGCGGCAATCATCAGCATCACGTCGATAGGGGGAGAGGTGGGCTCGAGTCCGAACACAAACACGAGCACCGCCATGCCTACGCCGCCCATCACTCCGAGGCCGATTCCTCCGAGGCGGGCTCCGACTATGATGGCGGCGAGCACAAACAGCCACTGGATTATCATATCAATGGATGTTTTGTGGAGAGACGGGGTGGATAATGGGTGTTGTGAATGGGAGAGGCAGCTTTGCCTCCCTTATTGTTTAACACAATGCCTCTCCGCGTTGTTGGCTCAGATGCCTTCTTATTCCATATGTTTTATAACATATTCGTTTTTTCGCACAATTATTTTGCTGCATGCGTTATTATTGGTAATTTTACTAATTAATTCCGTGTGAGCGCACACGGATTCCCTTTAAGAATATTTCAACCAGTATCTTATCATGAAAAATAGTTGTGACAAGGGATTCCGCAAGGAGTCCGACCTTCTGGGCACTGTCGAAGTGCCCGAATGCGCCCTCTACGGCGTCCAGACCCTTCGTGGCATAGAGAATTTCGAGATCAGCAAGTTCCATCTCTATGACTTCCCTCTTTTCGTAAAGGGCCTCGCCATAACCAAAATGGGCGCAGCCCGCGCCAACCACAGGATGGGCCTTCTCACCGACGAGCAGGCGAAAGCCATCGAGGAGGCATGCCGCGAGATCATGGACGGCAAGCACCTCGGCCAGTTCCCCGTCGACATGATCCAGGGCGGTGCCGGCACGTCGACCAACATGAACGCCAACGAGGTGATCGCCAACAGGGCTCTCGAGCTCATGGGCCACAAGCGCGGCGAATACGAATACTGCTCACCCCACGATCATGTCAACGCCGAGCAGTCGACCAACGATGCATATCCCACGGCCATCCATATGGGCATGTATCTCACCCACCTCAAGTTTATCCCGCATCTCCGCACCCTCATCGCCGCTTTCCGCAAGAAAGGCGAGGAGTTTGCCCATATCGTTAAGATTGGCCGCACCCAGCTCGAGGATGCCGTGCCCATGACACTCGGCCAGACGTTCAACGGCTTCGCCTCCATCCTCGAGGATGAGATCAAGCATCTCGACGAGGCAGCCGCCGACTTCCTCACCGTCAATATGGGCGCCACCGCCATCGGCACAGGCATCTGCGCCGAGCCCGGATATGCCGAGGCATGCGTCGAGGCCCTCCGCGACATCACCGGCTGGGACATCCGTCTCGCCGCCGACCTCGTGGGCGCCACTTCCGACACCTCCTGCCTCGTAGGCTACGCCTCGGCCCTCAAGCGTCTTGCTGTGAAGGTCAACAAGATCTGCAACGACCTCCGTCTCCTCGCCAGCGGCCCGCGCTGTGGTCTCGGCGAGTTCAACCTTCCCGCACGCCAGCCCGGCTCGTCGATCATGCCCGGCAAGGTCAACCCCGTAATCCCCGAGGTGATGAGCCAGATCTGCTACAAGGTGATGGGCAACGAGCTCTGCGTCACCATGGCCGGCGACGCCGCACAGATGGAGCTCAACGCCATGGAGCCTATCATGGCCCAGTGTGACTTCGAGAGCGTCGACATCATGATCAACGGCTTCGAGACCCTGCGCAAATACTGCGTGGAGGGCATCACTCCCAATGTGGAGAAGTGTATGGCCAACGTGCGCAACAGCATCAGCATTGTGACGGCCCTCAACCCCGTGATCGGCTACGACCACTCCACCGAGATCGCGAAGGAAGCCCTCGCCACAGGCAGAAGCGTCTACGACCTCGTGCTTGAGAAGGGTATCCTCTCGAAGGAGCAGATCGACGAGATCCTCGCTCCCGAGAACATGATTCGTCCGGTGAAGCTCGACATCAAGCCCCTCCGCTGATCTCCGTCCGTAATGCGATAAAGAATGCCGGCCGCGTCTTCTTTCAGACGCGGCCGGCTCTTGTATATATTATTATTATGTAGTGTGGTCGCCGTCAGAGCAGCGTCTCCAGCCATATCACGGCCATGCCGCTGAGATAGCCGGCGAGCGCCAGCAGCGTGATGTGTCGCAGATACCAGGTAAAGGGTATCTTCTCGATGCCCATGGCCACCACGCCGGCGGCGGAGCCGATGATCAGCAGGCTGCCGCCCACGCCGGCACAGAATGTCAGCAGATGCCAGAAGAGGCCGTCCTCGATGAAGAGCGCCGTGTATGCCGGGTCGGCGGCTGCAGCCACCATTGCGTCGGTGGTCACCGGATACATGTCCATGCAGGCCGCCACCAGCGGCACGTTGTCGACGATCGACGAGAGGATGCCGATGAGGCCGTTGATCAGATACACGCTGTGGAATGTCTCGTTGAGCCATGCGGCGAGCTCACGGAGCATGCCGGCCTGTCCGAGCGCGCCCACCGACATCAGGATGCCGAGGAAGAAGAGGATGGTCGACATGTCGATGTTGCGCACCACCTGCGATATCCTTCCCTCCATCTTGTCGTCGAGGCTGTAGCGCGACACTATGACCTCGGTGAGCAGCCAGAGCGCTCCCAGGGAGAGCAGGATGCCCATATACGGCGCCAGATGGGTCACGGCCTTGAACACCGGCACGAAGAGAAGGGCGGCCACGCCGCATGTCAAGATCAGCATCGAGAGCCCGCGGTGGTGTTCGTAGAGGTTATACCCCACGCGGGAGTCCTGGGCGTTGAGGGTCTCCACAGGTGTGGCGCCCACAAGGCGGCTGGCGAGCAGCGTCGGCACGAGCACGGAGACGAGCGAGGGGAGAAGCAGGTTGACGATGAGGTCGACCGATGATACGTAGTTTTTCATCCAGAGCATGATGGTGGTGATGTCGCCGATGGGGCTCCAGGCGCCGCCGGCGTTGGCGGCCAGCACTATGACGCAGGCGAAGATCCAGCGCTCTTTCTGGTCGCGCAGCATGCGCCTGAGCATCATCACCATTATTATGGTGGTGGTCATGTTGTCGAGGATGCTCGACATGAAGAAAGCCACGAGCACGAGGATCCACATAAGCTTCCGCTTGTCGGAGGCGTGGATGTGTTTCACGATGATCTGGAAGCCTCCGTAGCGGTCGATGAGCTCCACTATGGTCATGGCGCCTATGAGAAACACCACGATCTCGCAGGTGTCGCCGAGGGCCTCCACCATGTCGGTCGAGAGGGAGGCGTCGTGGCCGAGCATGGCATACACCGCCCAGAGTATGCCGCACATTATCAGGGCAAAGGTGGCCTTGTTGATGCCCACCACGTGCTCCAGGGCTATCATGAGGTAGCCCAGGATGAAGATTACAAGCATTGTCGTTATCATGATGACAGCGGGTAGAGTTTTTATTCAGTTGGTATTTGATGTTGGTTGTTTGGTTGTGTTTCCCTTTATAAGAAGCGCGCCTTCGCGGCCGCTCGGGAGGCCAGGCTACAGGTTATCTGCCGGGTCTGACCTTTCCACCGAGGTTCACGCCGAGCGTGATTTTCTGATAGAAGATGAAGGTATTGCCTGTGAAGTTGAAGTCGAGCTCCGCGCGGAGGTCCACTGTGTTGTTCCTTATGATGTCGGCGAAGACGCGCACGCGGTCGTAGAAGGAGCATTGATAGTAGGGCTCTCCTTGATAGAGCTGCGAGCCGAACTCCCTGAAGCTGGGCATCTGCGCTCCGCCGGCGTAGAGGGTGTTGGAGACCCCGAGCCATTTCCACCGGGCCTTGACCTCGAGCCATGCGCCGAGGGGAGTGCGCCAGTGGTCGTGGGCGCGGTTGCGCTCGATGGTGAGCAGTGGCCCGGCTCGCGCCGATATGCTGTCGAGCGGCGTGCTGCCGGTGATGTTTATTCCCGCATAGGGGTGTATCATGAAATTGTCTACGATGTGCTGGTCGTCGGGAGCGTCTTCGGTGAGGGCGTAATGGTTCATCATCACGTGTCCTCCGGCGAGGAATGTCTTGCCCTGAGGGGCATACTGGCCGTGAAACACGATGTTGAAGGCCTCGCGCCGCGTCTTGCTCTGGAGGCCCCGCCAGTCGAGGTAGGCTTCGAGAAATCCGTTGGGGAAGTCATAGCCCGCGAGCACGCCGCGTATGTTGCGCTGGTAATAGGTCAGCGAGTCGCTCCAGAGGAAGTCGGGGAGCTTCTCGCGCATGAGGTGTCGGGGGAGCATTCCCATGGCGAAGCGCCAGCGGGAGCCGGTGTGCTGGTAGTAGAGTGTCGGCGACACCTTGGCGCCGTCCCATTCGCAGCCGATGGGCTGGGTCCACACCACTCCACCCTTCAGGGCGTCGCGGGCGCCGTTGAAGCCGATGCCGATCTCCGGACTCAGCTGGGTGAAGATGATGGTTTTAGCGGGCATTATGTTGTCGTCGCCCTCGCGGTTGTCGAACACCGAGCCGAAGTCCACGTCCCATAGGAAATCGTTTGCCACGACCGTTCCCCACGCCGGGATGAGGGCGAGGATGGCGGCCGCTGTGGCGCGCAGCAGGGTGATGATGTCGGGTGTTCGGCGTTTCATGCCGCAAAATTACAAAAATTACTTGAATTATGCCACCTTTCATTTGTCAATCATGAGGACTTTCATAAGCCTGTTTTACCTCTCCGGAGAAAAAGATTTCACGATACATTTGGCCGATGGATAAAAAAATGTTAATTTTGCAGCCGAAAACACAAAACAAGGTTATACAGCGGGTTCCGGGGCCTGAGCCAAGCCGTGAGGGCATGGCGCGGCCGTTATGGGATTTGCGAAGATATTATCAAGATTTCCTCAGGCACGCGTGAGCGTGCCGAAAGGCACCGGGGCATTCTTCTGACGGGTCTCCGGTGTATGTTTGGTTGAATAATGGTACATTGAATCTTTTGATTCAGAAAGCCTGCATTGACGTCTGCGGCAATCCTGCGGCGCTTGCGACTTATCAGAGGGTGGATTCCGCGAGAAATCCGCCCCCTCGTTTTCATGCCGGTGGGCTTTCCTTCGGAAGGTGGCCGCTACAGGCTGAAGCCCGGTATGGTATCGGCCTTGGCCGCCGTGTCGATGAAGACGCGCAGATAGTGGCGAAGCTCTTTCACGAGGTTCACCTGATTGTTTTCCTCTATCGATGAAGAGATCGCCAGCCCCTTGTCGGGATTGAGGCCGGCTCCGCCAAACCTTAGCTCCGGATTGTGGAACATGCCGGTGATATTTATTCCGAATGGAAAGGGCACGGGAGAATCCAGCACTCCGATCTGATAGTGCAGTCGCCCGTTGAAATTGTTGAGTCCTCCTATGCGCAGGCGGTAGCGGTCGAAGTCCAGCCGGAAAGGATAGAGCGTCAGGAGATTGGCGTGAACTGTGGCGTGGGCGTTGATGTTGGCGATGTGGATGTCGCGCGAGGTGCGGATAAACATCATCTTCGTGATGCGGCGGATGAAATGGTTCTGGTGAACTTTCAGCTGCCGTCCCTGCACGCTGACGTCGGCCCTCAGCGACGGCACGTTGATGTTCATGTCGGGAAAGAGCAGCATATCGCCCTCGCATTCCGCCGAGACATACCCGGAGAGGTTTTTCATCGCCGGCATCATGAGCAGCAGGGTATGGAAATTCTCGAAAAACCTTGTGACGTCGATCTGCTTGATGGCGAGGGCGAGCTTCATGCGCATCATCTCTATGTCGGAGGTGTCGTAGAGCAGCGAGAGGTCGGCGTGGCCGAAGTCGGAGCTGATGCGGAGGTGGCTGATGTCGGCCTTTCCGTCGGCCACTCCGATCGATGCGCCCAGGTCGTAGAGGTGGAGGTTGGTGTAGACCGTCTCCTTTGCCGAGGCCTTGATGCGGGCGTCGATGTTGCGCGGGATAAGGAGCGCCACGTTGTCGGAGGCATTGGCGGCCGTGCTGTCTGGTGGCTGCTGTGAGGCGGATTGACGCCCGGCGCCGATGCCCTTTTTGTAGACGTGTGTCATGTTGTTGATGCCCAGCGTGTCGATGTCGAGGGAGAGGTCTAATCCGAGGCGCTGGGGGCTCGCGAAGCCGAGGAAGCGGCGCAGGTTGTCGGCGCGTGCGCTGAGGGTTAATGCCGAGATGCCGCTCCTGGCGTCCAGCCGGTGTATGGTGAGGGTGTCGAGGTCGGTCGAGATGTCGAGGCCTTCAAGCGTCACGGGCTGCGGGAAGGCGCGGCTCAGTATTTTCGCGCCTCCTGTTTTGAGTCTTGCGTCGAGTATGGCGTGCCGGAAGAAGTCGGCTGCCTTTTCGGGCAGACGGCACACAAGATATTCCGGAGAATGGGCTGCTGTGGCCAGGCCCTGTCGGTCGGCCGTTGACGCGTCGGCATGTAAGTGGTCTGGCCTTATGTCGTGCAGTGTGTCGGCGAGACTGAAGTTGCCGCAGAGGTCTGCGTCACACACGGAGATGTCGGTGCCGTTGAGACGCATGCCCACGCTTCGGGCGAGAAGCCGCGCATTGGCCTTGCCGCCCGATATGCGGTTGATGCCCGTCACTCCCGTCGCCTCGATGTGGATGGTGTCGTCAGGCATGTCGAGGGTGGCGCCGGCAGCCTGCATGTCGAACTGAAACATCAGCGGCGCTTTCGCCCCGTTTGAGAAGACGAAGGTGTGGCGTGAGTCGTCGCGGCTTGTGACGGCGAGTCCGCGGAGCGATGCCCGGCAGGCGTTTCCCTTGAGGGAGACGATGTCGGCGTTTGCCTTGAAGGCGACCATGCCGTTTTCAAGGATTCTGTCTGAAAGACGGTTTGCCGCGGCTGTGAAGTCCACTTCAAGATGTCTGGCGCTCACGGCGGTGGCCGCGGCAGGGGAGATGCTGGCGTTGTCGAGTCTTATTTTGCCGTTGAGGCATATGTCGGTCAGGCCGGATCTGGTGGCGTCGGAGATTCGGAACCGCATCCGGGTGTCGGTGGTGATGCGCCCCTGGGGCGAGTAGGGGCGCAGGCTTCCGATGCTTCTGCCGGCGGCAGTGAGGTCGGCGTCGGCCTGAAGGCGCAGGTCGGCCAGCGGATTGCCGCCTGTGAGGTCGCTGATGGTGCCCTGGAGGTCAATGCGTGTGCCTTCGCCGCCCAGAGAGCATCTGTAGATGGTGAGACTGCTGCTGTCGGGATGCCTCCCGTCGAAGAAGAGGCGTGCGCTCATCTCTATGTCGCTCAGAGAGTAGGTCTCGCGCTCCGAGAGGGTATAGCCCACCTTTCCTCCGTCGACATCGAAATCCACCTCCAGCGAGGGGAGGGCGGTGCTGGAAAACCGGTAGGGTGTGATCAGCCGGGCCGAGGTGGTGAGGGATATGTCGGCGTCGAGGCCGCTGAGATAGGGGAGATGCCGCTCGGGGATGTAGTCGAGAAGGCGCATCAGGTCGAATGTGTCGATCTTGTAGATGAAATTGTCGATCTGCGACTGCTGGCCGAGGGCGAGCTTCATGTTGATGTGGCCGCGGGTGTTGCCGAGAGTCACGCTGTAGTCGCTGAGGCGCAGCGAGAAGGGATGGAAGGCGAGCCCCATGTCGCCGTCGAGCTCAAAGGGAAAGTCGCGGAGCAGAAGCAGGCTGTCGACCTTTGCCGAGATGTGGCCGTTGAATTTCAGGGTGTAGGAGTCGCCGTTGCCTTTCTGGCGGCGCATGCTCGCGGAGTCGGCGACGGCGTTGATGCGTGTCTGCGTGGCGGCCGAGAAGTAGTCGATGCGCTGAGGCGCTTTGAGTCGGGCGTAATTGGTGGAGAAATAAGGTATCCTGAAGCTTTCGTCGGTCGTTTCGGGCAGGATGTCGTAGTTGTTGAGCGAGTCGTTGAGTGCCACTATGTTGAGTCGCAGCGAGTCGACCTCTATATCCCTGAGGAATATGTCTCCGGCGGCGAGGCGCAGGATATTGATGCTTCCCCGGAGGCCGGAGGCGGAGGCGAGGGAGTCGCAGCCGGAAGGGAGCTTGGCGCGTTGTTCGGATGAGATGTCGCAGAGGTTGCGCGACACGACGGTTATCGGTCCTACGGCCAGCTCGAGGCGCGGAAACGTGCTCCAGAAGGTGAACTGTATGCTGTCGACCTTGAAGTCGGCGTTGAAGTACTCGCTGGCGCGGCGTTCCACGAGGGATGAGAGATGAGCCGGCGTGAGCCAGAGGGTGAATCCGGCCACCAGCACGATGACCAGCACGAGCAGCGATGCTGTGGTGATGGCCACTACCTTCAGTGCCTTGCGCCATTTGTGGAATCTCCCGTTCATAACCTTGACTCATTAGAGGGCTTGTGTGGAATATACACCTATAACGTCCCACGCCCCCAAAAAGATGACTCCGTGTGCATATCCCCTGCATGCCTAAGCCATAAAAAGGCGTCCTCATAGCGGAGACGCCCCTCTTATGTCGTGTTGGACCGTGGGTCAGAAGGTGGCTATCTCCTTCATTACCTTTGCTACCTGATTGCAGCCTTTCTGATGATTGCAGCCATCGGTGCGTGACAGAGTCTCAACGAGATTCGTGTCTATATAGCATTCCGGTATTACGAAATCGGCTCTCTGGTTCATTTATCGTAAAACCGCTCTGGAAGGCCCCCTGCCGCCCCAGAGGGGCTGATTTAGTCGTAGCCGATGGCCTTGACCTTGAGGGAGGCGTCGTCGGGATTGCCGTCGCGGCCGAGGATCGTCTTGTTGAGCACGGAGGCGATCGTCCGCGCCAGCGCGATGCGGCGCGAATCCCAGAGGGCCGCGCTCCACGCCACCCTCAGCACGATGTCGTTGCTGTCGGCAGGCATCGACAGCTGGCGGAAGAGCAGGCGTGGATTGGAGGTATTGTGATATCGGTCGCGGTCGCACTTCATGCCGAACTCCTCTGCCAGGGTGCTGCTAAGGGAGTCGTAGAACGCCGTGAACCTCTCCTTGTCGTGGATCAGGTCGCCTATCGAGTCGGTCACCCCGTTGGCGTTGCCGGTGCCGACATGCACCTGCGTGGGATATTCAGGCTCCGCGGCTCCGCTGGCTATCAGGAAGGTCACCGACCATGCCCCCGGGCGGTTGAGCAGCCGCTCCACATCCTCAAGGAATTCCATCTCTCCCTCCTCGCGCCCGCCCTCCTTCAGGATGAAATAGGAGCGGTAGGGAGCCTTCTTCCCGAACTCCCGGCTGATGAGGTTGAAGCCGCCGGTTTTGGCCAGATAATAGGCGAAAAAGCAGGTGCAGTCGTCGATGAAGCTCGACGGGGCGATGATCGTGACGGGCGACTGGCGGTCGATCAGCAGCCCGTAAGGACGGTTGAAACGGAAATGCTCCACGGCGAGCACATCGGCCGCATGGGCCTCCACCGGCTGGGTCGAAGAGAGGTTCACGAGCCGGTAGCCGGGCGTCTCGTTCACGGCGTTGATGATATCATCGGCGGTCATGCCCTGGCGCGACTGGATATGGGTGATGGTGCGGTAGGGAGGCACTATCTGGTATCTCGTGGGGCGGTCGAGCTTGCGCTCGAAGCTCAGGCGCAGCTTCTCCCTGTTCTCCTCGAGCTGCTCCTTATGGCTCTCCTTCTCGATGGCCTCGGTGAAGCCGGCGCCGAGGATACCGGCCGGCACGGCCACGATGGCGATGCCGAGAAGTCCGACAACGCAGGCTATGATCTTGCCGGGAAGCGTGACCGGGGGCGTGTCGCCGAACCCGCCCGGGTCTCCGATATACTGTGCGAATGCCCATGCCACAGGAGAGAACCCGTTGTCGTAGACGTCGGGCTGCGCGTCATGCTCGAAGAAGAAGAGCACGAGGGCGAGGATGAAGGTGACCACGAGCAGAAACTGCATGGAGATCAGCAGCTCGCGGCGCTTCTCGCGGATGGCGTCGGAGAGCAGACGCCACGACTTCATGTAGCGCGACACGCGCATCAGCCTCATGACGCGGCTTATACGGAGCACCCTGATCCATCCCACCGGAATCGGCAGCAGCCACTGAAACCAGTATGGATAGGTGGCTACAGCATCGATGAAGCCGTGGAACGTGAAGCAGTATCTCAGCCGCCCCTTCAGTCCCTTGTAGCGGACGTCGAGCTCCGGAGCCACCCAGATGCGGAGGCTCACCTCGATGGTGAAAAACACCAGCGTGACGATATCGACCCAGCGGAGCACCTTGCGCAGCATCGGGTCGAGATCGAAGGTGGAGAGGAAAATCTCGACAGTGCTCACGATTATCATCGTGATGATGAGATAATCCATCACATTGTGCCAGATGCGTGTCTCAAGCCGGTCGTCGAACAGTACGGCCAGCTTACGCCGCAGATCCTTTAAGCTCATCTTCTCTTTTTCTTGCCGAGGAGGGCTCCCAATACCATAGCGCCTATCTTCCGCTCCAGCCCGTGGCGGGTGGTCGGTATTCCCGTGGCGTGGGCTATCTTCTGCCTGGCGCCTGAGATGCCCACGGCCCTCTTCCATGAAAACGACAGTCCGGGTATCCTCATTTTCTTTTTCTGAATATCAGTCTGAGTAATTTGTAAATAAGCCAGAATGGAAAGAAGATAATGATGAATATCATCACCCATCCGCATCCTATGCCCCCCTTGCGGCCATCAAGCAGGTCGCCGCCGGTCAGGATATTTAGCCCGAGCAGGGCGAGAAGGCCTTTCCAGATTCCCATTTAGGTGAGTCTATCCCTGCTTGCGCAGGTATGCGATTTGCGCGCGGTGGTCCTTGATTTTTTCCTGGGCGATTTTCTTCATCTTTTTAGCATAGTCGCCGGCCGACTTGCTGCCGGTCTTGGAGTTGTTGGCCTTGATTGTGCGGTTGTAGCGCTCGATATCCCCCTTCAGGGACTCGATTACGGCCTTGATGTTCTCGATATTAGCCTTGCGTGCTGGTGATAGTGCCATGGATTTTGTCTTTTGGAGGGAGTGACGGTTTTAGAAGAGACCGAATTTCCTGACCTTGCATTTCTGTAGACGCTGGTTGAGCGGGCTTTCTTTGGCTACGGCCCTTTCCGCGCGGGCATAGTATTCGGCATGGATTTTTTTGAGGTCGTCCCAGTCGTCTGATCCGCCCTGCTTTCTGGTATACAGCAGCTCCACGATGCCCACCAGGTCTTCCGGATCCTGAGGCATCGGGCCGTGATAGTCTTCAAGCTCGTCAAGCTCCATAAGGCCGTTGCGGAGCTTGTTGAGGAGTGTGGGACGGTTTTTCCGCACGCTCTTCATGATAAGTTCGTTGTCAGGATATGCGGCAGTGGCTTTGTCGCATGCTTCCTCCAGCTTGCTTTCCCAGATGGGTATTATGTCAAGCTCCTCGCCCATGGCGAGAGACGAGATCATGCTTTTCAGCGATGACCTGCCGTGCCGTTTTTTATGCTCCTCCGTAATCTGTGAGGAGGCGTATGATATGAACTGCTGTAGATGGTCGCATCTGTCGGGAATCGCAAATACCCTGATGATCTCGGCCTTCAGCTCGTTGCGGTTGGAGGGTGACTCGATGAATGAAGCCACGAGACCTCCTACGGCGGCTGCCTGTCCTACTCCGGGAATCAGGGCCAGGGCCGAGCTGAGGGCCCCTCCGTCTATGGCCTTGCGGCTTGGCGTGGCATTCCGCTCTATCGCCTTGAAAGCGTTGGAAAGCGCCTCTACCGGATTGATGTCGCGCATCTTCTCCGCAGCCTTCTCGCGTGCCTTCATCCGCATACGTAGGTCGAACTCGAATTCATCCGGATCCACACCCTCTTTTTCGGCGCGTTTCACCAGCAGCGCGACTTCCTCATCTGTAAGGTTGCCGTCTTCTAAAGCCAGGGCGATCATGCGTTCGAGCCCCGGGCTATATGAAGAGGAATCGATGGCTGGAGTGGAGGACGCTGCTTGAGAGGAGACGTCCGGCTTCTCCTGTTTCGGAGATTTCCGAAACATTCCTGTGAGCGACTTCGCTCCCTCGGCGAGGGTATCTTTGTTGTCGATTACGGTTTTTGCTATGTTTCCCAGAGATGATAGATCCATAATTTCGGGATTGGTTGATTGCCGGATATGGCCGTAATCGCTCACGGGAGAAGCGGTGGCCCTATCCGGCATTCAATTCATGTTGGTGAGTGATTATTCTTCTTCGTCGTCAGACTCAAACGATACCTCGAGCTCCGGCTCCGTCTTCACCATGTCGCAGAGCATCAACACTGCGGAGTTGCGGTCGATGTCGAGAGCCTCGGCCATGGCGAGGAGGTTGTGGACTTCGCCTGCGGTGAGCACGCCGTCGCAGAGCATCATCTGCATGATGGCCTGATAGACCTCTCCGGTGTCTTCCGGGTCGACCTTCTCGGCATGTTTCACGGCGTAGGTGGTAGCTGCCTCCGGCGAGAGGTTCTGCACCTCCACCATGGCGGCTGTCATATATTTGTGGAAGTCTTTATCGTCGAGGCCGAACGCCTCGGCCACTTCCTCTGCGGTGGTGCGTTCCACCTCCTCATATTCGCCGTCGGCCCAGATGCAGGCTGCGAGCAGCGACGCGATAGTGTTGGGTGCTGTCTTCATCTGAAAAGTCGTTTGATGCGGTTAAGGAGTGAGTTCTTGCTCTTGCGGGCTTTGGCCATGCGGGCGCATATCGCCTTGCCCTCTTTGGTGCGTTTGTCGACCTTGCCGCTCTTTGTCTTCTTCAGAGTGGTCTGGGTCTTCTTCGCTCCCGATTTAGCTTTGGCGGCCCGGGCCTTGACCAGACGCGCCTTGAGCTCCTTATACTCCTTGGTGCGCTTGTCCATCTTTCCGGCCGCTGTTGTCTTTACTGCCATACTATGTGGAGGTTATATGGTGATTATATTGTGATGAAAGGTTACTTGCTGGCGTTGATGAAGTCTACGAGCTTAGACCCGTTCTGGCGTGTGTTTGACTTCTCGTTGATTTCGAAGCCTATCTGGGCGGCTATCTCTCGCAGTGCCCCGAGCGTATTGGCGTAGGTGCGGTAGGTCTCGATCTTGCCCGAGTCGCGGCGCGTCACTACATATTCCCCGATCTCGGCCATCTTGCCGTCGCCGAATTCGTTCACTATGCGGCGTCCGGTCTCCTGCGTGTTCCATTTGGGGTCGATGGCGAAGCCCTTCGACTCGGCGATCTCGCGCAGAGAGCCCATCACGTTGTCGTATATCTTGCAGACGCGCACTGTGCCGCTGTCTTCCACGGTGATGATGTATTCACCGCTTATCGCTGATTTTTTTGCCATTTTTTTCTGTTGTCTGGTTAATAATGCAAAGGTAGCTGATTATTTTAGATTGATTTCCATCATCGAATGAAGACTTGTTTCTCTACAGTGTGAAATAATATTACTCATATTTTTCGTCCGGTCATTCCTTGATGGCTGACAATGACTCGCTTAGCAACAGCCGGGAATAACAGGCGAAGAAGTCCACGCCGAGCACCCGCGATATGCGCAGGAGGAGCCCGGTGTCGATGGTGTCGCGCTCGAAAATGAAATAGATGTTGCGGCGGTCGCAGTGTATCTTGCGGCTCAGCCAGCTCACTGTCCGCTCCTGGCGGCGCAGCTCCTGCTCTATTAGCCGTCCTATTCTCGGCCCGGCAGCCGGTCGTTCGGTGCAGATATCGCTGTCGCGGACTGCGGTATTGTCGGAATCGACGTCGTGTGAGGGTGCGGACTGTCGGTCCGCAGGGATACAATATACCTTCTTAACCATTGCTGGCACAATTGTTTTGCGTTAAACAAAAGCTTTGCAATCGGGATGCAAAAGGATTCAATGGTTTTGAAGGGACTAACAGCCGATCCATCTTTTTAAGCAGCCGCTGCCGCCGAATTGCCGAGAAGATGTACTAATCCCATGGGGGCGCCATAAGGACGGGCCACCCATTTGCATTGCAAAATTACCACATGCGCCGCTAATCGGCAAATATCCGGCGTGAAAGATTTCTTCACACATGGCTGGCCTACACGCATCAGCAGCTTCCGGAGCCATTCCATAGAAATCCGGGGCTAAGGCCTTTAAGTCGGAAATAATTGCTATATTTGCAGCTGCAACGCGATAAGCTATGAAATTGATTGAAATGAACCTCCAACGCGCCGCCATCGGTGTCGTAATTGTCTTATGCCTGTTACCGCTGGTGGCTTACTGTCGTCAGGAGAAGGCTCTTGACGAGGAAACGGAGCTGTCGTTGCAAAGGCTCGATATGGCAATCGGACGGTTTGATGATGTGAAGGCGGAAACGGAACGTCAGACCGATTCCATAAAGCGTCAGCTGGCTACGGCTCTGCAGAAAGGAGATTCCGGCAGTAATCGTGTCAATGGCATATATGAGGAGCTGTTCAGGAGGTATCTCTATACCGATGCCGATTCAGCCATCAGATATGCCGGTTCTGTCATCGAGAGCTCCCGCGACACACTTCAGCGAGTAGCCGGCTGGTATGATCTGGCTAAGGCATATATCACCAAAGGACATGATGCGGATGCGTTCATGGCTCTTGAGGAGACATTCCCCGACACCGGCAACCTCCGTGTGAAGCCACTCTATTACGACCTGATGATCTTCAGAAGAAAATCACTATATTTGCGGCATGTTTGTCCGCAAAAAGAAGAGCAGATCAGGCACGACAAGCGTCGTAGTGGTCGACAAGCATGGTGGCAAGACCTCGGAAACGCAGATTATTCTGGGACTGCTTGTGTGCGAGAACGGATATCCTCTGGCATACAACATCTTCAACGGCGCGCAATATGAGAGTTACACGATGATTCCCATCATCGATGACTTCAAGCGAAGATTCGGCCTTGATGATTTCATTGTAGTCGCTGACTCCGGATTCATGATCAGGCGCAATATAGAACTGCCGCGCTCCGGAAATGAACGATGTGGCTGTCAGCATACACGAGGATAAGATCAGGGAGGATGAACAATGGGATGGTCTGAAAGGATATGTCACCAACACCAATCTTCAACCCAAGGATGTGGTTGACACAATACAGGGGACTTTGGGTTGTAGAGCGTGCTTTTCGCATATCCAAAGGCACAATTGAGACCAGACCGATATTCCACTTCACCGAACGCAGGATTGAAGCGCATGTCTGCCTGTGTTTCGTAGCCTATGAAATCTATAAGGAACTTGAACGCATTATTTATGGAGTTGGCCTTGATATGAGTGTGGACACCGCTCTGAAAATCGCCAGGGCCATCACCACCGTCCGGCTGAGATTGCCCTTGAACGGCTCTATGCTCACCCGTACAATGCTTCTGACTCCCGAGCACAAGTCGCTGAAGCCGCTTTTTGACCACTTGGGTGTTTCGGGTGACGCAATGACGAAGTCAGGAAATATACATGAGGCATACTTCAACCTCTTGGTTGGAACTGCCTTATATTCTAATATATATGATTGACAGTCTTATCCTGTCTCAATGAAATCCAGACAATCCATTACATGAAATTACATGAACTATCCCCAGTGCGGAATATAAGCAATGTCCCTGCGATTAGTCCCTTCCGGTGTACCGACTTTTATCAGTCCCTGAGCCATCGCCTCCTTTATCACAATTGAAATAAGGGGATAATTTTTCTCATCAACACCTAGTCTTTCACGAAGAGATTTGTTGGTAAGCATTTCATTGGCGAGATACTTGAGGCAGGCGTGTTGGTAGCACGCCATGACACGCTCCTCTTTGGATGTATTACTCCATTTCTTGAACGCCGAGAGTATTATGGTAGTACGAATATCGGATACTCGCTATTTTATAGGAGGCAGTTGATATTTCTCGATTGCCGTAAGTGCTTTATCCATACCGCTGCCTTTTTCTTCGCAGAAGCCCATTCTCCGCATGATGTCCGCAAGTTCTTCATTGCGTGATTGGTATTCGTCAATGAATCTGTCAGTGCTGATTAAGGGCTGGCCCGGTGAAGAAATTTCGACGCGGTCAGAGTAAATCTCAATCATGGGAAATCCAAGCACGTTAAAGTCCTGATGGATAATCATGTTGGCGCATATCTCCCTTATGGCTATCTCGGGATACATCCTGACATTTGGCAAAGATACAAAAAATTCGGTAATAATCCTTTGATCCATTTCACACAACGCACATCAAGAATCCATCGGATTCCAAATAAATCGGCGTGCGGGCCGTTATCCGATAAGACAACGACTGAAGCAACAAGATATAATCCCATCAGATGCGAACGAAACACATCCTGCCGGCCCTGGCGTCGGCTTTACTCCTCATCACTTCATCCATCCTTCCCTCATGCGGCAGCGACAGCCCCGACGAGCCCTCTGTGCCCGATGAGCCCGCTACCGAGACCCCTACACCACCGGCAAAGGAGACAGGCTTCGCACGCGGCGCCGACGTGAGCTGGCTCACGAAGATGGAGTCGGAGGGCCTGCGCTTCTACACTCCCGCGCCCGAATGGCGCCAGACGGAGTGCATGCAGCTGCTGCGCGATTATTGCGGCGTCAACTCCATCCGCTTGCGCTTGTGGGTCAATCCTGCCGACGGCTGGTGTGGCATGAGTGACGTGGTGGCGAAAGCCCGGAGAGCCGAGGCGCTCGGACTGCGCACGATGATTGATTTCCATCTCTCCGATACGTGGGCCGATCCCGAACACCAGGAGAAGCCCGCTGCGTGGCGCGGACTCACCGGCGAGGCGCTGGAGTGGGCCGTGGCGAGTCATATCTCGGAGACGCTCTCGGTCCTGAAGAGGGCGGGAGTGACGCCGGAATGGGTGCAGGTAGGCAACGAGATAACGCCGGGTATGCTTCTGCCCGACGGCTCCGTCGACAATCCCGCGCAGCTCACGCGCCTCGTCAATGCCGGCCACGATGCCGTGAAGGGCGTCTTCCCGGATGCCAAGGTGATCGTGCATCTCGACAAGGGAGAGGACCAGTGGCGCTACGACCGGCTGCTCGACATCCTCGCGGCCAACGGCGGCAGATTCGACATGATCGGGATGTCGCTTTACCCCTACGACTGGGAGAAGCAGGACTGGCGCGAGGCTGCCGATGCCTGCGCGGCCAATGTCGGCTATCTCAAGCGCCGATACGGCAAGCCGGTGATGATATGCGAGACCGGTATCCCCAACGACCGTCCGGAGGCCTGCCGCGACATGCTCGCCAGGATGATGACGGCCGACGTGGAGGGGATATTCTACTGGGAGCCGCAGGCGCCCGCCGGCTACAACGGGGGCTACACCCTCGGCTGCTTCGACCGTGGTGCCCCCACTTCCGCCCTCTCGCCCTTCAAAGCCGCCTCCCGACGCAAGCCATAGAGGGGCATGCCATGGCTGTGAATGTTTAAGACCGGCCGCGAAATAATTGCTGCACGTTGCCGGCACGGCAAATTTTTATTATAGTACACGCACAAATACTCAATACGTGTGTGGCATGTATTATAGAAATAATTGTTATCTTTGCAACAGTAATGCCGTAACTTATGAAATTGATTGAGATGAACCTCCAACGCATCACAGACCTATGCCGCAAGCATAAGGTTAGGACGCTTGCCGTGTTCGGATCTATCCTGACCGATAGATTCAGCGACCAGAGTGATGTGGACCTTCTTGTCGACTTTGAACCAGTGGATCACGACAAATTTGATTATGTCGGCAATTATTTCGGACTGCGTGACGCTTTAGAGCTGCTTTTTAACCGGCGAGTGGATTTGATTGAGGAAAAAGGCCTACGCAACAAATACTTCATAGCGAATGTCAACCGTACAAAGCAGATGATCTATGGCTGAAGAGGAAGTATTGACATATCTACAGGATGTCTTGGACGCGATCACTGAGATGCAGAGTTGCTTTGTCGATTTCCCAAACAGATATGATCTGTTTGAAAAAGACATCATGCGGAGATGTGTCGTTGAACGTAAAGTGGAGATAATGGGTGAGGCCATCAATAGAATCAGAAAGACAGACCCTTCACTGAATATACCGAACGCAAGAGCCATAATCGACACCCGCAACAGAATAATACATGCTTACGATAATGTGCAGCCGGAATTTCTCTGGAGTCTTGTAAAACGACATATCCCTGAGTTGAAAACTGATATTGAACGAATAATTGTAGATTACGAAAAACTCTTCAATCAAATATCAGGAGAGATAGACTGATTCCAGATAAACAGACATTCTTAAATTATCAGAAGCGGAGCTGCGCGGAGAGGAGCAGGGCTCGGGGCCGGATGCGGAACGTATGGCGCGAGGTGGAGAGCGTGCCGTAGCTCACGTATTCGTAGCTGCGGCGGTTGAGGAGGTTGTCGGCGGTGAGCGACAGCCGCACTCTTGAACTGACCCTCCACACAGCCGACGCGTCGAGTAATACCAGCGACGCTGTCCGGCCGCCGGAGAACGCCGTGAGGTAATGCTCGGCTCCTGCCGTCAGCTGCACGATGTCGCTCGGAATCACAGTGACGAAGAGCTTCTGGCGCAGCGTGTGGTGTCGGTCAACATCTCCATCCACATTTAGCCTTGAGAAACCGTATTCCGCCTCATAGTTCATCGAGAGCCATCTGAGCAGGCTGCCTCTGAAATAGGGCCTCACACCCACCGACACCTGTTTATACGGAACGACTGCGTCGTCGCACATCGACGAGGCCGAGGCCAGCGACGCGTCGGCATCCACACCCACCACCATGCGGCTGTGGCCCAATCCCTTGCTCAGCCCCCCTTTCAGGCTCCAGGTGTCGTTATGCGACAGCCTGTCGGCGTAGGTCGAGATGATGAAATCATCGATGAAGAGCTGGCTTGACATGATGGCGCTGCGATGGTAGCTGTAGGCCGTCGATAGATTGACGAACAGCGACTTCATGGGATTGCGGTAGCGCCATGAGAGCGCTGCCGACACATCATGGGTGTATCTGTCCGGATTCTTGGCTATGAAGAGGTTGCGGTAGTCCGACAGCACGGGGACGTCGATGTTCAGATAAGGCTGCGGCGAGCCGAGCCGGTAGGCCAGAGCCCCCGACAGCTCCGACTTGGCAGTGAGCTGTCGCCGGGCGTTGAAAGTGGGGGAGACATTGATATAGTCGTGATGCCCGGAGACTGAATAATGAAGCCATTTGATCGGCGCTTCGAGCGACAGCCGCCAGCCGTCACGTTCGAAATCGATTTTCGGCGAGGCGTAGAGGCTCGACAGGAAAGCGTTGTGGACGCCGCTGTTGTCCCATTCCCTCATTCCGGAGAGTGTGCTGTTCATCCGGTGCCAGTCGATGTCGACGCCTGCCGTGAGATAGTATTTCCAGAAGCGGGTCAGCTTGCCGAAGTCGGTCTCTGTCGTGCTCCTTATATCGGTGGTCGCTACCCTTTGAGTCGCATCCTCGCCTCCACCCGCCAGCAGCCGGTCGGGCCGGTAGCCGAAAGTGTTGCGCGAGTTGAGAGTGAAGAGCCGCTTCTCGTTACGCCTCACGAGCTTCAGGTCGTTGCCTGCCGAGAAGCCCTTCCTGTCGACGCGCTGTGAGAGGTTGTATGTCCCGGTGATGGCTGAGTTCGACTTTTCCCATTGTCCCGAAAGGGTCAGCTTGTCCTTGAGGTAATAGCCCCGCTTGTTGGTCTCGCTGTACAGCTGTGCCGACACGTCATGGCATCGCGTGCGCTGGCTGTCGTGCTGCGCGAAGGTCGGAATCTGTGGAGTAAGATAGTCGGTGACGACGCCCGACCCGTAATCGAGACGGTCGCCCGTGTAGTCGAGCCTGAGCCTCATCGACGCGTCGCCCGTCTTCCAGGAAGTGATGGCGTCGGCGAGCCACGACAGGTTGTCGCGTGTCCTGCGCTCCGACAGCGGCGCGTCTGTCATGTCGGCCGAGATATATTCCGGCCATAGAGAGGGCGTGTAGTCGGAGGAGAACATCAGGTCGAGGTCATGGTCCTGGATCTCGTCGGCCGGATTCCACCCCGTGTTGTCGGCCTTCACGGTCAGCATATTCTGAACCCTCGGAGCCATGCGCATGGTGAATAGCGAGCCGTCGAAAAGTAGCGGCTGGACGCCGACGGCGCCCTTGGCCACTCCTACCCAGCGGCTCCGGGCGTCTTCCTTCAGCTTGAGGTTGATGCCGGCCTCCTCCGGAAACTCTATCCCCTCGAGCGCCTTCACCGGCTGATGATGCTCCATAACCTCCACCGACTTCACGTCCTCGTGTGATATGTTGTTGGTGGCAAGTGAATACTGCCCGCCGATGAAGTCGTTGCCGTCGAGGTAGAACTTGTTGATGGGCTTCCCCTGATACTTTATGGTGCCGTCTTCTTCCACCTTTATGCCGGGAAGACGCTTTATGACGTCGATGATGGCGTTGTCTTTCGCATTTGCATACCTCGCCACATTGAAGACAAGGGTGTCGCCTTTTGCATATATGTCGGGCGCCTCCACGATCACGTCGTTGAGCTGCGTGGCCTTCCGGCTTAGGCGCACGTCGGAGAGGTCGGCTGTCACGGGCAGCGTTAGCGGTTCGTAGCCCATACATCTGAAAGAGACCGAATCGGCTTCTCCCTTCGGAGTGAGCGAGAATCGGCCGTCGCTGCCTGTGGTGGTGAACGCCCCTTTCGCCTTCACTATCGCGCCGGCGACAGGCTCTCCGTTGTCGACATCGCTCACGAGGCCGTGGAGCGTGCCCGTGGCGGCCGCCGTTGCCGGCAGCCACCAGAGCATCGCGCAAAGTATGAGATAGATATGCCGGTTCATTTCTTCCAGTCGAGTTCAAGGTATTCAAACGGGAGCTCGATCGGGTCGTAGGCGTCGGGCGTGGGATTTCCGTTCTCGTCGGTGACAGTGACCGAGCCTCCTGTCGTGGCTTCGAAATAGGCGTATGGGTTCACTTCGTAGCGGTGGCGCGTGTCGTAGTAGTCGCGACGGCTCACGTCGTTGAAGGGCACCTTGTAGATAGTGATGGGGCGGTCGGCCTTCGATTTTATGCCTATACACTCGAAAGTGTAATGCCCCTTCTCGTCGGAGGCCTTCATGATAAGGCCCGGGAGGCCATGCAGCTTCCATGGGCCGTCGGCCAGGGGAATCTCCTCGGCATAGAATACGGTCCACCGGCGGCCGCGAAAAGAGCAGACGGCTCCATGACACTCATAGCCGAGCACGTTGGTCACCGAGTCGGTGAGCTCCCAGTCGAATTCGGGCATATCCTCGTCGTAGCGAAACCAGTCCTCGCATATCTTCTCGGTGTGGGTGAGGCGTCCGGAGGGATGGTTCTTGTAGATGGTCATGAACTCGCCGGTGCTGAGCTTCCCCTCGATGGCCGCGTCTACAATCTGCTCGCGGCTCGAGCGCATCAGTATGGAGTCGACGGTGAGGTTGCGGTAGCTGGAGAACTTCGACATTCCGTCGGGGCCGATCTGGAGCAGCATGTTGTCGCTCGAGATGTTGTCCTCGAGCCGGCCGGTGGTGTCGACGCAGCAGCGGTAGTCGTAGACGAATTCCATTGTCTCCGGGGCGAGGGTCTCGCTTTCCGGCACGGAATTGGGAAGTATGCTCAGCTGGCGGCGCAATACCTTTCCCGACGCGGCGCCACCCAGCGTGATGGCCGCCATGATTATCAGAAGTGTTCTTTTCATTATCGTTGTCGTTTTGATGTTTTGTTTCACACCGCAAAGTTACGTCGGCCTTTCTCCTCACGCCGAAAATAATCATTACTCAAACATTATGGAATTGTTACTGAATTATTACTGCCGCGAAGACTGTAGGGTGCAGTATGTGGAGACCACCGCTTTTTTATGTAACTTTGCACCATGACCAAACGCATCAAATCGCTTTACATCATTACCATCATCGCCATTGTCTCCTTTCTCGGGATGCAGGCCTACTGGCTTTACGGCCGCTATGAGTTCGCTCTCAGCGACTATGAACGCTCCCTGAGAGACCGGGTCATGAAGTGTGTCGACGACTATAACGTATTCCGGGAGACACATACCGACCCGAGAGCGGACTCCGTGCGCGACAAAGGAAGCGACAGCGCGTTCTGCGTTCCGTCCTTCTCCCTCCAGCAGCAATACGGCGACTCCGTCAGGATCACGCGCACAGCGAGGATATATACCTATCTGTTTTCTGCCCATGAGCTTTTAGGTCTGCCGAAGGGTGCCGCTTTGACAGAGGAGCAGAAGAAAGAGGCAATCGCACTTGCCCAGATCCAGACAGCAGAACCCGCCGACTCCGCCGTTTTCGACGCTTCGGGAGCTAAGGATGAATCGGAAGCCTGGATTGCCACGAGAAACGTCCAGACCCAACGCCAGTCCCCTTTCATCGCCGAGGGGCTCGACTCAGTGATGGACGCACAGGGAATCAAGGCGCGCATCTCCATGGCGCAGGCCGACAGCGCTGTCTGGGCAATCCGCACTGCATACCATTCATCTCCCTTCAGGCCCGAAATCACCCTCACCATACCCTATTCGCAGCTGGAGGGGCGCACAGTGAGCATAGTCTGCCCGATAAATCCTTTCGATGTGCTCCCGGGAATGTGGCTGACACTCGTCATCACGCTGCTGGTGTCGTGTCTGCTGATAGTCTGCCTCGTGTTTCAGGTCGCCACAATAATGCGGCTCACGCGTCTCGACCGGATGCGCAACAGCTTCATCACCACTATGGTGCACGAGTTGAAACGTCCTGTCTCTACCCTGAAGATGTGTGTCTCAGGTCTTGGCAGCCACGGCATGATGGCCGACGGCGAGGCCAGGAAAGAGATACTGTCGGCCACCAGGTCGGCGCTCGACAATCTTTCCGCCTATTTCTCACGCCTCCGCGACATAACCTTCAACAGGGTAGACCAGATTCCCCTCAATATCCAGTGCGTCAACCTCCACGCCCTATTCGACACCGTGGCGGCTGCCGTGCCCGTCCCCTCCGGAAAGAGCGTTGCCGTCGACAACGCCATTGATCCGGAGCTCGAGGTCTCGGCCGACCGCTCCCATCTCTACAACATACTCACCAATCTCGTGGAGAATGCATTGAAATATTCGGGCCAGACGGTGGAGATCGCCGTCGATGCCGTCGTGGCCGACGGAGCCGTGAGCCTGAGCGTCAGCGACACAGGCAACGGTATCCCTCCGGGCGACCTCCGCCATATCTTCAATCGCTTCTACAGAGGGAAGGCTTCCGCCGGCTCACAGCCCGGCATGGGGCTCGGACTCGCATACGTGAAGCTGCTCGTGGAGGCCCACGGCGGCTCCGTAGCCGCCGTGAGCCGGGTAGGGGAGGGCTCCCGCTTCACCATAACGCTTCCGCAATGAACAGACCGATCAAGATACTCCTCGTCGACGACGACTACCGCAACTCGATGCTTCTGCTGCGCTTCATCCAGGCGGCCGGATATGAGACGGCATACGCCGGTAACGGCCGCATCGGACTCGAGATGTATGAGGCCTTCAATCCCGACCTCATCCTGCTCGACATCAACATGCCGGAGCTCGACGGTTTCGAGATGGCGCGCATCATACGCGAGCATGACAAAAAGGTGATCATCTTCTTCCTCACCGACCGCACGGAGAAGACCGACCGTCTCCACGGCTTCTCGCTGAAAGGCAACGACTACATCCCCAAACCGTTCTATCCCGAGGAGCTTCTGGCACGCATCAGCGAGCGCTTCGAGAGCATGACCACCTCCCGGGATGTGGAATACCGGCTCGGCGACACACTCTTCCGCCCCAACCTCTCCTCGCTCACATTCCACGGCGAGCCACATGCCCTCTCCGTGCGCCAGACCGAGATCCTGCTGATGCTTGCCGAGAACGTCGGACGCATCGTAGAGCGCGAGACTATACTGAATGAGGTGTGGGGCGACGCAAGCTATGCCAACTCCCTTGCCCTCAACGTGCAGATCACCTACATCCGCCGCCTGCTCTCCGACCCGCGCCTATCCATCACCTCCATCAAGAAGAAAGGCTATATCCTCTCCGTGTCTGACTGATAATAGGAATTTATTTATTATCTTTGCGGTATGATTCGCAATGATATGGAAAAGAAAGTCACTGTCCGCATGCGCGACCTCTCCACAGGCTACTGCGGAAAAGGAGGCGACAGCATAATAATCACCCCCGGCATCAACTCGGAGCTCTGCTCCGGAGAGTTCACATGTCTGCTCGGCCCCAACGGAGCCGGAAAATCCACCCTTCTGAAGACCCTCTCGGGATTTCTTCCGCCGGTGGAGGGAGAGATCGAGATCGCCGGGCGCCCCCTCTCCGAATACCGCGCCACGGAGCTTGCAAAAGTGCTCGGCGTCGTGCTCACCGAGAAGCCCCAGCTCGAGAACATGACGGCCGAGGAGCTCGTGGGGCTCGGAAGAAGCCCGTACACCGGGTTCTGGGGCAACCTCGGATGCGCCGACCGTGAGGTCGTCGACCACGCCATCTCGCTTGTAGGTGTCGAAAGCCTGAGCGACCGGATGGTCAGCACCCTCAGCGACGGCGAGCGCCAGAAGGTGATGATCGCCAAGGCCCTCGCCCAGGAGACGCCCGCCATATTCCTCGACGAGCCGACGGCCTTCCTCGACTATCCCAGCAAGGTGGAGATCATGCAGCTGCTCCTCACCCTCGCCCGCGACGAAGGGAAGACCATCTTCCTCTCCACCCACGACCTCGAGATCGCCCTTCAGATCGCCGACAGGGTGTGGATGCTCGACAGAAAGCTCGGCCTCGCCATCGGCTCTCCCGAAGAGCTCTCCCGCGACGGCTCCATAGCCCGCTATTTCGAGCGTCCGGGCATCACCTACGACCCCGAAAGCCGCACTTTCCATATCTTGAGAAGATACTGACGCGGCATGATACTCATAATCGACGACGACAAGACCATCAGGGACGCCCTCTCCATGCTGCTGCGCCACGCGGGTCACGAGGCTATGCAGGCCGCCACGCCCGGCGAGGCCCTCGACATAATACGGCGCGACACTCCCGGGGCAATCCTCATGGACATGAACTACGGGGGCTCGACCACCGGCCGCGACGGCCTCGAGCTGCTGCAGAAGGTGAAGGTGCTCGCTCCCGCCACGCCCGTGATCCTCATCACCGCCTGGGGGAGCATTCCCCTCGCTGTGGAGGGGATGCGCCTCGGGGCTTTCGACTTCCTCACAAAGCCGTTTGACAACCGCCTGCTCATACAGCGCATCAACACGGCGCTCCAACTCTCGGGTGGCGCTGCCGGGCCCGCGGCGCCCGGAGCTTTCGACCGTGGCGGCATCGTAGGGAGCAATACCGCGCTGCTCGACGTGCTCGCCACCGTGGAGCGCATCGCCCCCACCGACGCCTCCGTGCTCATCACCGGCGAGAACGGCACCGGCAAGGAGCTCATAGCCCAGGCCATCCACAACAATTCCCCCCGCCGCTCCCGGCCGTTCGTGATGGTCAACCTCGGCGGAGTCTCGCAGAGCCTCTTCGAGAGCGAGATGTTCGGCCACGCCAAAGGCGCCTTCACAGGCGCCGTCGCCAACCGCGAGGGACGTTTCCAGGCTGCCGACGGAGGCACCATCTTCCTCGACGAGATCGGCGATCTCGACCTCACTTGTCAGGTGAAGATGCTCCGCGTGCTCCAGCAGCACCAGTTCGAGCCCCTCGGCGTCACCCGCCCGGTGAAGGTCGACATCCGCGTGGTGTGCGCCACCAACGCCGACCTTCAGGCAATGCTCCGGGAGCATACCTTCCGCGAGGACCTCTACTACCGCATCAACACCATCACCCTCCATCTGCCGCCGCTGCGCGAGCGCCGCGACGACATCCCGGCGCTCGCACGCCATTTCGCCTCCCTGCATCCGGAGCGCGGACACGTGGCCATCAGCAGCGACGCCATGGAGACCCTATGCCGGCTTCCTTATCCGGGCAACATCCGCCAGCTGAAAAACATCATCGACCGCGCCATCCTCGTGAGCGGCGGCAATGAGATAACGAAGGGCGACCTTGATATCCGCGACGCCTCCCGGGAGCCGGCCGACATTCCCGCGGCGACGCCCACTCTCGAGGAGATGGAGCGAAAGGCCATCACCGACGCCCTCGGAAAGCATGACGGCAACCTGAGCCGTGCGGCCGCCGAGCTCGGAATCACCCGCCAGTCGCTCTACCGGCGAATGGAGAAACACGGCATCGCTCAATGAGACAGCTCGTCGTCTTTTATCTGGCTATCGCCGCCATAGTGGCTGGAGCGGTCGCCGGAGCCGTCTTTCTCGACGGAAAGCCGCTCGCCGCCGTCGAGATTCCGCTGGCTCTGGCTCTCTGCGCCATGCTGTCGCTATACCGCAGCGTGATAGCGCCGGTCCGCGCCCTCAACACGGGCATCAACCTGCTGCAGGCACAGGACTTCGGCTCCCGCCTCGCCCGCGTGGGGCAGCCCGACGCCGACAACATCGGCGCCACCTTCAACCGCATGATCGACCTGCTGCGCGAGGAGCGCCTGAGGGTCATGGAGCAGAACCGTCTCCTCGACCTCATCATCGCCTCCTCGCCGATGGGTGTCGTGATCATGGATTTCGACGGCAGGGTGGCCGATGCAAATCCGGCGGCGCTGCGCCTGCTCGGATGCCGCGACATCAAGGGAAAGCGTCTCATTGACGCCGACAGCGAGCTGGCGAAGGCCGCCGGAGCCATGAAGCCCGACGCCAGCGCCACCTTCCGTCTCGGCGACACGCATATCTACCGCTGCTCCACGCCCATATACCTCGACCGCGGTTTCCGCCGATATTTCGTGCTCATAGAGAGCCTGACCGAGGAGGTGAGGAAGGCCGAGCGACAGGCCTACGCCAAGGTGATACGCACCATCGCGCATGAGGTCAACAACACAATGGCGGGGGTGACGCCCGTGCTCGACATCATGGAGATGGAGGCTCCGTCGGCAGAGCTCCGGCCGCTTCTCCATAGCTGCCGCGAGCGCTGGGAGAGCCTCGGCAGCTTCATCACGGCTTATGCCGATGTCGTGAAGCTGCCGCCTCCGCATCCCGTGAGGAGCGACCTCTGCCGGCTGCTCCGCTCGCTCCATCCATTCCTCGAGAGCCTCGGCTGCAACCGCGATGTGGCGGTGAGGCTCGAGGGCGCCGATGGCGAGATGCCCATGGAGTTCGACCCCATGCTCATGGAGCAGGCAATCGTCAACATAGTGAAAAACGGCGTTGAGAGCATCGGCCACGGAGGTGCCGTCGCCGTGACGCTCGACCGTCAGGGCGCCACGCTGACAATCACCGACAACGGCCACGGAATATCCCCGGAGGCCGCATCCTCGCTCTTCACCCCGTTCTTCACCACTAAGGACGGCGGTCAGGGCATCGGCCTTATGACCGTGGCCGAGATCCTCAACGGCCACGGATTTCCATTCCGGCTGCATACTTCCGAAACCGACCGACTCACACGCTTCACCATAAAACTCACACCCCGATGGCCCGCGACCTGATATCCCGCTACATCTGGATTGTAGACACACTCAACCGTTACGGCCACCTCACACGCGCCGACATCAACCGCTTGTGGATGCGCTCCTCCCTCTCCGACGGCAAGCCCATGCCCGAACGCACGTTCTTCCACCACCGGCGCGCCATAGAGGAGAATTTCAACATCGACATCAACTGCGACAGCCTCGGCCGATACTACATCGACGACGGCGGCTCGCGGAGCACCAAGGCTTTCACCAACATGCTGCTCGACTCGCTGGCCGTGGGCAACACCCTGCGAGAGGGGCAGGTGGCCTCGGAGAGGATCGACGTGGAGGAGGTGCCTTCAGCCCGAGAGTTCCTGGCCCCGGTGGCCGAGGCCCTGAGGCAGAACGAGAAGCTCGTCTTCACCTATGCCGGCTTCAACCGCTCGCGGGCTGAGAAGGGAATCGTGTTCCATCCATATTTCATGAAGCGCTACAAGCAGCGATGGTATATGGTGGGATTGCGCGAGAAAAGCGGCGACATACGCACCTACGCCCTCGACCGCGTCAGGGAGCTGCGGCTGCTCAGCGAGCCTTTCGAGATGCCGGCCGACCTCTCGCCCGACGCCATCTTCGGCAATATCATCGGCGTCACAACCTCCAAGGCTCCTGTCAGGACCGTAAGGATCATGGCCACCACCACCCAGGCGAAATATCTCCGGGCACTCCCGCTGCATCCCTCGCAGAGCGAGGAGCTACACGATGACTATTCCATCTTCACCTATCAGCTGAAGCTCAACTACGAGCTCGTGCACGAACTCCTCGGCTACGGCGACTCCGTGAAGGTGCTCTCGCCGCCCGAACTAAGGGCGATGGTCACCACACAGCTCACCGACACCCTCGCGCTCTACGGCTTCAGCTGCACCCGCAGGGAGGAGGGAGAGGCCCTTCCGGGATAGCCGCGTTGCAGTTTTCAGAAACGGGCGGCGGCAAAATCATGATTTTTATGTAACTTTGCGCAAACTTACCCACACCGACATGCCATATCCACACCATATATCCCGAAGCGACTGCGCGGAGCTCCTCGAGCGTCACGCCATTGCCACAGGAATGACCATCCGCGAAGCCCTGGAGGCCCTCAACAGTCTCAGCGGCGACGAGATGACCCTCTTCGCCCTCGAGCCCGACGGCACGATGGCCGGCACAGTGACCGACGGCGACATACGCCGCGCGCTGATATCAGGCGCCTCACTCGACACGAGGGTAGGGGAAATGGCCCACCGCGATTTCCTCTTCAGCCCCCAGGGCGACGACCTCTATCCCACTATAGCGGAGGCCCGCCGCCGCCACATCAAGCTGCTCCCCGTGATACGCGATGGCAGGGTGGCCGACATCATCGACCTGCGCCACACACGCACGTCGCTGCCGATCGATGCCGTGCTGATGGCCGGAGGACGCGGAGAGCGTCTGCGTCCCCTCACGCTCGACACCCCGAAGCCTCTCCTCGAGGTGGGCGGCAAGCCTATCATCGACTATAACGTCGATGAACTGGAGGCATGCGGCGTAGGCGACATCTACGTGACCGTCAACTATCTCGCCGACCAGGTGATCGGCCATTTCGAGCGGCGCGGAGGCCGGAGCCGCATCACCTGTGTCAGGGAGCCGCGACGCCTCGGCACCATGGGTAGCCTCACACTCGTGGAGGGGCTGCGCCACGACAACGTGCTCGTGATGAACTCCGATCTGCTCACCACCCTTGATTTCGAGGCCATGTATCTGCGCCACACCGCCGAGGAGGCCGACATGACGGTGGCGGCGGTGCCATACACGGTGTCGGTGCCCTTCGCCATCATGCGCCTCGAGGGGCAGCGCGTGACGGGTCTCACCGAGAAGCCGACCTTCAACTATTCGGCCAACGCCGGCGTTTACATATTGCGGCGCAGCCTCATAGCCGCCATGGAGAGAGGCGCCTATCTCGACGCCCCCGATTTCATGGAGCGCATGATTGCCGAGGGGCGCAAGGTCTGCTGTCATCCGGTGGAGGGCAGCTGGATCGACATAGGCTCTCCCGACGATTTCCGTTATGCCAACGAGATAATGAGCCACCGGCGGTAGGCGCCCTATCTATAATATAGCCCAAAAACAGAAAAGACAATGGCAGAGAGCAACTTCATCGACTATGTGAAAATATTGTGCCGCTCGGGCAAGGGAGGGGCAGGAAGCCGCCACTTCCACCGGGCGAAATACGTGCCCAAGGGAGGCCCCGACGGGGGCGACGGCGGGCGCGGAGGACACATCATACTGCGGGGCAACGGCCACATGTGGACGCTGCTGCCGCTGCGCTACCAGCGCCACATCTTCGCCACCAACGGGCAGAGCGGCGGCGCCGGGCGCTCTTTCGGACGCGACGGCGAGGACCGCGTGATAGAGGTGCCGGTGGGCACCGCCGTGTTTGACGCCGACTCCGGCGCTTTCATCTGCGAGATCACGGAAGACGGTCAGGAGATCAACCTGCTGCGCGGCGGCAAAGGCGGTCTGGGCAACTGGCATTTCGCCACCGCCACCAACCGCGCCCCGCGCTATGCCCAGCCGGGACAGCCCGGCATCGAGAAGGCCGTGGTGCTTGAGCTCAAGCTCCTCGGCGACGTAGGTTTGGTGGGATTTCCCAACGCCGGCAAGTCGACGCTGCTCTCGGCAGTGAGTGCCGCCAAGCCTAAGATCGCCGACTATCCCTTCACCACCATGGAGCCCTCGCTCGGCATCGTGAGCTACCGTGGCGACCGCTCCTTCGTGATGGCCGACATCCCCGGCATCATAGAGGGCGCAAGCGAGGGGAAGGGTCTCGGACTCCGATTCCTCCGCCACATCGAGCGCAACGCCGTGCTCCTCTTCATGGTGCCCGCCGACTCCGCCGACATCCGCAAGGACTACGAGACGCTGCTCCACGAGGTGAAGGAATTCAATCCCGACCTGGCCGACAAATGCCGGGTGCTCGCCATCAGCAAGAGCGACATGCTCGACGACGAGCTCCGCGAGGCCATTGCCGCTGAGCTGCCCGACGACCTCCCGTGCGTGTTCATATCGGCCGTGACCGGCCAGGGACTCACCGAGCTCAAGGACCTCCTCTGGCGCGAGATCAATTCGGAGGAGAACCGCGCCGCGGCCGCATCCATCACCCACCGCGATCTCGACGTGCGCCACCGTGTGCAGGAGGAAGACAATTTCATCTTCGAGCAGGAGCCTGGCGACGAAGACGAAGACATGAGCGACGAGGACTGGAACGACGAATACTGGGAGGAGGAGTCGAGCGTCAATCCCGACTGACAGTCACTTCAGAGGCAATCATGGCATCAGAACGCAAACTCCAGGTAATAGACCTGCACGACATACTCCGGCGTCGCATCGGCGGCTGGAAAGGGAAGTTGATTCCCGGATTCCTCATCTCGGCTCTCGAGAGGCTCGTGCATCAGGACGGCCTCAACCGGCTGCTGCGCGAGGCATGGCCTGCCGAGGGCTCGAAGTTCGCCCGCTCGATAATTGAGAGCCTCGGCATCACTGTGGAGATGGAGGGTCTTGAACTCCTTCCCGAGGGGCACCGCTTCGCCTTCGCCTCCAATCATCCGCTGGGGGGGCTTGACGGCATAGCGTTGATAGCGGTGTTGGGAGAGAGATACGGCGACGACAATATAAGATTTCTCGTCAACGACATGCTGATGAATGTGGAACCTCTGCATAAGGTGTTCCTGCCGGTCAATAAATATGGCTCGCAGGCCCGCGCCGCCACTAAGGCTATCAACGACGCATACGCCTCCGGGCGCCACATCTTCCAGTTCCCGGCCGGTCTCGTGTCGCGCCTCCACGACGACGGCTCCATATCTGACCTCGGATGGAAGAAGACCTTCGCGGCCAAGGCGTTGGAATACGGCCTCGACATTGTGCCGGTCTATTTCGAGGGGCTCAACAGCAGCCGGTTCTACAAGACAGCCCGGCTTCGCAAGAAGTCGGGCCTGAAAATAAATCTCGAGCAGGCGTTGCTGCCCGCCGAGATCTTCCGCTCGAAAGGGAAGCGTTTCCGCATAGTGTTCGGCACGCCGCTGTCGGCCGCGGAGCTGCGGGAGCGCCGTCCGGCGCCGCAGGAGCTCGCAGCCGAAATCAGGCAGAGGGCCTACGCCCTCGCCCGCCGTTAGCCGTAGGTTGCCGTCGATGCGCCGTCTTTCAGTCGGCGAGCACGAACGTCACCGGGATTTCCACCTGCGAGGCCACGGGATTGCCGGCGTCATCAGTGGCCGGCGTCCATTTCGGCATTTTCTTCACGAGCCTTATGGCCTCCTGCTCGAGGTCGGGATCCACCATCCTGACGATCTTCAGGGTGCCGAGTGTGCCGTCGGCGTTGATCTGTGCCGACACCGTCACCACACCCTCCACGCCGTTGGCCTTGGCGGCTGCCGGATACACGAGGTTGGTGGTGAGATAGGTCTGCATCGCCTTGTCGCCTCCCGGATAGGTGGCTTTGGTGGCGGCGAGAGCCGGGATTGAGGCCATCAGTATGATGGCGAGTGCGAGAATATGTTTCATATCCTGTTGTTATAAATGTTCATCTGTTAGACAAGCCCGGAGGCCGAAGGTTGAATCGCTGTCAGCTCCATTCTTTTATCAGCGAGGGGAGGGCATCGGCGAAGTCCGGCATCGACGGGAATATGAAGTCGGCCTTCTCGCGCTCGAACTCGCTGCGCGGTATTGGTCCGGTGGTCACGGCCACAGTGAGGCAGCCTGCCGCTTTTCCGGCGCGCACCCCGAGCGGGGCGTTTTCCACCACTACACAGCGCTCCGGCGACACGCCGGCGAGCTCCGCGCCCTTGAGGTAGGGTTCCGGAGAAGGCTTGCCGTGTGTCACGTCGCGGGCCGTCACCATCCGTTCGGGGTCAAAGATGCCCGGATAGTCACTGGCTATCATGTCGATGAGGCTACGTTGCGAGGAGCCGGTGACGAGCACCCTCTTCCATCCCGCGTCGCGGAAAGCGCCGAGCATACGGTCGGCGCCGGGCATCGGCTCCTTGCGGCCGAGCTCGTTGAAGAGCACTGTCTTACGGGCATACATCTCCTTGACCTGTTCGGGTGAAGGTGTTGAGTGGTAGGCGCGTTGCCAGAGGAGCTCGATGGTGGCGGCGCCCGTCATCCCCTCGTAGAGATAGAACTCGTCGCGCGGTATGTCGAGTCCGTATTCGAGCATCATGCGGTGCCAGGCCACGGTGTGGTATTTCATGGAGTCGTAGAGCACCCCGTCCATATCGATGAGCGCCGCCGTGCACCCGTGTGATGATTGGTTTTGCGATCTGTTGTCGCTATTCAATTGGTTTTGCAATCCCTTATCACTATTCATAATATCCTGCATATCGACTGCAAAATTAACACTTTTCCCCGAAATCTCCTTCTCAACCCATGGAATCAACTGATAGTTCTCTGTAAGTTGGTAAACCGGCAACCGTCAACGGCGTAAAAGAAGGGCTCCTCTGTGGACGAAGACATCAATGCGACAAGCCGTTTCAGTAATTGAAACCGCGAGAAGTAACGCCGCCCGTGCCATTGTCAGTACATCGAATGAAATGTATTGGCGGATAGGTCAACTGCTTTATGAGCGGAAGCTCGACAGCAAACACGGAGACAATGTAGTCAGGCGGTTGTCCGCTGACCTCAAATCATCATATCCAAAGATGGGAATGTCAGTGCGCAACTTGTTTAACATGAAGCGGTTTTATGTGTGATTTCATGAGGCAAATCCAAAAGTGCAACAGGCTGTTGCACTTTTGCCGTGGGGCAATATAAACTACCTCATGTCTAAGTTCGATGATAATGATGAAGCGATAGAATACTACGCCTGCAAGTATCAGGAAAAGGGTTGGAGCCGAGATTTGCTCATCAACGCTGTAAAGCTGGAGATGCACAAGCATCAGCCGGAAACCAACGTATCCAATAATTTCGCCGTCGCACTCCCGGAGGCTCAGGCAGCATACGCCAACGAGGTTTTCAAGGATTCATATTGCATGGGATTCCTTGGAGTGACTGAGCCGCTTCTTGAACTGGAGCTTGAGCGGAGATTGGTTGAGAAGATAAGGCAGTTTCTTCTTGAACTAGGCCAGGGATTCACATACATCGGTAACCAGCACGTTCTATCCTATAACGGCAAGGATTACAAGGTGGACATGCTCTTTTTTCATCGGGGGCTTCGGTCGCTGGTTGCCGTCGATTTGAAAATATCCGAGTTCATGCCTGAATATATCGGCAAGATGAACCTCTATCTCTCGTTGCTAGACAGACTTGAAAGAGGCAAAGATGAAAATCCCTCTATAGGCATAATCCTATGTGCCGAGAAAGACAACGTGGAGGTCGAGCTTGCCCTCGAAGGTTTCACTAAGCCCATCGGCGTCGCCGAATACAAACTTATCGTTCCTCAAAAGGAGCTGAAACAACTTATAACCGAAGAAAAAACTTTAATCAAGAAATAGCCGACAAATCAGTAGAACAATCAGAAGAGAAGACGGGTGACATCCCGTCTTCAACATAATGAACAACCTTTCAAATGTGTCGCCGGGTGGACCATTTACATAAGCTTAACCAGGTAGACAGCGGGAATCGCAGCTATCCTTAAAATTTGAGCGGCTCTTTCCGCTGTTTTTATTTGGAGGGGAAGGGAATTTGTATTAATTTCGCACCGTGCGTTCGCGACACTCGCGACGCCCAGGCATACTTAGTTTAGAGGCGCTGCCATCTGCGGCAGCCAACCCGGTTTTCAATTTTCTTATAGCTGACAGCAATTGCTGTGTCGTTACGGCAAGCGCTGGTCAGACAAGAAGATTGAAATTTTTTATACCCTAAAACCTCTAAACAGATGAAAAGTATGACAGCCAACCTCACCATCGAGCAGGAAATCTCCAACATCTTCCAGTATCTCACCCTCTATGCCGGCGAGAATATGCTGGTGGAGCGCGAGAACGTCAAGAAAGGCATGTCCTGCAAGGGAGCTATCGCCATCAAGCACCGGGTCATTAAGCAGAATGCAGACGGCGAGCAGACCGTCGATAAAGTCCTGGTGTCGCGATACGCGTTTTATCCCAGCACCTACTACCCGTCACGTCTGGGATCAGTGGCCATCTACGGAGGCAATCCTGTGGCCCTGTGCGGCCAGATGCGGAGAAGCTGCACGCTGTTCGGACACTCCATCATGAGTGCCCGGGTGGAGTATGGGCGTCGCCCCTTCCTGGATGTCAGGTTCATACCCTGACCTCCCTCCTCCGACCGGGAAATGCAAAGAGGCTGTGCCGTAATTCCTTAGTTGAACGGCACAGTCTTAAGTTTTCAGTATGTTGAATGCCTGACGCTGTCTGGCGGAGGAATGGCTCAGAGGGTCTCGACGGCATGGCGGTAGGCCCGCAGGACGCGGAGCATATCATCTGGCAACCGATTCTGCACTTCATTAAGAATCTCTTCCGGGATCTCGCCGTAATAGGCGGCCGCTATGCCGCCGGCTATCGCGGCCTGCGTGTCGGCGTCACCGCCGAGCGCCACGGCGTTGCGGATCGTAGACTCATAGTCGTCGCTCTCCAGAAAGGCGATCATCGCCTCAGGCACTGATCCCTGACACGTGACTTCGAAGGTGTAGCCCGGCTGGATGTCGGCATACCGGCGGTCGAGGTCGTAGCCGAAGCGGTCGCTGATCTCCTTCTTGATCCGCTCCTTGGTATATACCCTTTCGCCTTGCTCATCCACCTGCAGCGTCAGCCATATCGCGAGCGCCGTGGCCTGCGCACCCTTGATCCCTTCGGGATGGTTGTGGGTGACCTCCGCCGATTCCTTCGCCAGAGTCAAGACGCTCTCCTCCGAATTGCCCAGCGCACCGCATGCGCTGACCCTCATCGCCGACCCGTTGCCGAAGCTGTTGTAGGGGAGGGGAGTAGGCGAGGCTATCCATCGGCGGAACATCCCGCCGTAGCCCGCATGCGCGTATTTGCGGCACCATCTCTGCAATGCCTCGTCGAAGGGCAGGTCGTTGAGGATCGCGTCGGCAACGGCTATCGAGCACACCGTGTCGTCGGTAAACCGGCTATAGCGGCTAAACAGCTGAAATCCGGTGTCTTTTGTCGGCCTTCCCTCGTAGCAGGAGCCTATCACGTCTCCGCATATCGCGCCCCAGAGTGTGAGGGTGGCTTTCTGGCTGTCTTTTCCCATATTCAAGATTTTTCCGCAAATATATCATTATTTTCCGATATCTCTCCCGATCCATTTCATCCGGTTTCACTTTGCGAATCCACTGCGGGCGTTATACTTAGCTGTCCTTATACCGAATATCCGAGTAGATCAAGGATCATCGGGGCGAGGAGAGCCGTGAAGAGGCCGTTGAGCGTCAGCCCGATAGATGAGAATGCTCCGTAGCGTTCGCTGCGCTCCATCGCGGCGGAGGTGCCCACGGCATGGGCTGCCGTGCCGATCGACAACCCTTCCGCGATGGGCGAATGTATATGGCTCATCCTTACAATCCTGAAACCGGTCATGCCGCCGAAAATCCCTGTAGCCACGACAACCGCGGCCGTGAGTGGAGCGATGCCTCCCATGGCATTAGAGATCTCCATGGCTATGGGGGTGGTGACAGCCTTGGGGGCAAGCGAGATGACCACTTCGCGGGTGGCGCCGAACATCTCGGCGAGAACCACCACGCTCACCACACCTGCCACACATCCGGCAAGCTCCGACAGCAGAAGTGGAAGGAGCTGCCGCTTTATGGTCGAGAGCTGCTTGTAGAGAGGAACGCCGAGGGCCACCACCGCCGGCTTGAGCCAGAAGTCGATGTAGTCGCCACCCTGCTTGTAGGTGTCGTAGTCAATATCGCACAGCAGCAGAAAGAAAATCATTGCGGCTATGGCGATCAGAATGGGATTGAGCAACTTGACGCCGGTGCGCCGCTGGAGAAGCTGCCCACCGAGATAGAAGCCGAATGTGAGGGCTATGAGAAAGAATTTGTTTTGCAGGAAATCCATTATTGAGCCTCCTTTGCGATTTTATGTGTCAGCTTGGCCGATGCGGAGCGTGTGAGCTGATGAACCCATCCTGTGACGGCAATGATTATGGCCGTGCTTATGACTGTGGCGAAAACAATGGGCATCCATTGGTCGGCGATAATGCCGAGACAGTTCATGAGGCCGATGCCGGCGGGTACGAAGAAGAAGCCGAGATTATGTACAAGGAAACCGGACAGCTTTTCCACCCATTTCAGTTTCACAACTCCAAGTTTGAGTGAGGCGCACAGGAGCACCATGCCGATGATGCTTGACGGGATCGGGATGCCGGTGAACCTGACCACCAATTCGCCCGCCACAAGAAATGCAAACAAAATACCGAATTGTAGTATCATAATTTAAATCGCGTAATTTCACTGCAAAGTTACGCATAATGCTGGAATTTTGCTAATTTCCCGGCTGCGGTATTGACATATCTGAAAGCAATGCTCTGGAAATAAGCTATCTGGTGTCATTCACCGGATATCGCCGTTCTCAGGAATCCCTTCAGGCTTATCGTGTATCCGGCGACAGACCGGGCGGCCACCACTCCCGCTCCGGTGGAGACGTTGCTGTAGCCCCACTTCGACTCCGCGAGGCCCATGTCGGAGAGGTCGCCCAAGATGCCCTCATCGGCATTCCATTTATATACCGCCCAGTAATAGTAGCTCTGCAATACTAAGATATATCCAGAAACTTTTATCAAATGTATTGGAATTAGACATGATGGATAGAATTATATCTTTTTGTATTTCTGAAAACGACTTGTGGGTTTGTCGGGGATTGTCATTCGGATGCGAGTGCCGAGAAGGGGGGTAAGATAACGTTCCCTGAAATTCTTGACATCTTTAAATCCGCAATAGGCCGCTATCTCAGCCCCTGTTCGAGGTTCCTTGCAGAATTCTACGATCTTTTCCTCTATCGATTGACTTAGGGGTTGACTTAGGGGTTGACTTAGGGGTTGACTTGTGCCCTTCGACAAGTCGGATTGGTTTGTAGCATGGACATTCACGCGGAATGCCGTGATTGTATTCACGTCAAACTCTGCCGGTGGGTTGCCGTTATCTTTCAGCATCTCCTGTACGCGGGTAACGCCACGGTTGAATTTATTGACATACTTCATCACTCTCATGGCTTCTGCTACAAGAGGATTGCGATAGTCATTGACCGACGGGAAGTTCTCGGGACGGGCTTCGCCATACAGTCCTCCGGCATTCATCACTTCGATGTAGTCATCAAACTGATACAAGCGTATAGGCATATTCGCTTGGTAATCCCTGTGCATACAGGCGTTCATCAGCAATTCACGGATAGCACCTTCCGGATAATTCCAGACAGTGCGTTCACGGAATAACGATTCTGGAACCGGACGCTGTGTGATGATGGCATCCTTTACAAATGATTCCAAAGTCGGCAACATCTTATAGAGAGGGCCAGCAAACTGACGTTCATTAAGTATGTCGCCTCCTTTGTCTTTCCCCGCAAATCGTACGAACTGCACATAATCGCCGAGAAGAAAGTATTTGGGATTGACGCCGAAAAGGATTATGCCCGCGCAAGTCGGGCAGTCGTTGTCGCGGTCGTAGAGATGTATTGATGCAAGTTGCTCTTTGATATCGCGGTTGTCCGTTGCAAGCGTTTCTTCATCAAACACCATCGGGAGATATTTGGACTCGATGTAATCAATATCCAAATCTTCCAGTTTGGCATTTAGGCAAGGTGTCGCGTCAAAGGTTGCCATGAATGAACACCGACGTTCTGCAAGGATTCTCTCCTCCGCTTCGGTAGCAATATCCCTGCGAGGTCCGACACGGATAAATACCCTGCCACGATATCGAACCGGAGGCAAATCGGAAGGTCTGACCTCAGCAACCAGCAAATCACCTTCAGGGAACGAAAAACGTTCAACCGACATGGTTGGCAACGGGAGTATATTGCCGTCAGAACGGATGCCTGCAATTTTCTTAAGCAGAGCATCGTCAACCTTCATACCGGCAATACTGCCATCATCTTTTGCTCCGATAATCAGATAGCCGTTCTGGCGGGAGCCGGGCATATCGTTGGCAAACGCGCAGATAGCCTCACAGAACTTGTCCATGTTGCCTGTACTGACAGTGCGTTCCACACGATACGATTCGGTGGACCTCAGCAATTCCATTATGTCCTCTTTAGCTATCATTCGGATTTATGGGTTGCCTATATGCAAAATTACAAAAAATATTTCATCCAACCGCTCATGAGCCAACATTTTATCTGAGATATATCCGTTTCATCCTCCAATGAAGAAATCGCTCGGACATACCAATGAGAGTCAACCGGAGCGATTGATGTGGATAGTTACTTGAACGGAGGATGATAGTGCTGGCGAAGATAGGCTTTTATTTCGTGTTCGGCGTAGAGGATCTTGTCTTCAAGGGAGTAGAAGCCGAATAGTCCTTTCAACCGGTAGTTGACGAGGGTGGATTTACTGACCGACAGACGGCGTGATAGTTCTGAATCGGATATAAGTCTCAATCCGTTGAACATCGGTCTTGACAGCTTGGCAAGAAGGGAACCTGTCGGTCTCGCCACCCTTCTCGAGATAGAGCCATGCTTTCAGGAAGGCATCCTGCTCCAGATCCTCGGCCACATCCGCATCGTCGACAATGCGGAGCGCGTACATGCCGAGAGGCAGGTACATCTTCCGGAAGTATATCTCGAATTCTCTCGATGTCATGATATGTCTGCAAAAAAAAGACCGCTAACTCATCAATGAATTAGCGGTCTTGGGGTGGTGCCACCAGCATTGTCTGTAATTTTGCAGTTGCCTGAATTTCAATAAGATACGCACTGCAATGCGGCGGATAATATCGTTTGCTCCACTGATATCTTGTGTCATTATGGGCGTTTTGCACAGGGGATTCGTGCTAAGCCCATTTGCTAAATTCTCAAAGTCCTCTCTGATGGTGCAAAGGTAATGATTTATTCTCATACTGACAAGAAGCGCAAACAGCTTAACTCAATTTAGCAAAGCAAGAAATATCAAAAGCAAAAAGGATAAGGCATCAAAAACACAAAATCATTTTGTTGGATAAAATTTAATCACTAATTTTGCAGACAATTATGAAGGAGATAAACTATCTGAAAAGAATTGCTGACAAGACTCTTGATTTGAGGCTTGAGGCATTCGGTGCGGTGCAGATTGCCGGACCTAAGTGGTGTGGCAAGACAACGACGGCGGAACGTCGTGCCGCAAGTGTCATCAAGATGCAGGACCCTGACCGACGGGAGGGGTATCTTGCCACCGCAAGGACGAAGCCATCATTACTGCTCAAAGGAGACACTCCACGACTGATTGATGAGTGGCAGGTGGCTCCGGTAATATGGGATGCTGTGCGTCATGCCGTTGATGAGCGAAGGACGAAAGGTCAGTTTATCCTTACAGGATCGACTGTAATAGATGATGATGAAATAATGCACACTGGCACCGGACGCATTACCAAGATGGCAATGTATCCTATGAGCCTCTTTGAATCGCTCGAATCAAATGGTTCAATCTCGTTGCGCCGACTTTTTGGTGAACCGGATTACGATATTGACGGCGAGATGTCGCAACTCTCCATCGAGCAACTGATTTTTGCCGCGTGCCGTGGAGGGTGGCCAGCCTCTCTCGATGTCATGAGCCGTGAGGCAAAATTGCTGATTGCAAAAGATTACGTTGAAGTTATCTGCAATGAGGATATATCAAGAGTGGACAAGACCCGGCGTAATCCGGCTTTGGCGAGATTGATACTTCGCTCTTACGCGAGAAATATCTGCACATTGGCAAAGAAAACTTCAATGCTTGCCGATGTGTCCGAGGAAATGGAAAGTACATCAATGCCGACTTTCGATGACTATGTCGGTGCGTTGGAGAAACTGTTTGTCATTGATGACATTGAGGCATGGTCACCGGCCATACGTTCAAAGACAGTAATTCGCACGGGGAAGAAACGCTGTTTTGTGGATCCATCTATTGCCGTGGCATCTCTGGGTGCATCGCCGGAAAGTCTCGAACTTGACCTCAACACATTCGGGTTCATCTTTGAGTGCCTGTGTTTTCGCGACCTTCGGGTCTATTCACAAGCCATAGGTGGTCGCCTATCGTATTACCATGACCGTTTTGGTCTTGAGGCTGACGCTGTATTGCACCTTGATGACGGACGATATGCGTTGATAGAATGTAAACTCGGAAGCCGGGAGATAGAAGAAGGCGCAAAACACCTCCTTGAAATAAAGCGTCTTGTCTCTGAAAAGAATAAAGCTGAAAAGCAGATGAAACTTCGAGAACCGGATTTACTGATTGTCCTCACCGGTGGAGAAATGGCATACACCCGCGAAGACGGAGTGAAAATAATCCCGATAGGCTGTCTGCGGGATTAAAAGATTTTTAGATGAAAGCCATATCGCAAATTTCATCAGTAAATTGCCTCAAAAATATTCAGTACATCACCGCAAAATTATTCATATAGCCCGAAAATATCAGCCCTCGATAATCGCGATGGATTACCGAGGGCTTTGACATAGTTCACTTATACGGCGGATGATAGTTCTGCCGGAAGTAGGTATCGATTTCGTGTTCGGCATAGAGGATTTTGCCTTCGAGGGAGTAGTAACCGAACAAGCCTTTCAGCCGGTAGTTGGCGAGGGTAGATTTACTAACTGAGAGGCGGCGGGATAGTTCGGAGTCGGAGAGAAATCTTACGCCGTCAAACATCGGTCGGGATTTCTCGGCAAGTTCATTGGTCACGGAACTGATTTCACTGAGTATAGTGAAGATCTCTTTCCGCTCCTCTTTTGTCTGCAAGGGTATATTCTCAGCCATATTTCTCATAATTTTCATTCAGAAATCTGCCAATCTCATCGGCGGGATAGTAAACCTTTCCTTCAATCAAAGTGTATCCGATTTTGCCGTCGGCTCGCAGTGTTGCCATTGAGCGTTGTGAACGCCTGAGAATACCTTGTGTGGAATGGTTGTCAATCCACTCCTGACGGCTATTGTACGATAGCCGACATAACGCCGTTGCAAGCATCCGGCGACATTCTTTAAGAGCAGCCACCATAGCGTCGTAAACGGTGCGCTCAATCATAATGTAGTCCATAATAAATACGGGGTTTAGTGGGTGAATAAATCTAGGCGGTGACATTCACCATTGTTCGTTGCCCGGCTTGACAGCCGTGTCCGGGTCAACTCATCTCCAAACGTAATAGCGCGACGCCGTTGGGTCGGAGGACACCAAAGACTATGAATGATTAGCCAAACACACATTCATACACATGTTCATACACATGACCATACACATGTTCATACACATGAATGTAAATGTATTCCGACACTCAAATGAAGGACCAAATGTATGTTCATTTATTCATTCGAGTAAATGTCAGGACATTTGGGCACATACATGGATGGATAAATGAATGTATAATTGAATATCCATTCCTTCATTTTCTTGCATATATGAATGTCTGTTCATCCATAGGTCTCATCAAATGAGCCTTTGTGCAAGTGTAACGATGAGTGTATGTAAAAAGATTATTGAAAATCAGTCGTTTCTCAATATTTCCGAGTTGTTTCCCAACATTTCCCAACTTTATTTTCATGCAAAAACTATTGTCCGGGGTGCAGATGTTATCATATCGAATCAGGCAGCATGTGAATCAACGTTCCGGTGTACTAATGGTGTACTAACTACCCATATTTCCGGTATGGCTAAGATTACATACCCCACAGTATCACAAGATAATGCCCACATGATCATAGCAAGGTATGTTTTATGCTGCATGAAACCTGATTTGCAGCACAAAACCCTTGCTATGGCAGGTTGCGATTACTCCAGAGTCGTAATCGCCAAAAGAACCAGCGGTGCATAAACGCACTTCACATATTATCCACTAAAATCCCGTAATAATGAATCAGAAATTCAACTCAGGCGGTAGACCGCCCAAAATCAACGCCACAGCCTTCCGCTGCTCCGTGAACTTCACAGCTACTGAACAAGCCCAGCTTCTGACGATGCAGGAGAATTCCGGCATCGCCTCCTTGTCAGCATTTATCAAGATGCGCGTCTTCGGCAAACCATTCAAGGTGTTTGTCGTAGACGAGAACACCCGCATCTTCATCGACAAGATGTCATCCCTAAATGCCCACTACCGCACCATCGCCATAGACTACGACCTGCTGTTGAAAACCCTCCGAGAGAACTTCACCGAAAAGAAGGCCATGGCCGTCCTCGCCAAACTGGAGCGCCAGACCATCGAGCTCGTACAAACCAACTGCGAGATTGTCGCACTTGCCAAGCAGTTTGACGCACAATGGCACAAAGTATGATGGTATTCTTAGCCTTGATTAAGGTTTTAATTATTGATAACACCTTGTCAATGTCCAAAAAACTTGATTTTTTATTTCATGGGATTAAAAAATGGCCACAGATGGGCGTAAAAGACATGATTGTTTGCGAAATTTTCATTACCTTTGCAAAAAAATCAGTAGAAATGAATATTGGAATTCTTCATTTATCCGATTTACACATAAAACAGGAGTCTGAATTTTGGGCCTCTATTGCATCAAAAATTGTTTCGGCAACAAGAAACGATTTTCATTCTTGTGATAAAATTTTCTTAATATGTTCAGGAGATATTGCGTTCTCTGGAAAAGAAGAAGAATACAGGATAGCTGCTAGATTTTTCAACGCATTAAAGAGCCTATTAAACCAATTTCATGATTGCAAATGTAATGATTTATTGATATTAGTTCCTGGCAACCATGATTGTAATTTTACCACAGAGCCTCAAGTAAGGAAAGTTCTGATAGATAATCTTTCATATGAAAATCTAGGCAAAGACTATTCGGTAATAAATCCAATTACCGTAGTCCAGGATGAGTTCTTTTCATTTGTTGAAAGTATAAATGGCGAGACTGTAGATTCTCGGTTGGCTTATGAATATAAGGTGGATATTGAGGGATTTTCAATAAGTTTCCTATGCTTAAACTCTGCTTGGTGTTCTAGAAAAAATGAAATAGTTGGAGGATTATTCTACCCCATTGAACTTATAAAAGAGAATATAAAGGCTGATGCAGCAATTAAAATTGCAGTCATCCATCATCATCCAGCGTGGCTTACACCAAATTCTTCTGTAAATAATCGAATTGAATTTACTGACTTTGTCAACGCTGAGTGCGATTTGGTATTATTATTATTAGGCCATGAGCATTCTAATAACATTGAGATTGGCAGCGATTCCCAAGGAAAGCCTATAACTCGTCTGGTCAGTGGAGATGCTTTATATGCAAATTGGAATGGTCTTGCATCAGGATTCCAAACTCTCATTATTGATACTGATTCCAGAACTGTATCGCAGCATAATTATCATCTTAAGAATGTTGATTCAATCTATTATCCTACCGCTGAATTTTCTTTTGAATTAAGACCTAGGTATTCTATTTTCCGAGATTTCGTTTCAAACGAGGATTTTATATCATCATTCAGTACAATTGAAATTCCTTTAGTTAAGGAGTCGAAAACCGTAAGCATAGATAATCTATTTATTTATCCCAATATTGAAACTGCGGAGGACCTAAAGAAAGATATTGATGCTAAATATAAGGACAGCAGCTCTTTACTGGAGGGAAGTAGTAAAGCTACAATAATCCTAGAGGGTGATAATCAGTCAGGTAAGACATCTCTTCTTAAAAAATTATATTTAGATTCCCTCAAAAAAGGTTTATATCCGTTATTCCTTAATGGGGAAGAATTTAAATCTGGGAAAATTGATACCATTTTGCGTAGAGCCTATAACATTCAATATGTGAATAAGGATTATGAGGTTTATAATCAGTTCTCTACAGATAAGAAAATCGTCTTTATAGATGATATAACAAATATCGGAAGCAATAATAATATTCCCAATTTAGTAAGCCAACTTTCTACACGATTCGCAAGAATATACATATCTACTTCTCCTAGATACGACTTCCTAACTTCGATTGAAACACTAAAAAAAGGAGTGTTTTATGGGAGAATCTTACCTCTCGGTTTTAAGAAAAGGGGCGAATTAATTGAAACTTACTATAAATTATCCAATCCTAATTGGTCTAATATTTCGACACAACAATATATAGAGGATACGAAGAAACTAATTGAAGAAGTCCAAAATGTTCTTGGCAACAAGATTATTCCTTCATGCCCTATTTTTATCATATCTATTTTACAATCAATGAAGATGATGCAACCAGCGAACATTGAACAAACTTCGTATGGTTATTGCTATCAAACATTGATTCATTACGCGCTTGCGGTTAAAGCAAAGATATCGAACGAAGATATTGGTTCATACTTTAACTATCTCTCCGAACTTGCATATTATATTTATAAGAATTACCAAGAAGATAATAGCTGGCTATCCAAACGTGATTTGGAAAAATTCCATAATGCTTATGTCGGAGAATATGTTTTCAAGGATTTCTCTCAAGCATTATCTTCATTATTGGAATCGAACATCATCGTAGTTAATAGTGATGATGAATATCGATTTGGATACCCATATATTTACTATTTTCTAGTCGCTCAAAAGATAGCATCCAATCTTGCCAATAGTCAAGGAGGTAAAGATCTTAAATTCTTATGTGACAATCTTCATGAAGACAAGTGTGCAAATATATTAATCTTTGTAACATACCATACAAAAGATCGCAGACTTATCGATGAAGCAACATTCGCGACAATGTTGCCATTTGACACAATCTCACCTATAACATTAGACAAGGATAAGGAATATTATAATTTGCTTGAATCTCTTGCTGACGATTTAAGCGATAGTATAATTGCAAAAGACATAAATCCTTTACAAGAACGGAAAAAGAGATGGGAAGAAAAGGATAAGATAGAACAACTTCTGCCGGACAATAAAGATAATGCAGATCTGTCTACACTGCCTCAGGAATTAATTGTCATGAGACAAGCTATGCGTTCTATTGAGATTGTTGGACAAATTATCAAGAATAGCAAGGGCTCATTACCCAAAAAGCAATTAGAGAGTATGGTAAAAGAGCTATTCTTTACTGCATTCCGAACCATAGGCTTCTTTGGAAAACTAGTTTCTCAATCTAAAGATGAGATAATTGAATCTATAAAGAACGAAAGTGACGACTACGAATCTGTATATAAGACATCATTGAGAGTAACGTCATTTATTCAGACTTTAGCCTTGCGTTTTTGTTTGGGCATTTTTTCTAAAGTTATCCATTCTGTAGGGTTAAGTGATTTGAAAGACATTTTCAATAATGTATCCCTTGAAATAGACACTCCTGCAGCAAAAATATTAGCTTTCTCCATTAACACATGCTATGGCAAGATGTCGTATTCGGAATTAAAGGCAATTCATTCTTCAATGAAGAATAATCCAGTTGTATTACGAATACTTAAGGCACGAGTCAAATCATATCTATATAATAATGATGTAACGTATGACAAAAAACAAAAGATTGCATCATTATTAAAATGGAAGATAGAATCTAATTTACTTCCAATGCGTTCTCAAATTAAATAATGAAGTAACAATGGATTTAAATAGACTTAAAGTAGTTCTAGCGGAACGAAAGAAAACAAATAAATGGTTAGCAGAACAGCTTGGAAAAGATCCTGCAACTGTTTCGAAATGGTGTACAAACGTATCTCAACCAGGATTAGAAACGCTCAGACAAATAGCTGAATTATTGGATATGGATATACGTGAGCTTATTACGCCTACAAAAGTTGAGGAAACAAAAATTGTATATATGGTCAATAGTTTGTCCTCTAATCAATAATATTGCAATCCCATATGAAAGCGACTGATAAACATAAACTTATTGACCACATCAAGACCTTGGAGGGCTTGACCGATGATGAACGCTCGGCGCTGCTCGGGCTTCTCAACGAGACAAAGACCTACGGTCTTGTTTGGGAGGACAAACCGGAAGAGGTGGAGGAGCGTCTGCGCACCGAGCTGCCTGTACTAAAGGAGGTAAAGAGCCGTGCCATCATATCCGACTATGCCGATGCTCCCAACCATATACTCATAGAGGGAGACAACCTCGAAGCTCTAACCACTCTAGCTTACACCCACGAGGGCAAAATCGATGTAATCTATATAGATCCCCCTTATAATACCGGCAACAAGGACTTCATTTATAACGACTCGTATGTTGATAGCGAGGATAGCTACCGCCACTCCAAATGGCTGTCGTTTATGTCGCGCCGTCTCCGAATTGCCAAAAGGCTCCTTTCAGACCGTGGTGTTATCTTTATCTCCATTGATGACAATGAACAAGCGAATTTGAAAATTCTATGCGACGAAATCTTTGGTCAAGAACATGTAGAAACGTATATTTGGGATGTTCGTGTAAAGGGAACAATGCCTAAAACAGCAAAAAACACTGTTAGAAAGGAGCATGAATATATTATTGCATGTTACAAATCTGAAAAAAGGTTGCAAAAATATTCTTCTCTAAAATATGCAGATAAAAAGTGGACGAATCCCGATAATGACCCAAGAGGTCCATGGATGTCAGCAAATATTAGTAGAGGTGCGGAAGGAAGCACTGGTGGCTTTAAATCTTTTGTCATCACTAATCCTGCCGGTATATCTTTTGATAGAGATTGGTCTATAACAAAAGACGAATACGAATCATTATTAGCAGACGGACGTATCTATTTTTCTGATAATGGTCGTGGTGTACCACGATTAAAGAAATTTCAGTCAGAGCCGGTATGGTCTATTCAATCCTCATTTTTTGCAGATCTAAGTAACTCTCAAGAGGCTTCTAATATTATTAAAGCAATTTTAGGAGAAAAATTATTTGATTTCCCTAAACCAACGGAGTTGCTACAACGAATGTGGCAAATAGCAGGTTCTGTCAATTCTACTATCTTAGATTTCTTCGCAGGTTCAGGTACTACTCTCCACGCAGTCATGCAGTTGAACGCTGATGATGGAGGCAAGCGACAGTGTATTCTCTGTACCAACAACGAGAATGGTATTTGCGAGAATGTAACCTATGAGCGCAATAAGCGTGTGATTAATGGATATACTAAGCCTAATGGCGAGGAGGTTGAAGGTTTACACGCCAACAATCTCCGCTACTATCGCACAGATTTTGTAGGTCGTCGCCGTACACCTCAGAATATGCGCAGACTGATGTTGCTTTCGTCAGATATGCTCTGCATAAAAGAGAATCTTTATACGGAGCTTGATATGTTCGGAGAAATGCCGACGTTAGAGAATGGTTTCCGTTACTTTGATGACGGAAAGAAAAAGATGCTGATTGTCTACAACGAGGAGGCAATCTACGACATTGTGGATGCGCTTGAAACGATGGAAGTTGCATCGCCGATAATCGTATATGTCTTCTCGCCCGGCAACGATGCGTGGAACTCCGAGTTTGAGAGTGTCAGTGACAAGGTGCGTCTGACCGCACTGCCGGCTGCCATATACAACGCATATAAGCGTGTTCTTCCGAAGCCAAAAAACACTCTTCTGACTCTGGAGAACCCAACTAATGACAAGGTCGTGACAGACAACCTTTTTGACTTTGACGAAGAGGGAGGTGAGGCATGAAAGATTTCGCATATCAGCAGGACGCTGTAAGAGACCTGACTCAAAAGGTGGTTGGTCTGCTCAACGAAGGAGGCTCGCGCCGCAAGGTCGTATTTGAGGCACCGACAGGTTCCGGGAAGACGGTTATGGCTTGCCAGACACTGGCAAGCATAGTCGACACGCTGAAATCCGATGGCACCAACCGCTACGAGGATGTGGCTTTCATTTGGTTTGCACCTCGCAAGCTCCACCTCCAGAGTTATATGAAACTCAAAGGGGCGTTCTCCCACGGACGCGAGTTGCGCCCGGTGATGTTCGACGACCTCGAACAGAGCGAGGGAATCCAGCCCGGAGAAATACTTTTCGTCAACTGGGAAAGCGTCAACAAGGATAAGAACATAATGGTGCGCGAGAGCGAGGCAAACGCATCGCTCTATGAGATATGTCGCCGCACACGTGAGCAGAACGGACTGCCCATAATCGCCATAATCGACGAGGAACACATGTTCTGGTCGAAGACTGCCGACAAATCGGGGGCTGTCCTCGACCGCATCAACCCGACGGTTGAGCTACGTATATCGGCAACTCCCAAAACGGTGCGCTTCGATGAGAAAGTGCGCGTCAGCCGCGACAAAGTTATAGCAGCCGAGATGATAAAGCGTGAGGTTGTGCTCAACCCCGAACTCGACAACGGTATCACCGATGAGACAACACTCAACAACCACCTGATGAAACTCGCTCTCGACAAGCGCGACCAACTGGCAGAAGCTTATAAGAAACTCGGTGTCAACATCAACCCGTTGCTACTCATCCAGCTTCCCAATGACCAGAAGGAAACCATGACTGCCGAGGATAACGCCATAGCCGACTTCGTGAGACAGTATCTCGATACGATGCGAGACATAACCGTAGAAAACGGACGCCTCGCCGTATGGCTTGCAGGAGAGAAAAGTAATCTTGCAGGACTCGAACAGCCCGACAATATGGCACAAGTGCTTCTATTCAAGGAAGCCATAGCCCTCGGCTGGGATTGTCCGCGAGCAGCCGTACTTCTGATCTTCCGCAAGCTGTCGAGCGACCAATTCACCATTCAGACCGTGGGACGCATCCTGCGTATGCCGGAGCAGCATCACTACACCGACGACCGCCTGAACATAGGCTATGTCTATACCGATATTGCAAAGGAGAAAATCAACATAGTCACGACCGATGCCGATTATATCAAGAAATATGCAGTCGTTGCCGTCCGCCGCCCGGAACTCAACAATGTGGAACTGAAATCGGTATATTCGGAACGACCCAACGATACCCGAAACTATTTCGGTCCGGACTTCCGAAAGATTCTATATGAGGAGAGCGAGAAGTTCTGGAACATAGAACAGGCGACAGGCGGTCTGTTCAGCCTCGCCGAACTCGCCGCCATGCGTGGCGAAGATGAAGCGCCTAAGCCTCTGCCGGAAACGGAAGACGAGCAAATCAACGAGAACAGACGCCGAGTAGCGAATGTTCTGCGTCTTGATGTGCCGAATGTGAATATCCCGATTCCCAAGGATATTCACTTCCAGAACGAGATACAAACGATAGATGTGGCGAACCAGAGTGTGAAATTCGCACGAACAGCCGCAGAGATTGACCGTGTATTCATCAGTGAAATCTCAAAGTATGTCAGCTCATTCGAGAGCAAGAATAATCCAGCCGACAAACTTGCCGGGTATCTGCTTGAAACAATAGCCGACTTCTTCGGGATATTCGACACGGATGCCAAAAAAGTGTTTCTCTATCATGACAACCGCCCGAAGTTCGACCGTCTTCTCCGTATCGCGCTTGAACGTTATATAAAGATAAGAGAAGCGAAGCGGCAGAGAGCATCGGCCCGTGCAATGAAAGAATTTCAATGGAGTGTGCCGGAAGAGCGTATGTATGAGGACGAGACACATCACCTCAAACTTGCCGACAACCATGCGCTCCAGCCATTCTTCGAGTTGAACACCGCCTCCACGCCTGAAAAGGAGTTTGCTGATTTCCTTGAACAGAACAAGGAATATATCGACTGGTGGTACAAGAACGGAGACAAGGGTCGTCAGCATTACGCAGTGGAATATACCGACGAGGCTGGAAATAAGACTCCCTTCTATGTGGATTTCGTTATCCGACTGAAGAACGGCAAGATCATGCTGTTCGATACCAAGAGTCCGGGAAGCGAACCGCTGACCGCACATAGTAAACACAACGCTCTCAACGCCTATATAGTGGCAGAAAACGAGAAGGGCGCGAATCTTGTCGGCGGCGTAATTGTCAAGGACGGTATGAACTGGGTGTGGTCGCGCTACACGATTGAAAATACGGTTGACCATACAGGCTGGGCATATCTCGACTTCAAACAGGAAAATTCATAGGCTATGGCAAAAGGAATAGACCAGAAATTCGTTCACTATGGCATACGTAAGGATGACCTTTCGATGATTGAGGCCATCTGCGATGCCGAGGATATTGATTTTGAGTGGCTGAGTGAAGAAATACTCAAAGCCTATCATGCCCGAAAAGTCGATGTGATTGAGATAGACGATACCTCGACAGAGGAGATTGTCCGTGCGGCAATTCAAAAGATTAAACAATAAACCGTCCTCGCCATGCTAATTCAGAGAATCAAAGTCAGCAACTACAAGACTTATCTTGACCTCGACCTCGATCTGAGCGTTGACGAGGAACGCCCGATTATCCTTATCGGCGGCTCGAACGGCGGCGGTAAGACCACCTTGTTCGAGGCCATCAGTGGTGCGCTCTACGGCCTCAAAATCGAGAACCGCGAGCACTTCATGGAGCTTGTCAATCAAGGTGCCGTCGGTCAGGTCAAGCCCGAAATATCCCTGCAAATCACTTTCAGCGGAAAGGTACTCGGCCAGGAACAGAAGTAGATACTGAAACGCACATACGTTCTTAATCCAGCCGGCAAACCTCTGGAAAGTGTCAGTCTGAACATGAACGGCAATATGTTTGTGTACGGCACCATGACTGCGCCCAAGGAGCGAATCAAGAACGAACAGGAGGTCAATAAGATTATCAAGGCGAATCTACCACAGGAGTTGAGCCAGTATTTCTTGTTTGACGCCATGCAGTCGAGTGAACTTCTCAAAAAGAATGTGTTCGCACAGACAATACGCGACAACTTCGAGAATGTGCTTGGCTTCAAGAAGTATCTGCAACTGAAACGAGCGGCAGAGAAACTGCAGCAGGAATGGGCGCAGCTCCGTCTGCAAGCCGAGCAGGAGGCCGCCGAGTATAACCAGCTTGTGAGTGAAAAGGAGAAACTTACAGCGGAGATTAACGCCTGTATAGCCGAGCAGGACTCTCTCTACAAGTATCTGACCTCGATGGAAACCGAATATCGGAAGGCGAAGGAGGGCGCACAGCAGAGCGCGACTCTCAACAAGCGCATCGCTGATATTTCGTCAAAGATTGACGACATCATCAACAGGGCCGCATCTTATGCCGATGACATAAAGGGCTTCATGGAGAATGTGGAAGTGAACGTATTCCTGCCCAAACTGGCATCGAATCTTTCTGTCGAGATCAACAACATTCTCCGTATCAAGAATGAGTTGCAGCAATCGAGCACCGGGTCATACCCACTTGAAACTCTTCGCGACGTCACCGGGAAAATCATAGAGTATCTGAAAGAACTGTCACTTTGTTCGCCAGATGTCGATGAAGAGAATGTCGTAAAACACATGGTGGCTGTACAGAATACTACAAACAGCCAGGATCCGTTTGACTTTCTCGATTCATCTGAGATAGCCGCGTTGAAATCGCTCGTAAGCCGTGGAGCGAACAATCAATTCGTATCACTGTATCGTCAGCGACAGGATCTGGAGGTGTTGCTTGCTACGATAGATGAAATGCGCACTGAGAAAAAGAATCTCGAACAGACACGTGCCGGCGGTAATGAGTTCATCATATCGTCGTATGAGGAGAGCCAGCGTAAACTCGAAAAAGCCAAGGTTAGCGAGGGGCAACTTAAGCAAGAGATACAAAAGCTTGAAAACCGGATACATCGCTTCGATGTTCAGATTCAACAAGAGCCGGATCTGAAGTATGATACACTGGTGAAGCTGAAACCATTCTTTGAGAAGGTGGCCGATTCTTTATTGAAGAAGAAAAAAGCTCAAATTGAAAGCGAGATGCAGCAGCAGCTCAATCGCCTTCTTGTGTCATATAAGGGACATTTCGGTCGTGTTGAACTGAGCGACAGTATGGAAAACTTCAATATCAAGATTTTCCATGCCAAAGGAAACCAGATTTCGCTCAATCAGCTTAACGCTGCGTCTAAGCAGATTTTCATTCAGGTGCTTCTGAAAGTGCTGCGTAATCTTGGCGACTATAATCCTCCGGTGATGATTGACACGGTAATGGGTGTGCTTGACAACGAGAGCCGCGAAATGCTTTTCGAGGAATACTTCCCAAATCTTGCCGAGCAAACCATACTGCTTTGCACAACTTCGGAAGTGCGCCCCGACAGCGACTACAAGAAACTCGAAGCTTTCATATCGAAGACATTCACACTCCACCGCGACGTGGAAGAACAGAAAACGACCGTCAGCGACGGCTATTTCGGAATCGAATTAAACCAGTAACACCATGCCATTGCTTTTTGGAGATATATACTTTCCGGAGAACTTCAACACGGAGTTTGCTCCGCTAAAGGATAAGATAGAGAGTCTTATCAATCTTTCGCGTTCCGCCGGTAATGAGCGTCGTTATTCGATACTTAACAACAAGCTGATGCGTATCTGCCTGCTTGTCGGACTGTCCACACCCGGAAAGCGCGATGTAAAGACGGTGGAAGCCATAAAGCTGCAAAAAGGAAGTCGCTTTCAGGCGAGCTTCTTTACCCATCAGGAACTGGCACCGCTTTATTCAGCTCTGATTAAGCTACGCTATAATGATACGTCGCTTGACCTGTCGAACAATAATGTGTTATCACGAATAATCGGTGCTGAGATGTATCGAGGGCGCGACTCGCTGATGGCTGACAACAATCTGGAGAACTATTTCTTCTCGACGGGAGGTCGGGCAGCATTGGCGAAGGATATTCCTGCGCTCAATCTCCTTATCGGCAATTATGGAGATGCCGAGATGGAAGCCACTCTCGACATCAATAGCCGCGCTATAACCAATGCGCAAATCATAATAGCCGGGGCCACGGGGTCAGGTAAGACCAATCTGCTTGCCGTACTTATGCAACAGATTCGGTCCATATCCGCAGAGAGTAGCTATCCTGTCAACTTCCTTTTGTTCGACTATAAGGGAGAGTTCAGTGACATACAGAACAATCACTGGTTATCGCTGTTCGATGTAGACCGTTCCTGCATACTTGACCCGATTGAACGCCCCCTTCCGTTTACTCCGTTCAAGAATTTCACTGGAAGACCGCAAAACGAGATTAATCTATACTCCACAGAGATGGCTTCGGCACTCAGTTCTCTCGACAGAGTTACGGCAAGCTCCAATATGAGCAACCGTTTGAGCGAGGCTATTGTGGATGCCTACAATTCAACAAACGGCCAGCCGATAACTTTTGACCTTATGTTGAAGAACTATCAGGTACGGATGAAAGACCCGGACAAGGATGACAGCATTTCATCTATATTGAAGCAGCTTGTGAGAGCCAATATCTTTGACACAGAAGACCGTGCCGACCTTATAGGTGAAAGTTTCATTGTCAAGATGGACGGCTACCCCAAGGATGGCCCGATTGCCAAAGCTATCGTGTATTTCCTGATGTCGAAGCTCAACAACATCTATGAGCAGCTCGACAAACAGGCAGTCAATGATGATGTTGTGCAGATACGTCACTTCTCGATAATCGACGAGGCTCACTATATGCTGAGTTTTGACAATCGTCCGCTCCGCAACCTTATTGCCGTAGGGCGTAACAAGGGTTTGTCCGTCATTCTCGCTACGCAGAATATGGCTGACTTCAAAAACAAGGGCTTTGACTTCTACGCCAACGCGCAGTACCCCTTGATTATGAAGCAGCAGACAATCGATGATAAGGTAATTAAAGACCTTTTCGGCGTAAGTGGTCAGGAACTACACGATATACGTACCGCCATTGCCGGACTACAAAAGGGAGAACTAATCATCAAAGACCAGATGGCTTTCGCCCTCGGCATGGGAAACAAGTATAAAAAGATCAACGTAACGCACTTGATATGAATAGGCTATATGACATTTATTGCGATGAAAGTTGCCATCTTGAACATGATAGGCAAAAAGCAATGGTTTTGGGCGGGATATGGTGCCCTGATGAATTACGAAAAAAGATCGCTAGAGATATTCGCGCTTTAAAAGTCAAGTATAATCTCAATCCTCGATATGAAGTGAAGTGGAATAAGATTTCTAAATCGAAACTAGATTTCTATATTGCTTTAGTAAAATACTTCTTCGCAAATAATAATCTTCACTTTAGAGTGTTAGTAATTCCAGACAAGAGTATTCTTCATCATGAGGATTTTGGTCAAACACACGATGAATTCTACTATAAAAGCTACTTCAGCCTGCTTAAAGCCTTACTTCAACCAGGGGACAGTTATAACATATATCTTGATATAAAGGACACTCAAGGCGAAAGTAAAGTTCGCAAACTACATGATTACCTTTGCAACAGCCGCTATGACTTTGATCGAGAGATGATAAGACGAGTACAACAGGTTCGATCCCATGAGTTAGAACTCGTTGCGCTTACAGACCTATTTATAGGCGCTGTATCTTATGTCCACAGAAATCTCAACGGTAGTGAATCAAAATTATCCATCATAGAGATAATACGGCAGTTGTCTGGTTATTCACTGCTAAAGAGTACTTTGTATCGTGAAGATAAATTTAATATCTTTGTCTGGCACCAATCATAATGACCCGTCCTGAAAAATGTTGACTGGGATTTGTATTGTTAAATGTTAATATATGTTCAAAGTCCGGAGAGACT
>CANQRV010000011.1 GCA_947626355.1 uncultured Muribaculaceae bacterium
AAGTTACTGCCGTTTTCGCCGCTGTGCAAGTCCTCCATGCGTTTTTTCGCGGAATTTCCGTTTTTATCCCGCCATTTTGTTGATTCTCAATGTAATCAATAAATGTTAAAATATCCTGCATTATGTTAAGACGAGAACAATCTACCCGCCTTTTTTGTTTTATCGTTTGCCTCAACTTTGAAAATTTAAAGGTCTGACACATGAATTTTACCAGAAAATACCCCTCCTCACGCCTCTTACCACTCTTCGCAGCCATCGCCGCGACCGGAATTCCGGCCTCCGCCGACACTTTTCCGGCTTCCGACCGACAGAGCTATTCCATATATGTAGACTCGCTCGGCGTGATGCGCCGCAGCGACAACAACGCCGAGGTAAGCTATTACGGCACCAACTATACGGTGCCTTTCGCCCACGCCTACCGCGCGCTCGGATATCTCGACAAAGACCGCAAGGAGGCGATACGCCGCGACGTCAGCCACATGAAGCGGCTCGGGTTTAACGGCTTCCGTCTCCATCTCTGGGACGCCGAGCTCGCCGACAGCCTCGGCAACCTCCTCGACAACGACCATCTCGACCTGCTCGACTACCTCATCGCCGAGCTCGAGCGCAACGGCATCGACATCGTGCTCACCGCCCAGACCAATTTCGGCAACGGATATCCGGAGAAGAACATCGACACCGGAGCCTTCACCTACGACTTCGACAAATGCCGCATCCACGACGAGCCCGCGGCTCAGGACGCCCAGGAAACCTACCTCCGGCAGCTCGCCAGACACGTCAACCGCTACAACGGCCTATCCTATAGCGCCGACCGCGGCATCATCGCCATGGAAATCAACAACGAGCCCTGCCACTCCGGCAATGTAGACGAGACACGCCGATATATCGACCGCATGGCCTCCGCACTGCGTGGAGAGGGCTTCGACAAGCCCGTGCTATATAATGTAAGCCACAATCCGAAGGTGACCGAGGCATACTACCAGGCCGACATCGACGGCACCACCTACCAATGGTATCCCGTCGGACTCGTCGCCGGCCACGAGCGCAAGGGAAACTTCCTCCCCACCGTCGACAGCTACCCCATTCCCTGGAGCGACTCCATCCCCGGTTTCGATTCCAAGGCTCGCCTCGTGTATGAATTCGATCCCGGCGACCTCCTCTACTCTTATATGTACCCCGCCATCGCGCGCACTTTCCGCAAGGAGGGATTCCAGTGGATTACCCAGTTCGCCTACGACCCCACCGACATCGCACAATACAACACCGAATACCAGACCCATTTCCTCAACCTCATATACACTCCCGCGAAAGCCCTCAGCATGATGGTGGCCGCCGAGGCTGCCCGCGACATACCGCGCGGCAAGGACTTCGGCGCCTATCCCGCCGACACCGTGTTCGGCAATTTCCGCGTCAGCTATGAGGAAGACCTCAGCGAGCTCGCCTCTCCGGAGAAATTCTACTACAGCAACACCACAGGCACCATGCCCCCCGATGCCTCCACGCTGCGCCACATAGCGGGCCACGGCTCATCGCCCGTGGTGGAATATGAGGGCACCGGCGCCTATTTCATCGACCGGCTCCCCGACGGGGACTGGCGCCTCGAGGTGATGCCCGACGTGGCCATCGTCTCCGACCCCTTCGAGAAGCCGAGCCTCAAGAAGGAGGTGGCGAGAACCGCCTGGCGCGACAACAACATGACAGTCGCTCTCCCCGCCCTCGGCGAGGACTTCCATTATACCGCCGTGGCTCCCGACGGCAACAAGACCGGCGGCATCGCGGTGGAGGGTACGATAACAGTATCTCCCGGCGTCTATCTGCTGTCGAAGGAAACGCCTGACGGGAAGACGCTTGCCGCCATCGACACGACATTCGCAGTGCCGGCGCCGAAAGATGAGCCCGATGTGGTGGTCCACACTCCGGCGACCTACGTGGCCGACAGCGGCGACATCACGCTCGAGGCAGAGGTCTTCGGCACGCGACGTCCCGACAAGGTGGAGGTCTACAGCAGTGACGTCTCGTTCTGGCGCGACGACAATCCCATCTACAGGCTGGAGCCGGACGGAGGATACACCTACCGGGGCACCATCCCCGCCGATGCCTCATGGGGCCCCGCGCTGAAATACAATATCGTGGTGTGGGAAGACGGCAAGGCCCGCACCTTCCCCGCCGACATCGAGGGCACGCCTCTCGACTGGGACGCTCCGGCGCCTGAATACTACACCTCCGACAAGGTGTCGGCCGACGCGCCGCTGGTGCTCCTGCGCCCGGAGGTCAACGACCCGCTGATCGACATGGCGATGATTCCGGAGGCCTGGGATTTCCGCCTCTCATACGAGAGCGGGAGACCTGTGGAGCCCGACCGCTACCGCCTCACCGCCACTCCGCAGAATGACGGGGTGATCGTGATGAAGCGCTATGTGGGCGACGAGCTGAAGGGTGCGCCTCAGCTTCCCGGCAAGGACATGATGGTGGTGAAGGCTTCCGGCGTGGAGAACATGGATGGCGCGGAGATCGCGCTCGTGGGCAAGAACGGGGCCACCTACTCGGCGCCGCTCGTCTTCGGTGCCGACGGAAAGGCCAAAGTGGCGCTCCGCGACCTGCGGCAGCGCACGAGTCTCATCGTGCCGGCGCCCTATCCCACGTTCCTTCCCCGCGAGATCGAGATGCAGCCGATGCCCTTCGACCCGATGGCCATCGACTTCGTGGAGCTCATCATCCCCTCGCGTCCCGGCGCCGACCAGCAGATGCTCCTCGAAGGCGTCTGGCTCGAAGACGACTCCTCCCTCTGACAATTTCCAGCCAAGCGGCTATCTCATAATTAAGAACTACGGCCTCCAATATCTACTCGGCTGAGAGATTGGGGGCCGCTTATTTGCTCGTTAGGGAAATAAAACGTACTTTTGCAGACCACTACGGGCGGCGCCACTCGACACCGGCCCCACCCGCTCCATGAAAACGAACTAAACCTATAGACCTGATATGTTTGAAATCGTAAGCAGACGAGACCTTTCCCCCAACATCACGGAGATGAAGGTCAAGGCTCCGCGAGTGGCCCAGTCGGCCCAGCCGGGGCAGTTTGTAATAGTGAGGGTCGACGAGCTCGGCGAGCGCATACCGCTCACCATCTGCGACTACGACCGCGAGAAGGGCACCGTCACCATCGTGACCCAGACCATCGGCATCTCCTCCGCCAAAATCAACAGCCTCAAGCAGGGCGACGCCTTCACCGACTTCGCGGGCCCCCTCGGCCGCCCCTCCGACCTGCTCGAGCTCCCCGAGGAGGAGCTGAAGAAGCAGAGGGTGCTCTTCGTGGCCGGCGGCGTGGGCACAGCCCCCGTCTATCCCCAGGCCAAATGGCTCAAGGAGCACGGCGTCACCGCCGACGTCATCATCGGCGCCAAGACCAAGGACATCTTCACCTACGTCGACGAGATGAGGAAGGTGGCCAACGTCTACCTCTGCACCGACGACGGCTCCGAGGGATTCCACGGCATGGTGACAGGCCTGATGAAAGACCTCATCGAGCGCCAGGGCAAGCAGTATGACCGCTGCGTGATCATCGGCCCGATGATCATGATGAAATTCGCCGCCCTCGCCACCAGGGAATACAATATCCCCACCCAGGTAAGCCTCAACGCCCTGATGGTGGACGGCACCGGCATGTGCGGCGCCTGCCGCGTGACGGTAGACGGCCAGACGCGCTTCACATGCGTCGACGGCCCCGAGTTCGACGGCCACAAGGTGGACTTCGACGAGGCGATGCGCCGCCAGAGCATGTACAGAGACAACCGAAAGACCCATCCCGAAACCCATAATTGCAAGTGTCATGGCTAACAGAATACCCCGAGTGCCGGTGAGGGAGCAGGATCCGGCGAGACGCGCCACCAACTTCGAGGAGGTGTGCTACGGCTACAACGACGAGGAGGCGCGTCTGGAGGCCTCCCGGTGTCTCAACTGCAAGGCGCCCCGCTGCATGGGGGCGTGCCCGGTGCATATCAACATTCCGGCGTTTGTGGCCAGGGTAGCCGCCGGCGACCTCGCCGGAGCAGCCGCCGTAATCGGCGCCGACAGCTCGCTGCCCAGCGTCTGCGGCCGCGTGTGCCCGCAGGAAAACCAGTGTGAGGGCTCGTGCGTGCTCGGCATCAAGTCGGAGCCCGTGGCCATCGGCAAGCTGGAGCGCTACGTCGGCGACTGGGCCATCGCCCACCGCGACGAGCTTCCCGTCAGCCCGGCTCCGCGCAACGGCCATAAAGTGGCCGTGATCGGCTCCGGCCCCTCCGGCCTTGCCTGCGCCTCCGACCTCGCCCGCATGGGATATGAGGTGAAGATCTTCGAGGCCCTCCACAAGGTGGGCGGCGTGCTCGTCTACGGCATCCCGGAGTTCCGCCTTCCCAAGGAGCGCATCGTGGCCGAGGAGGTGAAGTCGGTGAAAGACCTCGGTGTCGAGATCGAGACCGACGTCATCGTGGGACGCACGCTGACTGTCGACGACCTTCTCGACCGCGAGGGATATGACGCCGTCTTCATCGGCACGGGCGCCGGTCTTCCCCGCTTCATGGGCATCGAGGGAGAGAACCTCAACGGCGTCTTCTCGGCCAACGAGTTTCTGACGCGCACCAATCTGATGCATGCCTACGACGACAGCTTCGACACCCCGATCTACACCGGCCGCAAGGTAGTGGTGGTAGGTGGCGGCAACGTGGCGATGGACGCCGTGCGCACCGCCAAGCGTCTCGGCGCCGAGGCCGTGATCGTCTACCGCCGCAGCGAGGCGGAGCTTCCGGCCCGCAAGGAGGAGGTGCATCACGCCAAGGAGGAGGGCATCGAGTTCCGTATGCTCACCAACCCCGTGCGCGTCGTCGGTGACGACAAGGGCTGGGTGAAAGGCATCGAATGCGTCGAGATGACCCTCGGCGAGCCCGACGAGAGCGGACGCCGTCGTCCGGTTGAGAAGGAGGGGAGTAACTTCGTGATCGACTGCGACGTGGTGGTGATGGCGCTCGGCACGAGCCCCAACCCGCTGATCAAGTCTACCACCGAAGGGCTTCAGTGCAACCGCAAGGGGTGCATAGAGGCCACAGAGGACGGCGCCACCTCACGCGAGGGCGTCTTCGCCGGCGGCGACGCCGTGACGGGAGCCGCCACTGTGATCCTGGCCATGGGCGCCGGCCGCAAAGCCGCCGCCGCCATCGACTCCTACATCAAGAGCAAACCGCGGCAGTAAAGCCACACCGATTCAAGATACGCGGCGCGCCATCCGGAAAGCCGGATGGCGCGTCTTGTATTATCCGCATGAAGTCTCAGAATGCCCTAATCATTCTAAGGCTGACCGCAGAAATGTCATTTCCGGATGACCACCTTCCCGTCCTGGATGGCGATTCCCTTCTCATCGTCTGGTTTCGGTGTGCCGTCGAGATTGTAGGCCCGGCCGTCGTGAGGAACCAAGTCCTTTGCTGCACTGACGCCTAACGACTCACTGCCGTTGATTTTATAGAAGTCCTTCCATCCTTCAGCGTTCCTATACAGCTCCTCGCTCCCGGCCGGCACCATCAGCTTGCAGGCGTCTCTGTTGACATCCACGAATGAAGAATCGGGAAATGGATAGGGCTCTTCCGCATTCACCATAATCGTGTATATGGACGGGCAGCCGTTAAAGCAGTTGGAGAGCTTAAGGTCTGCCGGAGGAAGGGAAACGGCTTGAAGCGACGGGCAGTCGTTGAAGCAGTCCTCTCCCATGGAAATCAGGGTATTTGGCAGCATCGCATACTGAAGAGCGGGGTTATCATCGAAACAGCTACGACCGATTGTCTCGACGGTCGACACCACAACCTCACCACTCGAAACTTCATTGCTGAACAAGACATACTCCAGCCATTCGTTTCTGGACCCGCAGAAATCCTTTATGGTCTTCACGTTCTGCGGAATCCACAGTGTTTTGAGTCCGACAGCTTCAAAACTGCTACTCTCGATTGTCTTTACGGAAGCCGGAATATTGAAAACAGTCAGTTCCTCGCAATAGGAAGGTCCTTGAAGCGACTCGATATTATCGGGAAACTGAAGATAGACCAAATGACTGAGATTGCTGACTGCCGATTGACACACGTACTCTATTGTCGACGGGAGAGATATCATCCTCACCGGGCAATAGTAGCAGCTCATGAACGAGGTGACGCGATAGGTCGTGCCCTCATGTTCTACTGTGGGCGGCACTATAAGGTTGCCGCAATAGACGCCTGTCTCACACATCCATCTGGGTGCGGGATCTATCACTTCCACCGTCTTCTCCTCTTCTGACAGAATATCGTAGTAGATACCGTCCACCTTGAAATCGTAAAAATCTTCATAGTTGATTTCGTCGGCATACGCCCGTGTGCCTATAAAGCTCACAAGCATAGCGAACAGAAAAAATAATGTCTTTCTCATTTCAGTATGATTTTGGTTGTTTGCATATTCTTGCCGTCGACATATAGAGTCAGCGTATAGACTCCTTTCTCAAGACCGGATACATCGAACTCAGTATCTGTATCGGCACCTGTATTTTTCGTCATAGTGCAGTTTCCATCAAGAGATTTCAACGAAACCATAACGGATGCTTGATTCGGATTCTTAATCCGAATCCGAAGAGTTTCACCATCCTGACTCACAGATTCAATCTCTGCTGCTGACGCGTCGACTAACGATTTAATCTGCGAATCCATGATTGTGGTACATATGTCCTGTCCAAACACCATCACATCGGGAATGTCCGTATTGCTGAAAGCAAGTGTGATCTGTGTACCTGACGCCACCTTCACCGAGCCATTACCGTAGACTGCGCTCATATTCACCGGTTTGTTGAACGTGAAGCTGATTTCCTTTCCTGCGGACAGTTTGTCGGATGACTGTATGCTGGAGACAACATTATAAGGCTGCTTTGAATACATCCTCATGGAGGGATCCCCAAAACAATGAAACGCCTTCTTTGTGTTAGGAATGAAATAGGAAAAGACCGGCGTATAATATTGAGCCATTCTTTCAATACCTTTTTTAAGTATTGCTCCAAGTGTCGCATCCTGATATACTGTCTGGTTTCCCAAATGACCATATGAAGGGAATGACGATGGGAAACCGGCAGTTGGCCATACAGACCGGAGCATTTCAAATGTCAGAGCGTCATTGGTGCCGGAGTAGGTTTTGGATGATGCTGCAAACACACCTACCGCCCCGTCCTCTATTGAAAAAATCCTCGACATCGTTATCCCTTTTTCTAATAGAGCCCCCTTATATCCTCGCAGGTTTTGACAAAACGCTCATCCTCATAACTGTCTCTTATAGGCGGATTGTCCTGAAAATAAGATACGCCTATCGCATTTTTATAAAAGGATGCCTGCGTCGGAGGGTTCTTTTCATATGCAATGATTTTATCGACCACATTATTTGCTTCCGTAATGTTTGCAACAGATATCCTTCCCATGTATAAGTCTGACTGCATGTCGTCAGGTCCGTCCATGCATCCATAAGGATAATCTGTATAGCATTGATTGATCTCTACAATGAAACCATTTCCTGGCAAGGAATCCTCGTTTCCAAAGATCAATACATATTGGAGATTGCTTTTAGACTGGTATTGGGCGGATATCGCATCCTTTATACTACTGGGAGTCCATGAATCACGCGAATCCACAATGACGTTGAACCCCATCCTCCGCTTCCAATCCTTGAAGATATTGACCGCCTGCGCATATGCCGGCACGGTGAGGATCAGATAGTACGGGGCATCTTTCCAGACCGTGGCACCGGCTGCCACACTTTGCGGGGAGTCATTCGGAAGGGCGCATGTCAGCACTGACGACAGATATTCCCCGTCTACATCGTGGCGGTTGCCTGAGGAACGCCTGGCCGCGTTTCCGGACGCATCGAAGGATACACGGTAGCTGAACTCCTCGGCAATCCTTACTTTCCCCAACTCGTAATTGTATGAGACGGGGGACACGCGCACATAGAGGATGTCGCGGTCACGATAGACCTGCATGCCGTCCGGAGCGACAAGCGGAATGGATGACCAACCCTTGAAGCCCTCAACCGGCGGAACGTTGGCAAGACTGTATCCCGTATAGTCGCTCTCCGGCAGCGGCTCTCTCGCCGGGGCGAGCACCAGAGGCATGTCTGTATTAGTCTCTGAAACTACGGAGACAGACGCGGAACATCCTTCCGGAATCTCGAAGGAATCCCATCTGAAGGGATACACCGGCTCCGTGAGGGTCATGTTGTGGCCGAATCCCGGCACGTCGATGCGGTATGACCCGGGATAGAGGTCATCCTCAACATACCTCATACCGTCAAGAATATACGATACCGTCACACCAGTATCATCCTTCGTCACTGTCCTGGAGGGCGTGGAGCCGACATCGCGCTGGAGAATCTGCGCCGAGACGCTTGCCTGCATCGAAGCAATGCAGGCAAAGAGAAATACGGAAACAAATTTCTTCATAATGCTGAAATAGAAAGTGGAACTTATTGAAAGGGATTCAAGATGTGGGCGAGACCATCCACACCAGGTGAAGGATAGAAGGGGTTAAGCTGCAAACCAAATTCTTTCAGATTGAGCTTCGTTCAATACGCCGCAACCGGCATGGTCAGTATGATATGCCAATTGACTGCGCAATATTAACACATTATAGCGATATTTCCAAATTTTAAGCAATTATTATCAAAAAAAAGATACCGGGGATATAAAAAAGGAACTGCGTGTCTGGTCCGGAGACTCGACACGCAGTCGTTAGGGTAAAGGGTTGGGTGGTGGGCGCTGAGGGATTCGAACCCCCGACCCTCTGCTTGTAAGGCAGACGCTCTAAACCAGCTGAGCTAAGCGCCCCGTCGTGCTTTGGGCCTCCCGGCTTAAGCACTAACTAATTCCAATGAAGTACAATCAATAGTTCGTGGGCGCTGAGGGATTCGAACCCCCGACCCTCTGCTTGTAAGGCAGACGCTCTAAACCAGCTGAGCTAAGCGCCCTGATTGCGAGTGCAAAGTTACAACCATTTTTTATATCTGCAAAATTTTTTTGCTAATTTTGTAAAAAATTTTTTCGCAAATGTCTCAAGACACACTCCTTCAAAGTGTAAAATCTTTAAGAATCAGCGACTTCGATTATCCGCTGCCAGATGAGAAAATCGCACGCCATCCGCTCGCCGTCCGCGACGCTTGCCGCCTGCTCCTCTCCGACCCGGCCCGACGGATATTCCATCGCTCCTTCGCCGAGCTCCCCGCGCTCCTCCCTCCGTCATCGCTGCTCGTATGCAACGACACCCGGGTGATCAACGCCCGCATGGCCTTCTTCAAGCCATCCGGCGCCCGCATCGAGATCTTCCTGCTCGAGCCCTCATCCCCCGCCGACTACGCCCTCGCCTTCCAGGCGGAGGGAGCATGCCGGTGGGAATGCCTCGTGGGAAACCTCAAGAGATGGAAGGAGCCGTCGCTATCCATGGAAGTGACGCTTCCCGACGGCACGAAGGCCACGCTCACGGCCACGCGCCTCGGCCCTCTCGACGGCAACGCCCATGAGGTGGAGTTCTTCTGGGACGCTCCCGGCGTCACCTTCGCCACACTCACCGACGCCGCCGGAAAAATCCCCATCCCGCCATACCTCCGCCGCGACACCGAGGACTGCGACGCCACCGACTACCAGACAGTCTACTCCCGGGTGAAGGGCTCCGTGGCAGCGCCTACCGCCGGACTGCACTTCACGCCAGCCGTGCTCGACAACTGCCGCACCCACAACATAGAGATGCAGCGCGTCACCCTCCACGTCGGCGCCGGCACATTCCAGCCCGTGAAGTCGGAGCTCATCGGCGAGCATCCCATGCACACCGAGACCTTCACCGTCTCGCTGCCGCTCGTCGAAGCCCTCATCGACACCCTGCGCTCCGGCCGAACTGTGACGGCCGTCGGCACCACCTCCGTGCGCACCCTCGAGTCGCTACCGTATCTCGGCCATAAGCTCATGAAGGGCGACAGCGACATGCACGTGGGCCAGTGGGACCCCTACACGGAAGATGCCGCGTCTATCGACACCCTCCAGGCCCTCGAGACCCTGCGGCGCCACATCGCCGCCCTCCCGGCCCATCAGCTGACCGCCACCACCGCCATCATGATAGCGCCCGGATTCACGTGGCGCATCACCGGAGCCATGGTGACCAACTTCCATCAGCCCCAGTCGACGCTCCTGCTCCTCGTCTCCGCCTTTCTCGACCGCCGCCCCACCGACACCCCGCAATGGAAGAGGATATACAGAGAGGCGCTCGATTCAGGCTATCGGTTCCTCTCCTACGGCGACGCCTGCCTCTTCTTCCCGGCCAAAGACAAATGTCCGTGCCGGTAAGGAAACATGCCGAAGGCATGTCCCTACTGGCCGTATCAACTATAAATCAGCTATATTCCAGGATGACTGACCGAATACCGATCATATCCCTCCCGGCATCGAAGAGCATCGCCCAGCGCGCATACGTGGCCAAGCTCCTCTCCGGCTCCGACTGCCGCATAGAGCCGGAGCCCGACTGCGAGGATGTGGAGATAATGGCCGCCGCCATCGACATCATAAAGCGGAGCGTAAGCGAGGGACACCTCACCGCCGACCTACGGCTCAACGGCACGGCGCTGAGGCTCCTCACGGCGGCTGCCGCCTCGATACCCGGCACCCTCGTGACCCTCACGGGAGTACCGCGCCTCTGCGAGAGGCCCATGGCGCCGCTCGTAGAGGCCCTGCGCGAGGCCGGCGCCGACATCACATACGCCGGAAAGCCGGGATTCGCGCCCCTCACCATCCGGGGGCGCCGTCTCGAAGGGGGCGACCTCGTCATCGACGCCTCGCAAAGCTCGCAGTTCGTCTCCGCCCTCATGCTCGCAGCCCCGACATGGACGCGCGGCCTCTCGCTGCGCCTCACCTCCAGCCCCGTGTCAAAAGGATACATATGGATGACAGCCAACATGATGGGAAGCTTCGGCATCCCGGTGGAGACACACCTTGACAAGATTGCAGTAATGCCGGGACAATACGATATGCCAGCGACATATCACGTGGAGCCCGACATGAGCGCCGCCTCCTTTTTCTTCGAGGCCAAGGCTCTCGGCATGAAGCCCTCCCTGTGGCTGACTCCCTACCTGCAGCGCAGCGTCCAGCCGGATGCCGTCTTCCCCGTCATACTCCACGAGGCGCTGCGCGACGGCAGCGCCGACCGCGACATGAGGAACGTGCCCGACATCGTGCCTCCCCTGGCCGTGACGCTTGCCCTGCGCGGCGTCCCCTTCACGCTACGCGGCCTGTGGCACTTACGCCACAAGGAATGCGACCGCCTGGAGGCACTGGCGCTCGGTCTGCGGCAGCTCGGCTTCACCGTGGAGTGTGGCGGCGACTATATAGAATGCGACTCGCGGCGAGGGCCGCATGAGAAGAATCCGCTGATACGCACCTTCAACGACCACCGGATGGTGATGGCTTTCGCCGTGGCCGCCGAAGCCGCCGGCGGACTGAGGGTCGACTGCCCGGAGGCAGTCGCGAAATCATACCCCGGATTCTGGGAGAATCTGGAAAGAGTGAAGAGTCGTGAAGGCAATGACTTGGGCCGAACGTAGGGACATGCCTCCGGCATGTTTCTATGGCCGGCGAGTCCGAGGCATTCCTGTCGGCGAAGACAGGGGGGAAACGTGCCAAAGGCACGTCCCTACAATCCGCGAGAGCCAAAGGTAAAGAGCAACATATTAAAAATCAGACATAGATATGCAGGGAGCATTAGTCATATTATTGTTTATTATCGTGGTCGGCATAATCCTTTATGCCGTCGATGTGTTTTACTACCGTAAGCGCGACGCCGCCAAAGGCACGGGCACCGCTTCGGCCACTCCCCAGGAGGGAGAGGCTTCGGCATCTGACATCGAAGGACAGCCGGCCAATGCTGAGTCTTCACCTCACGGCGACGGCTGCTGCGGCATGCACCTCGTATGCGAGAAGAAAGCCGTGGCCGCCACGGAGCCGCCGGTGTATTACGACGACGAGGAACTCGATGTCTACGCCGGCCGAGAGCCGCAGAGCTACACCTCGACAGAGATCGAGGAATTTCGGGAGGTGATGCTCACGCTGCTCCCCTCCGACGCCGCCGGATGGGCACAGAGCCTGCTCCAGCGCCGCATCGCGCTTCCCGAGGAGCTCCACGACGAGCTGATGCTCATCATCACGGAGGCCGCCGGCGACAATAGAAACATACACATTTAGAAATTATACACTTTGGAAATACTGAGCTATCCCTTCTTCCGCAACGCACTCATAGGAGTGGTCCTGATCTCGGTGGCCGCCGCCCTGATCGGGTGCTACATAGTGAGCCGCCGCATGGTGTTCATCTCCGGAGGCATCACCCACGCCTGCTTCGGCGGTCTCGGCCTCGGCTACTTCCTCGGAGTGAGCCCGCTGGCCATGGCCGCCGTGTTTGCCGTCGCCGGCTCGCTGGGCGTCGACTGGCTCTCGCGCCGCCGCGTGCGCAAAGACTCCGCGATCGCCGTGATATGGGCTCTCGGCATGGCGCTCGGAATACTCTTCGTCTTCCTCACCGCCGGCTACGTGCCGGAGCTCAACTCATTCCTTTTCGGCAACGTGCTCACCATCACACACAGCGACCTCTGGCTCTTCGCCGTCTTCACCGCGCTGCTCGGCGCCTTCTACGCGATGTTCTACCGCGTGATAGTGGCCGTGAGCTTCGACGAGGACTTCGCGCGCACGCTCCATCTGCCGGTGACGGCCGTCAATGTGGTGATGACGGTCTTCGTCTCGCTAGCCATCGTGCTCACCATCCGCATGATAGGCATCATGCTGCTGATGTCGCTCCTCTCGCTGCCGCAGATCACGGCCGAGCTCTTCACCCGCCGCTACGCCCCGATGATGTGGCTCTCCATGGCCCTCTCGCTCGCCGGAGGCGTCGGCGGACTATTCATAGCCTATTTCATCTCCGTGCCCGCGTCGGCGGCCATAGTGCTGCTCCTCGTGGCCTTCTACGGCGCCGGAGCCGCCATCGCGGCATGGCGCTCGCGATGCCGCATCAATCCTGAAAACGACTGACAGAAAATGAAAAGAAGCCTGCTATCGCTCGCCTTCGGCACCTTCGCCTTAGGCGTGGCCGAATTCGGCATGATGGGTATCTTAGGCGACGTGGCGCGCGGCGTCGACGTCGACATAGTGAAGGCCGGCCACCTCATCTCGGCCTACTCGCTGGGCGTGGCCGTGGGAGCCCCCCTGCTCGTGCTGCTGCGGCGCATGCCACTCAAGCGCCTGATGCTCCTCTTAGCGGCCGTCATCGCCCTCGGCAATGCCTTCGCCGCCCTATCTCCGGGATACGCGGCGCTCCTCTGCGCCCGCTTCATCTCCGGACTCCCCCACGGCGCCTATTTCGGCGCCGGAGCCATCGTCTGCTCGCGACTCGCCGACCCCGGCAAGGGAGCCTCGGCCGTGGCCGTGATGGTGGGCGGCATGACGGTGGCCAACCTCGTCGGCGTGCCCTTCGCCACCTGGATATGCGCCGCCACGAGCTGGCGCGTAGCCTTCGCCGCCGTGAGCCTCATCGGCCTGCTGACATTCGCCGGCGTGTGGGGCTGGATGCCTAAGCTGGCGCCACTCCCCGACACCGGGCTGCGCGGCCAGTTCCGCTTCCTGCGCCGCGGCGCCCCGTGGCTCATCTACGGCGGCGTCTTCTTCGGCCAGGCCTCCGTCTACTGCTGGCTGAGCTATGTGGAGCCGGTGATGACCGAGGTGGCCCGCTTCCCGTCGGCCGCCATGACGTGGATCATGATGCTCTGCGGCCTCGGCATGGTGGTGGGCAACATCATGGCCGGACGGCTCGCCGACCGCCACCGCCCGTCGGCGGTGTGCTGCGGCATAGCGCTGACGCTCGCCGTCGTGATGACGGGGCTCTACTTCGCGGCCCCCTCGCGCTTCCTCTCGCTGCCGCTGGCCTTCGTGGCCTGCGCCGGCCTCTTCGGCCTCGGAGGGCCGCTGCAATACCTCATAGTGCGTTTCGCCAAAGGTGGCGAGATGCTCGGCGGCGCCGGCATCCAGATCTCGTTCAATGTCTCCAACGCGATGTCGGCCGCCGTGGGCGGGGCCTGCATCCATGCCGGACTCGGCCTTGCCTCCCCTGCCCTGGCCGGAGTGCCCTTCGCCCTCGTCGGCGCCCTCTGCCTATACCTCCTCAACCGCCGCTACGCCTCCGAAGGCGCCTGACATTTTGCAGCTTTCCGACATAATTATTACCTTTGCACCGAAAACCATAATGCGCCCGAGATGCCTCACACAATAAGATTGGCCATAACATGTCTGCTGCTTATCCTTTCCTCCGCAGCCTACGCGAAGGAGAGGCCGGTATGGGCCGACTCGCTGCTCAACAACACCTCCCAGCTCAATCCGGAGGAAGCAGCCCGGCTCGTGGTCTATCTGCAGCATCTCCGCGAGACAGAACGCGACGCCGACATGCGCTGGTATTGCTCGGCCGCGCTGACCCAGTGCGCATGGTATCTCATACAGAAGCGGGAATGGTATCTCGCCTCTCCACTCATCGATATGGCCGACAAATACTTCCAGGGCGGCGACAGTTCCATCTACTACACCCTGCAGTCGGCAAAGGTAGGCGTCCTTATCGAGACGGAGAATTACCCCAGGGCCGAACGGCTCCTCCGCGGAGTGGAGACCTATTACCGGCAGAAGCGCGACACACTGGAATGGCTGAAATCATGCATGAACCTCTGCCGGGTGTATCTCGCCGCCGACCGCCGCAAGGAGGCCCAGACCTACTACAACAAGATAGTGAAGATGTAGTCCGATCCGCGCTACGCCATCTATTTCGCCATCGCCGTGCCATACGCCGAACAACTCGAGAATGACTCAAGCCTGCGTATCGACCTGATCAACGAGGCAATCAAGGTCTCGGCCGACAACGGGTTCTACTATCTGTACAGTTCCCTCTTCACTTCATTGGCCAGCTATTACAAAAGAAGCGGCGAGTATCAGTCGGCGCTCTCAAATGCACAGAAAGGGATAAGATATGCCAGAAAATACGAGCAGGCGATCGACCTTGTGAGAGGCGAGCGCACCCTCGCTTCCATATATGCCCTTCAGAAGGAATAAGCACTGGCCTATACCGCCGCGTCGGCGGAAAACCAGACCCTGCTTGAAATCCAGACCAAGGGAGACAAGGCGATATATGATGACGTCAACATATCGACATCACTTATGGGATGGTGTGTGGAGAACGTGCCACCCGCTGATGACACGCCAGGGAGGAATACCGGGGGAGCATGACGCCGCCATCCGGCAACTCCTCACCGGGCCGCTCCAAGACCGATGGGCCGACCGCGACAGCGACGCGCTCGACCAGGCACGGCAGACCGCGGAAGCTTTCCGCGAGCGCCTTAAAGCCACCGGAGTCCAGCTCACGCCCGCCGACCTCCGCCTCGCCACATACCTCCGCGCCGGACTCACCATCCGCGAGATATGCATGGTCGACGGCGTGCAGGCGAAGTCGGTAAACCAGGCACGCTACCGTCTGCGCAAGGCTCTCGGGCTGACACAGGATGCAAGTCTGGAGGCTTATCTGGCGACAATTTAACACTCCGGCGCCCCCTCCTGGCACTATCTACATTGTAGTTTAATCCATAGCTGATATTCAATCGATTGGATTGAAACGATAGATAATAATCTATCTATTTCCATAGCTTGGTAGGTGTAAAAAGTGCCTGACATATTTGCAGGCTACAAGCCCTTACCTATAAATTTGCAGCAACAAACCAAACCTGATAAGAGTATGAAGAAAAACGATTACCATTCTGAGTATGGCCATGATGGCCGGCATGCCGGCCATGGCAGCCCCGACATCAGCAGCCTCGCTGGCACGGATGAATCCCGAGCCCCTCACCGAACGCTACGCGGAGTCGCAGCTACCCGCCGCGCTGCGTGCGTTCCTGAAGACTCCGGAAGGGATGAAATACAGTGCCGCCGACATGATGCGGGCAATACGCCGTGGCATGGCTCCCGTGAGACTCCCGGAGGGAGTGACAACCGAGACAGTGCTTTCCGAGGATTTCTCACTCTGGACAGCAGGCGAGCTCGGCAATCCCGACCCCACGACTGTGGAAGACAATTCACTGATGCAGACTCCGGGCGACTGGGCACTGTTTCTTACCCAGCAGGCCGGCGGCTGCGCCTACACGAGCTTCGACGAGGTTGGAGAAGACGGACCCGGCTATATCAAGACATTCGGCGTAGACGTCTCCGGAGGCGAGGGAATCTGGCGTGTGAGCTGCAAGGCATACAACGCCAATCCGAATGCCCAGGACCAAGGACTGCAGGGAATATTTTTCGATGAGGCTGCCTCGATGATCCACAGCGCGTCAAGCGTGGCTTTGACATATGGACAATGTATCGGCCACTCTCGCCGATGTCGACTGTCTCAACGTGACATGGGACAAGGTAGAGGGTGCCACCGGATATAGATTGAGCCTCCGGCACCTACGCGCCGGCAGTGATGCTCGACCGCACCGTCTCCGGAGGCAACCCGGTGCCTGTGGAAAGCATCGGGTATTACGACACCTTCGAGGCCCGGCTCCAGCAGGCTTTAGCGGAGCCGGCATTCGTGGCCGTGTCAGCGAAAGCCGCTCTCGACGGGGATGTAGTGAACATCGAGGTCAACGCAGAGGCCCTTCCGGTGTTCAATGCCCTCTGCCCGGAGCCCCGCGTCAACGTCTTCATCGTGGAAGACGGCATACTCCACCACGACCAGGCAGGCATCTCGTCTGACTCGTTCACCCACAACCATGTGAACCGAGGCAACGTCACCGGCATTTTCGGCGATCCTATAGATATGACATCCGGCAGCTACAACGGCGGTTTCACCGTCGACGTCAACCCCGAATGGAACACCGACAACCTTCAGGTAGTGGCCTTCATATCGGCCTACAGTCAGGAGGATGTCGCAGCCTGTCGCGTCTACAACACCGCGGTATGCGCAGTGGCAGGCAGCGGCGTAGAGGAAACCGGCACTCCGGAGGCAACTCAGGCTGAGTATTACACCCTTCAGGGCACGCGGGCTGCGGCCGATGCCCGAGGCATCCTGATCGAGATCCGCCATCACGCCGACGGCACCTCCACCCGCTCCGTAACGGTCAGGAAATAAGCCGTCAGCGACAATATGACCCCTGAGCCGGGATGCAACATGGCATTCCGGCTCATTTTGTGAGCTTTTGACCATTTTTATTCCGGAGCTTTTTGCGGCCGATTCAACACTTTTTTATAACTTTGCCGCGCAAATTATTATAATAGTTAAAAGATATGAATAAAATTTACGGCTTGGCGATAGCCATGAGCGCCCTCTGCCTTGGCGCCTCCACGGCCTACGCCGCCCCCGAACTGGCCGAAAAGACCTACACTGACCTGACAGGCCTCCAGCTGCTCTACAGCGGCGCCCCCATGGTGGGCAAGACAGTGAAATTCACCCCCGATGCCTCCGACCCCTCGAAAGCCACGCTGGTGATGAACAGCAGCTTCGACCTCTCCCAGATTCCTGGAGTGCCCGAAGAGCTCCAGGTGCCCATCGCCGGCCCCGGCGTGCTCCCCGGCACCCCCGAGACTATACTTGAAATCACACTCGACGACGCCGGCAACTTCTCCGGCAGCGGCTCCACGGAGTTCCTCAGCTATAACTACAGCGGCAACGTGAGCGAGAGCGCGCTCCAGCTCAGCATCGACGCCCAGCTCTACAACCAGGCCGTGATCGGCGACTGGGAGCCCGCCCCCTACTATTACAACGAGGAGACATGGACAGTGGATTCCGACCCTGTCAAGATAGAATGGGAGAGCGAAGCAGGCGTAGAGCTTTTCGAAGGCTACGAGATACCGATGGCCGACCTGCTCAAGCTTCTTGTGGCACTCCCTCTCATCGAGAACCCTGACGGCACGCTGCTCAACGTATCTCAGAAGCTCAACGAAGTGTTCAAAATGGCTTCGTTCCTCAACGACGGCAACCTTACCGCCAGCGTGGTAAGGGCCGACGGCGTGGCCGTCAACAGCCCGCTCAACCTCTCGCAGTATGTGCTGGCCGATGACGCCACAATGCTTCTCTTCCTCGACCCGACAGCCATAGCCATGGCCGATGCCGCCGCTGTGGAAGCTCCACGCCGCGAGGAGGGCGAAATACCCGGCATCGACATCAATGCCATCCTCGCAAACGTGCTCGCCCAGGTGAGCCCGATGCTCTCCCAGGGCGCTCCCCTCAGCTACGAGCTTGCCAAGAGCGAGGACAAGAGCGGCACTAAGCTCACAATCAGTATCGACGAGCGCATCCTCCTCCCCCTGCTCCAGCAGAACGTGCTGCCCCTGCTCGAGAACGAGGAACTGATCGAGATGCTCGTAGCCATGATAAGTGAAGATCCCGATATGGCCATGTATGCCGAGATGATTCCCGCCATGGCCGAGGGTCTCGTCAACGTCATCAACACCACCACCTCCATCAAGATCGGCGTTGAATTCTGGGTCTACGGCACAGGTGTCAACGAGATTGCCTCGCAGCCTGCCGGCGACGCCACAATCGTGGGCCGCTACAACCTCCAGGGCCAGCCCGTGAGCGACGGTTACGAGGGAATCACCGTGGTGCGCTATTCCGACGGCAGCGCCCGCAAGGTGATGAGCCGCAGATAATCGCCCCCGCGAAGGAATACCTTTTCAAAAAAATGACGGAGTTTGATGCAGACTCCGTCATTTTTTATTAACTTTGGAGGCGCATGCGGCAGCGAAGCCCTGACAGGAGGCCCGCGCCAGCCATGACAGACACTCATTACAAGACATCGATATGGAATACAAGAGAATATTGCTCAAACTCTCCGGCGAGTCACTGATGGGCTCGCAGGGCTACGGCATCGACCCCGACCGTCTCGCCAGCTACGCCTCCCAGATCCGCCAGGCGGCTCAGGAAGGGGTGGAGATCGGCATCGTGATAGGCGGCGGCAACATCTTCCGAGGGCTCTCAGGAGCCTCCAAAGGCTTCGACCGCGTGAAAGGCGACCAGATGGGTATGCTCGCCACAGTGATCAACTCTCTGGCGCTCAGCTCCGCGCTCGAGGCCATCGGGCAACCCGCCAGGGTCTTCACCGCCATACCGATGTTTCCCATCGGCGAGCCCTACTCCAAGTGGAAGGCCATCGAGGCCATGCGCCGCGGAGAGGTGGCCATCATCAGCGGAGGCACAGGCAACCCCTACTTCACCACCGACACAGGCGCCGCGCTGCGCGCCGTGGAGATCGAGGCCGACGTGATGCTCAAGGGCACACGCGTCGACGGCGTCTACACCGCCGACCCCGAGAAAGACCCCGAGGCCGTGAAGTTCGACTCCATCTCCTACGACGAGGTGCTCGCCCGCGGCCTCAAGGTGATGGACCTCACCGCCACCGCCCTCTGCAAGGAAAACTCCATGCCCGTCTACGTCTTCAACATGGACGTGGAGGGCAACCTCCACAAGATGCTCTCCGGCAACAACGTGGGCACCCTCGTGCATAAATAATCACCAAATATCCTCCTTTATCATGGAAGTAAAAGAATATCTCGACAATGCCACCGACTCCATGGAGCTCGCCGTGGAATATCTCGACGACACGCTGAGCCATATCCGCGCCGGCAAGGCTTCCGCGAAGCTGCTCGACGGCATCCGCGTTGACTACTACGGCTCGCAGGCTCCCATCTCCAATGTGGCCAACGTCTCTGTGCCCGACGCACGCACCATCGCCATCACCCCCTGGGAGAAGTCGATGTTCAAGGAGATCGAGAAGGCAATCATCAACTCCGAGCTCGGCGTCACTCCCGAGAACAACGGCGAGGTGATACGCATCTGCATCCCGCCCCTCACCGAGGAACGCCGCAAGCAGCTCGTGAAGCAGTGTAAGGGCGAGGCCGAGAACGCCAAGGTCTCCGTGCGCAACGCCCGCCGCGAGGCCATCGACGGCCTCAAGAAGGAGATCAAGAAGGGTCTCAGCGAAGACAGCGAGAAAGACGCCGAGACTGAGGTCCAGAAGCTCCACGACAAGTATCTGAAGAAGATCGACGAGCTCTTCGCCGCCAAGGAGAAGGAGATCCTCACCGTCTGACATTCCCCTTTACTCCTGACAATGACCCAAAGCGACACAGCCGGCCCGCTGGTGTCGGTGATTGTGCCGGTCTATAACGCCGCAAAGTATCTGCGCCAATGCGCCGCGAGCGTGTTGGCGCAGTCTTACACACGCTGGCAGCTGATCCTCGTCGACGACGGCTCCACCGACTCCTCGGGCGCCATCGCCGACGCGCTGGCGCTCGAAGACCCGCGCGTCACCGCCATACATACTCCCAACGGCGGTCCGTCATCCGCCCGCAACGCCGGCCTCGACGCCGCCACCGGCGATTTAGTGACATTCATCGACAGCGACGACACCGTCGACCCAAGATATATAGAGTGGCTTCTCGACGACATCACCGCCTCCGGCGCCGACATCTCATGCGCCACCTTCACCCCTTTTGCCGACGGCTCGGAGCCGCCGGCTCCCCTCGTGCGCCGCGAGCTGCCGAGGACGGTCGGCGCCACCTCCGCCCTCCTCTCGATGCTCTATCAGGAGAGGGTGCCCGACTGCTCGGTGTCTTACAAGATGTTTCGGCGCTCCCTCTTCGACAGCGAGCGCTTCGCTCCGGGTATCCTATACGAGGACCTCGACATCGCGTGGCGTCTTATGCTCCGCGCCCGCACGGTAACGCTGTCGGAGACACCCCTCTATCACTACCGCGCCACTCCCGGCAGCCGCATCAACGCCTTCACGCCGAGGCGTCTCGACGTGCTTGACGTGGCCGAGAGGATGCATACGGCTCTCGCCGCCGTCTCGCCGGCGCTGGAATCCGCCGCACGCTCGCGGCGACTTAGCGCCGCCTTCAACATGTATGGACTCATGGCCTCCGAGCCGCGCAGTTTCGCGCCCGAACGCCGGCGGGTCTGGAGTCTGATCAGGCGTCTGCGTGGCGCCGCCTTACGCGACCCGCGCGTACGCCTTAAAAACAAGCTTGCCATTCTCGCCTCCTACATCGGGGGCCAGCCCTTGCTGACCCTCCTCTCCCGCATCATCTACCGTCACCATTAATTCTGTACACGCACTTTTCTGAGGTCGGCATGTAGGGACCGACCACTCCCCTATTACGCTATGATTTAGCCATATAGCTAAATATTGTCTGGTCAAAGCGTTGAACTGTCATTTAGTGCTGGAACGGTTGACGAGGCCGATACCGATGAAAATCAGCAGGGTGGCGACGCCTTTCACAAGGCCGAACTCCCCTACTCCCAATATCAACGCCATCACCGCCGCGAATGCCGGCTGAAGGTAGCTGTACATGCTCACTACCGTCGGCCTCAGATGCTTCTGCGAGAACGGTATCAGCATATATCCTATAAACGTCGCCACCGTTATGATGTAGGCCAGCTCCCACCATATCTCCGCCGGCAGCGCCGCATAGTCCACCCTCAGCATGTCGGGCAGACAGAACGGCACATACGTCACCACCGACAGGAAAAACAGCCATTTCATCAGCGTGTAGGGGGTATACTTGCGGATTATGCCGTCGAACGCCACATAATATATAGCGGCGCAGAGCTGCGCCGCCATGCAGAGCAGATTGCCGAGCAGCGGATTCTCCGCCATCTCGCTGGCTCCCGAGTCGGCAACCAGCATCACCACGCCCCCGAGACCCACGAGTACTCCCGCCACTTTCATCCACGTCATCGGGAAGTGAAGGAACACCGCTGCGAGTATCATCGTGAAGAGGGGCGTCAGCGAGCTCATCACCGACGAGTCGACCGGATTGGTGAGTCCGATGCCGAGTATGAAGAGCCCCTGGTTGGCGCTGATGATCAGCAGAGAGCAGAGCAGCAGGCGCCACCAGTCGCGGCGGTCTATCGGCTGCCGCGTCTCCATCGAGGCCGGGAGCAGCCATGAGAATATAAGGTATAGCAGGGCACCACCCGTGATGCGGATGCCCGAGAGCCCCAGCGGAGTGATGGCCCCGCTGAGCAGCACCGACTTCGACACCGGCGACATCACGCCCCAACCCATATTCGCGAAAAGCATCGCCAGATGCGCCCCCAACACTTCCCTGTTGCCTGGTTTCATTCCTGTCATTGTTTTAAGTTTGAGAGTGCAAAATTAGCAAAAGTGCGCCTTATTTCGGCCGTTCCTGGCGGAATCTTTGGCCTTGGCCGCGGCTGAAAGACAATGAAATCGTTTCAACTAAATATTGGCACACAACGCATTAATGCAAATTTTAAGCATTTTAACATTTAAGGGCGCCTTTTTTTAACTTTTAAAATTCGATTATAAATTAATTATTGGGTATTTTTGCAAAAACTTTAAAGTTTGATTCGCCCAACGTCTCGATTTCAGCTTTGGAGCCGGGGCGTTTTTTTGTGACGGCAAAGCATATGTTAATGTTATTTTATATTGATAACTGCTTATAAAAGCGATTACTTCGAGAAAAAGGTTGTGAAACTATAGAAATACAATTGCTTTTATCGTGAGGCTTCCGAGCCTGTGAAGGCACAGGAGCCGGCTGAGCGCCGCGTCCGGCATTCTCTTTTGAGGGGGAGTGACGGGCAACGACGCGCAGCTTCCACAATTTGTACTTGAATTTTGGTTATAGAGGGGGTGACACTGTTGTGAAATAGTGTCATCCTTATTTTACATATTTTGTTCCCCAAAATAGTCGTAGTTTAAACTATTATTACTATATTTGCAGCCTAATAGACGCAACTACGACTATGGAAGAGAATATCTATATGTTGCCTGACGGTGAAATCCGTCGTCGGCTGGGACAGAAAATAAGGCATCTGCGGCTCCGACAGAACTACACTCAGGCATCGCTCGCGGAACAGGCGCAAGTCTCTGTGACAACATTAAAGAAAATCGAAAAAGGAGATATCAGCTATTTCGATTCCCTTATGCGCGTGCTTCGCATTCTCGGTGAACTGGATGTGCTCTCCCCCCTCATTAAGGAAGAGGAGATGAGCCCCAACGAATACTTTGAGTTTGTCGAGGCAAGCAGGAAGAAGCAACGCAAACGTGCGAGCGCCGGCAACAAAACCAACCCACAACCTAATATGGAGGAATCGGAATGGTAGATATAGCGAGAGTAAACTTATACGACCAACCCGTAGGGACATTCCGATGGAACAGTAACCGTCAGTTGGCATATTTCGAGTATGCCGACAGCTTCATCGGCAAAGGGCTTGAACCATCGCCGATTCTGATGCCTGTGCGTCAGGGAAGGGTATATTCATTCTCCGATATAGGTCGTGACACGTTCAAAGGGCTTCCCGGTATGCTTGCTGATTCACTACCTGACACCTATGGCCGGGCATTGTTTGATCGTTGGCTTGCACTGACCGGACGTAGCAGCGGAAACGCTGTAGAGACATTATGTTTCCTCGGTAAACGCTGCATGGGAGCGTTGGAGTTTGAGCCAGCCATGGATGCGCCATATAGTCCGGATGTCAGAATAGAACTTGACTCCCTGGTTGAAGTGGCAAGCGAGGCACTCTCTGAAAAGGAAGAGTTCGGAGCCAATCTTGAAGAAGACAAGAAGGCGGCAATAGCCGAAATAGTGCGACTTGGCACGTCTGCCGGAGGACAGAGGGCAAAAGCCATCATAGCCTTCAATCCACAGACAGGAGAAGTCCGTTCAGGACAGATTGAAGCTCCGGAAGGCTTTGACTATTACCTTATCAAACTCGACGGAGTTACCGCCGAAGCCGGATTCAGGGAAACACAGAATTTCGGTCGTCTGGAATACTCCTTCTATAAGCTTGTGAAAGAATGTGGCATAGATATGTCTGATTGCAGCCTGATAGAAGAGAATGGACGTGCCCATTTCCTCACCAGACGTTTTGACCGTCAGAACGGTGAGAAAATCCATATGCAGACACTCTGCGGCATAGCGCATTATGATTACCGCAATCCACGTTCTTACTCTTACGAGCAGGCGTTCAACGTGATGAGGGCATTGAGACTGCCATATTCACAGGCGCAAGAAATGTATCGTCGCCTGGTATTCAATGTGGTAATCCGCAATCAGGATGACCACACCAAAAACATATCCTTCCTTATGGACAGACAAGGCAAATGGAACCTTTCGCCAGCATACGACATGGGATTTGCCTATAATCCAAAAGGCGGATGGACATCACAGCATCAGATGTCAATCAACGGGAAGTTTGATGGTATCACCCGCAAAGACCTTCTGGAATTTGCCGGACGCAACAATATAAAAGACGCCTCCGAAATAATCGACCGTATTACTGAAGTGTCTTCACGCTGGCCGCTCATGGCAAGGGAATGTGAAGTTCCCCGACACATGATCGACGCCATAGTGCCGAATATGGAACTCTCCATATAAATACTCATTGTATTATGCATTATGAGACCTGCGGTGGAGCAGGCGGCTGAGCACGGGGACGTTCTCCCACCAGCCGACAGTGGCAACATAGACCAGCACCAGCACCGTGCGCACCGCGAAGCCGAGCCACGGCATGTCGTCCCACCAGGCGAGGCAGATGCCCCCGTAGAGCGCCGCGCCGAGAGCCACGTAGGCCCCGATGCGTCCCAGCTCATAAGGGAGCGGATAATAATGGCGCCCCACAAAATAGGAGAGCACCATCACCGCGAAGTAGCTCACCAGAGCCGCCCATGCCGAGCCCATGTAGCCGTCGGGAATGCCGATCGCCCTCACCAGCCACACGTTGAGCACCAGCATCAGCGCGAAGCAGAACAGCGAGAAATACATCCCCCACTGCGTGCGGTCGGTAAGCTTATACCACAGCGAGAGGTTGAAGAAGACGCCGAAGCAGAGTTCCGCCAGCATCATCACCGGCACCACGCCCAGCCCCTCCCAATAGCCCGGAGAGATGAAGTATTTCAGTATCGGCAGATAGCTCATCACTCCTAAATATATAAGCACCCCGAAGATGATGAAGTATTTCATGGCGTCGCAGTATGCCGTGCGGCGGTCGTCGCCCGCCTCCTTCGCCTTCGAGAAGATGAAGGGCTCGTAGGCGTAGCGGAACGCCTGCGTGAACATCACCATCACGATGGCGATCTTGATGTTGGCGCCGTAGATGCCCACCATGCTGCGGGCGGCCTCCTCCTCCCCCTTGAAAAGGTAGGGGATGATCATCTGCCCCATGTTCTGGCTCAGGATACCCGCCACGCCGAGCACCAGCAGCGGCCAGCTGTAGCGCAGCATAGAGCGCAGCAACGCGCCGTCGAAGCGCCACCGGCGCCCCACGAGCTGCGGCAGAAGGCACACCAGCACCACCAGCGTCGAGATCAGGTTTGCCACGAAGATCCACCCGATGCCGAAAGAGCTGCCTCCAGCCGCGTCGTAGAACCATCCTACCGACCCCGGCCAGCGCTCCGCGATCGCCGGGCACCCGAGCAGGAAGAAGAGGTTGAGCGCTATCGTGAGGAAGACATTGAGCAGCTTGATGCCCGCGAAGGTGAAGGCCTTCTTCCTGTAGCGGAGGTAGGCGAAAGGGATGTTGGAGAAGGCGTCGACGGCCACCGTCACCCCGAGCAGCCACACGTAGAGGCCGTCGCCCCGCAGCAGCATGGCGTCGGCCACGGGGCCGAGGAGCATCGTCAGCAAGGCGATGAAAACCACCGAGGTGACGCCCACCGACCATAGGGCCGTGGTGTAGACCTTCTCCGGCTCCGCATCCTTGTTGGCGAAGCGGAAGAAGCCCGTCTCCATGCCGTAGTTGAGCACCACGAGCGCCACCGCCGTGAAGCTGTAGAGATAGCTCACCACGCCGTATTCCTCGGCGGGGAAGAGATAGACGTAGAGGGGCACGAGACACCAGTTGAGGAAGCGCCCCACGATGCTGCTGAGACCGTATACGGCGGTCTCCTTGGCCAATGACCTTATTCCAGACATTCTTGATTATTTCATGCTGCCATGACTTGTCCGGCATGCAGGGACGCTTTTCAAAGCGTCCGCCTGTCGGGAACCGTCACGCCTGTGGATTTTACATTATTATCAGTCGAGATCATCGAAGAGGGAATCGGGCGAGAGGGGGTTGACGCGTCCCAGATGACGGTAGGCCAGATCGGTGGCCTCGCGTCCGCGCGGCGTGCGCTTGAGGAATCCCTCCTTGATGAGGAAGGGCTCGTAGACCTCCTCGATGGTGCCGGCGTCCTCGCCGAGCGCCGTCGCTATGGTGGTCAGGCCCACCGGCCCTCCCTTGAACTTGTCGATGATGCAGAGCAGGATACGGTTGTCGATCTCGTCGAGCCCGTAGCGGTCGATGTTTAGCGCCTCGAGCGAGCGGCGCGCGATATTGATGTCGACGAATCCGTCGCCCTCCACCATCGCGAAGTCGCGCACGCGGCGCAGCAGGGCGTTGGCCACACGCGGCGTGCCGCGGCTGCGCAGCGCGATCTCCATGGCCGCCTCTTCCGAGATGCCGGTCTTCAGCAGCCCGGCCGAGCGCTTCACGATGCCGCGGAGCACCTCGTGGTCGTAATACTCCAGATGGCAGTTGATGCCGAAGCGGGCGCGCAGCGGCGAGGTGAGCAGCCCGGAGCGCGTGGTGGCGCCCACGAGGGTGAAGGGGGAGATGGTGAGCTGCACGCTCTTGGCCCCGGGGCCCTTGTCGAGCAGGATGTCTATGCGGAAATCCTCCATCGCCGAATAGAGGTATTCCTCCACAATGGGATGGAGGCGGTGGATCTCGTCGATGAAGAGCACGTCGTGGGGCTCGAGGCTCATGAGGATGCCGGCCAGGTCGCCCGGCTTGTCGAGCACTGGGCCCGAGGTCACCTTGAAGCCCACGCCGAGCTCGTTGGCCACGATGTTGGAGAGGGTGGTCTTGCCGAGACCCGGGGGGCCGTGGAGCAGGGTGTGGTCGAGCGCCTCGCCGCGCATGCGCGCGGCCTGCACGAACACCCGCAGGTTGGAGATGATCTTCGACTGCCCCGCGAAGTCGTCGAAGCTCAGCGGCCTCAGGGCTTTCTCGATGTCCTTCTCCTTATCGTTTTCGGCGCTGCTGCGCCTGATGTCAAACTGTTCGCCGTCCATAGTGATTGCAAAATTACAAAAATCCCGCGAATTTTCGCCTTGCCGGCAACCATCGAAACGTATTTATCCTTATATTTGCAAATCAAAACATTTAATGATATGAGCAAGCCAAAACTTGTGGTGTCGACAGGCGCGGGCATCAGCGCCGAGAGCGGCATCACCACCTTCCGCGACGCCGGAGGGCTCTGGGAAAACTATCCCGTGATGGAAGTGGCCTCGGCCGACGGCTTCCGCCGCAACCCGGCCCTTGTGCACGACTTCTACAACGCGCGGCGCAAGGACCTGATCACCAAGCAGCCCAACGCCGCCCACCGCGCGCTGGTGGAGCTGGAGAAAGACTACGACGTATGGGTGATCACACAGAACGTCGACGACCTTCACGAGCGTGCCGGCAGCAGCCACGTGCTCCATCTCCACGGCGAGCTGATGAAGATACGCTCCGTCTCCGACCCCGACTACATCGAGAGCCTCGACATCGACCATCTCACCACCACTCCGGAGACACGCGGGCGCAACGGCGACCTGATGCGCCCCCACATCGTCTTCTTCCAGGAGCCGGTGCCCAACATCGAGAAGGCCGTGGAGCTGACGGCCGAGGCCGACATCTTCGTGGTGATCGGCACGTCGCTCAACGTCTATCCGGCAGCCGGACTGCTGCATTACGTGCGCCGGGGAGTGCCCGTCTACTACATCGACCCGAACCCCGCGCCGACCCCTCCCGGAGTCACCGTGATCAAGGCCACGGCCACAGAGGGGATGCGGCGCCTTGCTGAATTGCTGGAGAAGCGGCGCGGATAAGACGCGAAGAGGGCCGGTGCGGTGACTTTATGTTGCAAAACATATCGTTGAAACACCTCCGGCCTCCCTTTTTTTATTAATTTTGTAGACCCATTCAAAGGAGGCGCCGAAAGGGCGCTTCCGAGACACAAGGAACCTAACAATCACACCATAATCACACAATAGACATGGCAAAAGTAAAAGGCGCAATTACCGTCAACATCGAACGATGCAAGGGTTGCAACCTCTGCGTGGTGGCCTGCCCCACCAAGACGCTGGCTCTGCAGCCCAACGAAGTGAACGACCGTGGCTACCATTATGCCTACATGGCCAACCCCGACTCCTGCACAGGATGCTGCTCCTGCGCTTGGGTATGTCCCGACGCCTGCATAGAGGTATATCGCGTCAAAGTAGACTGACCGCGGGCTCCGCTGTCGGCTTCACACAGTATCTTATAATACCGATCTAACCAAAAGAATACACACAATTCATACTGAATATGAAAGAAGAGGTAAGACTAATGAAGGGTAACGAGGCCATCGCCCACGCCGCCATCCGCTACGGCTGCGACGGCTACTTCGGCTATCCCATCACTCCCCAGTCGGAAGTGCTTGAAACTCTCGAGGAGCTCATGCCCTGGGAGACCACCGGCATGGTGGTGCTCCAGGCTGAATCTGAGGTGGCCGCCATCAACATGGTATACGGCGGCGCCGCTTCCGGCAAAGCCGTCATGACATCATCATCCTCGCCCGGCGTCAGCCTCAAGCAGGAGGGTATATCCTATATCGCCGCAGCCTCGCTGCCGGCCCTCATCCTCAACGTGATGCGCGGAGGCCCGGGCCTCGGCACAATCCAGCCCTCGCAGGCCGACTACTTCCAGGCCACCAAGGGCGGCGGCCACGGCGACTACCACCTGATCGTGCTCGCTCCCTCCACCGTCCAGGAGATGGTCGACTTCGTAGGTCTCGGCTTCGACCTCGCATTCAAATACTGCAACCCCGCCATGATCCTCGCCGACGGCATCGTGGGCCAGATGATGGAGAAGGTGGTGCTTCCCGAGCAGCGCCCGCGCCGCACGGAGGAGCAGATACGCCAGCAGTGCCCCTGGGCCGCCGACGGCCGCAAGAACGGCCGCAAGCGCAACGTCATCACCTCGCTCGAGCTCGAGTCGGCCCGCATGGAGGTGATCAACCACCAGCTTCAGGACCGCTACCGCCGGATAGAGCGCGACGAGACACGCTGGGAGGAGATCGACGTCGAAGGCGCCGACTACCTCATCGTGGCCTTCGGCTCCATCGCCCGCATCTGCACCAAGGCCAAGGAGCTCGCCGCCGAAAAAGGCATCAAGGTGGGCATCGTGCGCCCCATCACCCTCTGGCCATTCCCCACGGAGGCCGTACGCCGCGCCGCCGAGGGCAAGAAAGGCGTGCTCTGCGTAGAGCTTAACGCCGGACAGATGATCGAGGACGTGCGTCTCGCTGTCCACGACTCCCTCCCCGTAGAGCATTTCGGCCGCCTCGGCGGCATCATCCCCAGCCCCGAAGAGGTGGTGGAAGCCCTCGAGCAGAAGTTAATCAGCAAGTAAGTCTCTAACCCTTATTGAAACCAATGGAAATCCAAGATATAATCCGCCCGGAAAACAAGGTTTACTCCAAACCCGAGCTCCTTGAGGAAGTGCACATGCACTATTGCCCAGGCTGCAGCCACGGTGTGATCCATAAGCTTCTGGCAGAGGTGATCGCCGAGCTCAACCTCACCGACCGCACAGTCGGCATCTCCCCCGTGGGATGTGCCGTCTTCGCCTACAACTATATCGATGTCGACTGGGTTGAGGCCGCCCACGGACGCGCTCCCGCCGTGGCCACAGCCATCAACCGCCTCTGGCCCGACAATGTGGTATTCACATACCAGGGCGATGGCGACATGTCGGCTATCGGCACAGCCGAGTCGATCCACGCCGCCAACCGTGGCGAGAACATCGTGATGGTATTCGTCAACAACGCCATCTACGGCATGACAGGCGGCCAGATGGCTCCGACAACGCTCGTGGGCCAGAAGACTGCCACAACTCCCTACGGACGCCGCGTCGACCTCAACGGACACCCCCTCGAGATCACCAACCTCATGGCCATTCTCGACGGCACATGCTACGTGACACGTCAGGCCGTGCATACTCCCGCCGCCGTGCGCAAGACAAAGGCGGCCCTCAAGAAAGCCTTCGAGAACGCCCTCGCGAAGAAGGGTACTTCGGTGGTCGAGGTTGTGGCTACCTGCAACTCCGGCTGGAAGCTCTCGCCCGAAAAGGCCAACGAGTGGATGGCCGACCACATGTTTGAGAAATATCCTCTCGGCGACCTCAAGAACGTTTAACCCCTAAAACCGGATTTTAAAATGAAAGAAGAAATTATCATAGCCGGTTTCGGCGGCCAGGGCGTGCTCTCCATGGGTAAGATCCTCGCCTACTCCGGCCTCATGGACGACAAAGAGGTGACATGGATGCCCTCCTACGGCCCGGAACAGCGCGGCGGCACAGCCAATGTCACCGTGATCCTCTCCGACGAGAAGATCTCATCGCCGGTGCTCGACAGATACGACATCGTGATCGCCCTCAACCAGCAGAGCCTCGATAAGTTCGCTCCCAAGGTGAAGCCCGGCGGCATCCTCATCTACGACACCAACGGCATCCACAACCGTCCGACACGCGACGACATCACGATCTATCCCGTCGATGCCATGGAGGCCACCCTTGAGATCGGCAACTCCAAGGCCTACAATATGGTGGTGATGGGCGCGCTGCTCGAGGCAATGCCCTACAAGCTCCCGATGGAGAATGTGATCAAGGGCCTCAAGAAGAGCCTCCCCGAGCGTCACCACAAGCTCATTCCCCTCAACGAGCAGGCTATCGAGAAGGGACGCGAGATGCTGAGGAAGTAAATTCTCCATATCTACATAGCGAAAGGGGGGAGCGTCAGACGCTCCCCCCTTTTCTCAATAGCCACACATACACTTATCCCGATTGTAGGGACATGCCTCCGGCATGTTTCCCCAACCGGCATGATGATGCCGACTCCCCGACCGTTGCAACGTGCCGAAAGCACGTCCCTACAGGCCGACGGAATATGTCAATCGGAATTATCGTCATATCTTTATAGCTGATATTTTGGAAAAGCAACCGTTCTCCTGGAAAAAGAGGCTCCGCTCCTTCCGCTACGCCTTCAAGGGCATCGCCTCGCTCTTCGTCTCCGAACACAACGCCCGCATCCACGCGGCGGCGGCCGTCGCGGCCGTCGCGCTCGGCATCTGGCTGCGCATCTCCACCACGGAATGGGCCGTCGTAGCGCTCTGCATCGGAGGCGTGCTCGCCGCCGAAGCCCTCAACAGCGCCGTCGAGGCGCTATGCGACAAGGTGTCGCCAGGCTTCGACCCGCTGATCGGACGCGCCAAAGACTTCGCCGCCGCCGGCGTACTGCTAACGGCCTTCGGAGCCGCCGCCGCCGGCCTCCTCATCTTCCTCCCGAAACTGATTGCCTTAATCGCCTAATCGATTAGTCGTTAGTCGGCTGGTTTTCTCGATTAATCATGACTAATCATGGTGAATCATGATTAATCATGATCATCCCGATCATCCCGATCATCTTGACTCTTGACTCTTCACCCTTCACTCTTGCGACGAAGGCGCATTCACTCCTTCGCGACGCGCGACAGCCTGCGGTATTGGGCCGGAGTCATCTCCATCACCTTCTTGAAGGCCACAAGGAAGCGGCTGTCGGAATTGAAGCCCACCTCCGCGGCGATCGCAGAGATGGTGAGATGGCCGTAATGCTCCTTGTCGGCCAGACGCCGGCATGCCTCGCGGATGCGGTATTCATTGATGAAATTGCGGAAATTGGAGGCGCCGAGCCCGCGGATCACCTCCGTGACGTAGCGCGTATTGGTGCCGAGCTGCAAGGCGAGCATACTGAGATTATAGTCGGGATTGAAGACGGTTGACTTGTCGTTCATGATCTCGATGATCTGCGCCGAGAGTTTCGCCCTCAGCTCATCGCTCATCAGCGGCCGCCGAGAGGTCTCCTCCTCTTCCCCCTCCTGACCATCGGCAGCCGGATCTCCGGCATCCGGATCCGCATGGCCGGATTCCCCCTCCGTAACTGACTCCTCCGCATGAGTCACTTGAATTGCCGCGCCGGCCTTTTCGATCAGTGCGATCTTCCGGGTGAGGCTCTCGTTTTCCCTCATCAGCGTCTCGGTCCTTCTCACGAGGGCGAGACGCGCTCTGTTCACCTTCCGCGTATAGACGATAACCACCGTCATGACGACAGCGACGAGCAGCACTGCGGCCGCCGCATATTCCGCTATTCTCTTGAGCCTCGATATATGACGCTGCGTCATCGAGGTCTCGTATGTGTCGAGGGCATCCCTTGCCGCGTTGAAGCTGCGGATATTGAAGATGGAGTCGGAGGCCTCGATCATCAATGCCTGGTAATAAGCAAGGCTGTCGGTATTCCCCGTCTCCTTAAACAGCTGGCACATATTGGTGTAGACAGCCTGACGGGCGCTTGGATCATCCTCCGCGCCGAGGCTGCGCAGGGCCGTCTGATAACAATGGAGCGCACTGTCCGTCATGCGCCGCTGCATATAGCGCATCCCTAAGTGATTGTAGAGCACGGCACTCGATTCACTTTTCATTCCGCGGCTGGCAATCAGCTGCATGAGCCTCCGGAAGCAGTCCTGCATCTCACTGTCGCGTCCTGCCTCCAGATGGCTGAGAAACGGTATGTACAGTGCGTAATAGTCGCGGTTGTCGCGGTCGCGGCAAGGATGGCGGAAATACAGTCGCTTGTAATGCTCTTCCTTATCCCTGTCGCCGAGGATCTTCTCCGTCATCATAAGGTTGGCGAGCATGGGAGCGGCTGACGCGGAGTCGCCTGATGAAAACGCCATCGCCACCGCTCGCTCATAATATGACACCGCTTTCTGGAAATCATCGTGGAGGGCATAGATTGTGCCTATCTTTCCGAGCACCTTCACCTTCACGCTGTCGTTTCCGGTGGTTTCCGAAAGGCGGAATGCCTCGACATACGCATTCATGGCATTTCTATAGTCGCCTCCCTGGAGCAGACTGTCGCCACGCACGCTTTCCTCTGCGGCAAGACGGGAATCAGTCTCGCCACTATGGCATGACGCGAGAAGCAGCACGCACGCCACTACGATTATCATATCGCTTATAGGGATGATCGGTCTCATGTCTCTAATCTCATGCAAATGTAATAAAAATTCCTGTCACATAAGCAATGACCCCTTCCTCATGCCAGAACACAGACCGACATAATGGCAGTCATTTTCGGAATTCATACCCCCTATCGCATACAAAATGGCCCATTAACATATCGTTTTCGGAATTCATCATATAAATTTCTATTATTTTTGTAAAAATCTCCGATATTTACTGTAGATTTGCAACCGTTAATCATTCCAATCTATAAATACTATTTTAATGAAACAGATTCTACCAATCCTCGCCACATTCGTGGCTCTTTCGGCAGCAGCCGCTCCGCTGGCTCCTAAAACGCCGGCGGAAATCCTGCGCGACATCGACAGCTATGAGCCTCTCTCCAAAATCAGGCTCGCCTCTCCCCCGATGGCCCTTCCCACGCGTTCGCTCGACGACCCGCAGGCCGATCTCGACGCCACCTACGCCGAATACTGCAACTACGGCGACCTGCTCGGCAACGGCACCAACATCTACATGCTTTACCTGACCAACACGGAGATCTCGAAGGGAATTCCCGTAGCGGAGGGACAGATGTGCCGTCTCGAAATCATCGCCGAAGCCGCCGAAAACCCTTCCGACCCCATGCCCCAGGGCACTTATACCTGCATCGACATCGAAAAGGACGCTCCAGTGGCCGGAACGTTTGTCGCTATCGATTCCGACTTCCTCGACGCATTCCCCGATCCGGATGATCCGGCAAGCGGCCTCGTGGCATATATATGGAAAATCAACGCGGGCTCCGTATCCATAACCATCAACAACGATATCTACGAAAATACCGGCACCGGCGACTACTACATCATCGAGAGCGACGGCCTGCACGGAGACATCATCAGCTCCCAGACCGGCGAGGTTCTCGAATCGCGCGACCTCTCGGCCTCTTACCGGGGTGAGCTTTTCTTCAATGATCCCAACGCCTACACCCCGCTCGGCGGAGATGTGGAGCTTGACATCCCGGATCTCAGCGGCCGCTATATGGATGGCGGAGGCTGGACCCTCACTTTCTACGGCGTAGAGCTTGACGACAGCGGTTTCATCGTAGGCCCCGGCGACCTCTTCAACGTGGAAATCATCACCGATGATCCCGGATTTATGGATCCCGACCTGCTTCAGGGCACATTCACTCCCTGCGACCTTTTCACCGCACTGACACCGGGATGCTTCGGCCAGGGTAAATGGATGGAATACTGGGGAATGTGGATGTCTGTCGGAACCTCGCTCAACGTCTACAACGAAGACATAGAGATCGAGCGTGTGGGCCTGGCCGTTGAGGGCGAGATCGTCATCACAAAAGTCTCCGATGGCATCCATCACTTCGACTTCGATGTCACCACTCCCGAAGGCGACAGAATGACCGGCTCATGGGAAGGAAGCATCAGCGAGAATGTTGCCGACTACTCTTCAGGTGTCGATGAAACCGGACTCGGCAGCAACGGCGCCGTGAAGGCCGGCCACGGCTATATCGAGGCTCCGGAGGGCGCGAGGGTATTCAACGCCGCCGGCGTCGAGACAGGCACACGCGACCTCGCCGCAGGCATCTACATCGTGCGCACAGCCGACCGCGCCGTCAAGGTAGTCGTGAAATAATCCATGAACAGCAATGTATAGTCCGTGATTCCTTCACGGAATCCTCAAGGACAATCCACCATTCCTAAAAGGAACCCATAAATCAAGATGCGTGGTTCATAATCAGCTGATTGTGAACCACGCATCTTGAATTTTCCTTTAATCAGGTTCTATTGTCTTGCATATAAGACAATAATTGCTTGATTTTGTTCCATCAACAAGACAATAGGAGTCATGATAAGACCTGAGGCGCTACTGGAAGTGATGCTTGAAAACCGGGAAGAGGTCATGCATCACAATGTTATCAAACGGAACATATCGCTTGACGGCTTTGACCGCCAAGTACTCGTCGGCGCACGTCGCGCCGGTAAATCATACCTGCTCTACGGTAAGATTCAGGAGCTGATCGCCGCCGGACACGCCTGGGACGAGATAATATATCTGAATTTCGAGGACGAGCGTCTCGCAGGTATGCAACTGTCAGACCTCAACATGATTCTTGAAGTGCATGCATCCCTGAGCGGAAAACGCCCGATGCTTTTTCTCGACGAGATTCAGAATATCGAGGGCTGGGAACACTTTGCCCGGCGCATAGCCGACAATAAATTCACGGCTTATATCACGGGAAGCAATGCAAGGATGCTTTCCAAGGATGTAGGCTCCGTGCTTGGTGGAAGATATATCGTCCGCGAGGTGTTTCCGATGCAGTTCAACGAATATATGGCAATCAACGGAGTGGATCCGGCGGATAGACTGTTGACCGCCACCACTGCCTCACGCGGAAAGCTGATGGGACTCTTTGAAGAGTATTTCCAGTTCGGAGGATTTCCTGAGTGTGCTACGCTGTCGGTGAAGCGGGACTACCTCATGAGCCTGTATCAGAAGACATTCCTCGGAGATATTGCCGCACGCAACAAGATTGAGAATGTCTTTGCTCTGAGAGTGCTAATCCGCAAACTGGCGGAAAGCATCAAGCAACCCCTATCGTTCACACGCGCCACGAACATTGTGGCCTCGACGGGGACAAAAATCGGGAAAAGCACAGTCATCAACTATCTTTCGTATGCCACAGACGCATACCTGATTCTTCCTATTACGAATATCGCCGACAACCTTGTGGATAAAGTCACCAACCCAAAATATTATTTCATCGACAACGGCATAATATCCTTGCTTGCACTCGACATACGCACCTCATTGCTTGAGAACATGGTAGCTTTGAAATTGCTGTCGACTTTCGGCACAAAGGAGGAAGCCGTCTATTTCTACAATCACGGAGTAGAAGTGGACTTTTACGTTCCGCAGACTGAAACGGCGATACAGGTATGCTACACCATGAATGATGCCGAAGGCACTTTCGAGCGAGAGACAGGAGCCTTGATAAAAGTGCAGTCGCGTCTGTCGTGCCGAAGGAATATAGTCGTGACGTATAGTGATGAGGATATCATTGAGAAGGACGGCGTAAGAATCGAGATAATCCCCGTCTGGAAATTCATGCTCGCCCCATTACTGCCACCTCACCCTTGACCCTGCGCCGTGCGTCCCCTACTCTTCACCCTTCACTCTTGCGGCGCAAGCCGCTTAAGGTCGAGGCCGGAGGGCGCCTGATAGATGCGGAGGCCGAAGCGGACGACGGAGGCGAAGACGTGGTCCATCACCGAGGCCTGCAGATGCTCGTAATCCTTCCAGACCGTCTGCTCCGTGAAGAAATAGAGGTCGAGCGGCACACCCTGCGGCGTCGGCGCAAGCTCCCTCACCATATATATCATCGACTCCGACGTGCGAAGCTCCGGAAGCTCCGAGATGTAATGCTCCAGGTACATCCGGTAGAGCGTCAGGTTGACGTAGCCCATGTCGGGCTCTATGGCCTCGCCCCACGGCTCGCGCCGGAATGCGGCAAGCTCCTCCGCAGAGCAGAACCGTATCGAATTGACATCCACCGTGAAACTGCGGTTGACGCGTCGGCCGCCGCTCTCGCGCATCCCGCGCCAGTTCTGGTAAGACTCAGAGATGAGCGAATAGGGAGGCACCGTCACTATCGTATTGTCGAAATTGCGGATCTTCACGGTGGTGAGCCCCACCTCCTCCACATGGCCGTTGATGTTGCGGGCCGGAAGCGTGATCCAGTCGCCCGGGCGAAGCATATCGTTGAGCGTGAGCTGCACGCCGGCCACCACACCCATGATCGAGTCCTTGAACACCAGCATCAGCACCGTGGCCGCCGCGCCGAGACCCGTGATTATGGCTATCGGGTCGCGCTTCGCCAGGATGGAGACCACAATGATGATGCCCACCAGCACCGTGATGACCTGAAGCATCTGCCGGATTCCCTTGAGGGTGGTGATACGGCTCGACGAGTTGCTCTCCAGCAGGTCGTAGAGCGCAAGCAGGAAGCGGTTGACGAGATGCACCACCACGCACACCAGACCCACCTTGCACACCGTGAGCGCCACCGCCGCGTATTTCGGATAGAACACCAGCGCGTCGGGCAGCGTCACCCTGGCGGTGATCACGAACGCCAGCTCCGACACCACCTTCAGGATGCGGGGATTGAACAGGATGTCGTCCCATTTCACCGGTGTATAGGCCACGAAACGGAGCACCACCGGAATCACGACCCGCATCAGCACGACATAGACGAGCCACGCAGCCACAAGCGAGGCCGCCGCCGACGCCACCGTGCTCCACACGGTGGCGTCGGCGCGCTCAAGGCCGATGCCCGAAAACCATTCGGCAAACTTACGTACAAACATCCTGCCTCAATATCATTGGTTGATTTTACTTGCCGCGACTCAGATGGTCTTGCCCAGCCGGTAGGCCTCGTCGATATACTGCGTGCCCTCCACGGCGCCCTTGCGTCCGAGGCCCACGGCCTTCACGGAGCCACGCTCCACCGGGTCGGGCAGACACACCACGAAGCCCCTGAACGCGAAGATCGCTGTCTCGGCCGTCGACTCCTCGGCGTCGGCACACGCCGTGATGTAATAGAATTCCTTATTGGCAAGCCCGTTGTGGCGGTAGCAGCGGTCCATCAGCGTCTTCAGCTGTCCGTCGATATTCATATAGTAGACAGGGCTGGAGAGCACGATGATATCGGCAGCCTCCATCTTGGCGATGATCGCCGGAGCGTCGTCGCCGTCGACCACCGTGTCGGGATGCTGCTCGTGCATCTCGCCGAAAAACCCGATGTTGTAGTCGGCGAGGAAGATCTTCTCCACCTTGCCGCCGGCCTCGGTGGCGCCCTTCACGAAGGCGTCGCAGAGGAGGTCGGTGTTGCCGCCGCGGCGCGGACTGGCGGAGATCACCACCACCCGGCGGTCGGCTTTCTTCACCGTCGACGAGTCGGAGAAGGCGATGTCGTAGTGAGGGAGGTCATACCCGGCCGCTTCCTCCTTAGCCGCCGTGTTGTCGTTGCTGTTTCCGTTCCCGCACGAGGGGAGCGCCATAAAAAATGCGGCCGCTACCGCTGCCAATACTTTTCTCATTGCCTGTTATTGCTGTTTTTAATGATGATTGCGACGCAAAGATAATATATAGTGCCGTCTTCTCCAAATCGGTGTAAGAGCATTTTTTGACAAATGTCTTGCATAATACGCCAAAGAGACTTAACTTTGTGGTTTCTTGGGGACGGTATGCCCCTATAACATAATTCCACGACCAAAACAACCGCTATAATATGCTCACTCTACAGACAATAAAGGCCGACCCTGATTTTGTGGTGAAACGGCTGGCAGTCAAAGGCTTCGACGGCAGGGCCGTCATCACCGAAATCCTTGAGATCGACGCCGAGCGCCGCAGCCTCCAGCAGCGCTGCGACTCCGACGCCGCCTCGCTCAAGAAACTCGCCGCCTCGATCGGCGCCGCCATGAAGGCCGGCGACCGCGAGGGCGCCGAGAAGGCGAAGGAGGAAGTGGCCCGCATCAAGGGCGAGGCAAAGGGCCTCCAGGAGAGGCTCGACGAGTGTGAGGTGAAGATGCGCGACCTGCTGCTCACCGTTCCCAACCTCCCCTGCGCCGCAGTGCCCGAAGGCCTCACAGCCGACGACAATGTGGTGGAGAAGACCGGCGGCCCGATGCCCGACCTCCCCGAGGACGCACTCCCCCACTGGGACCTCGCCAGGAAATACAACCTCATCGACTTCGAGCTCGGAGTGAAGGTGACAGGCGCCGGCTTCCCCTTCTATATCGGCAAGGGAGCACGCCTGCAGCGCGCCCTCATCCAGTTCTTCCTCGACGAGGCATGGAAGGCCGGCTATACTGAGGTGGAGCCTCCCTTCGTGGTCAACGCCGCTTCCGGCTACGGCACGGGGCAGCTCCCCGACAAGGAGGGACAGATGTATCACGTCAACCTCGACGACCTATATCTCATCCCCACGGCCGAGGTGCCCGTCACCAACATCTACCGCGACGTGATCATCGCCGAGGAGGAGCTCCCGAAGAAGAACTGCGCCTACTCCCCCTGCTGGCGCCGAGAGGCCGGCAGCTACGGCAAGGACGTGCGCGGCCTCAACCGCCTCCACCAGTTTGACAAGGTGGAGATCGTCAGGATCGAGAAGCCCGAAAACAGCTACGCCGCCCTCGAGGAGATGAAAGACCACGTGCAGGGCCTGCTCGAGAAGCTCGGCCTCCCCTGGCACATTCTGCGTCTCTGCGGCGGCGACATGTCGTTCACCTCCGCCATCACTTTCGACTTCGAGGTGTGGTCGGCAGCCCAGAAGCGCTGGCTCGAGGTCTCCTCCGTCTCCAACTTCGAGACCTATCAGGCCAACCGCCTCAAATGCCGCTACCGTGGCGCCGACAAGAAGATCAAGCTCTGCCACACCCTCAACGGCTCCGCGCTCGCCCTGCCCCGCATCGTGGCCGCGCTGCTCGAGAACAACCAGACGCCCGAGGGTATCATAGTGCCCGAGTGCCTGAGGAAATATACAGGTTTCGACATCATCAACTGATATTCACTGAACAGATATAGAGAATGGATCAAAAGGGATACGTCAGCCGGGAAGAGAAGAAGATTCCCATCTCCGACCCCTCGGGGAAATGGAGCGACCTCACCCTCATGCCAGAGTGGCAGGAGGAATTCTATGATGTCTACACCGCTAAGAAATACGGCAAATGGGTGATGCTCAAGGCCCTGAAAAAGGAATACGCCGACATCCCCGAGTATCGCGAGATGCTCGGCAAGGAGTTTGATACCCGCTACAACCTCGCCCATCCCGACATCGTGATGGTCAACGACTTCGAGGAAGTGCCCGGAGTGGGCATGGCGATCATCACCGACGACGCCTACGGATATTCCCTGCGCCGCCTCATCGACGAGCGCCGCCTCACACCCAAGATCGTGCGCCGCCTCGAGACCCAGCTCCTCGACGCCATCGAGTATATTCAGGAGAACCACATCGTGCACGCCCCGATCACTCCCGACTCCATCATCTTCACGGAATATAACGAGAACCTGAAGCTGCTCAACGTGGGATACGCCTCGGCCGACGCCCTCAGCCCCGACGACACCAAGGCCGATGTCGAAGCATACGGCAGGATCCTCAACGAGGTGCTCGACCATCTCCCGGCCTCCCTGCCGCGCCTGCGCAAGATCGCCAGGAAATGCGAGGAGCATCCCGAGTCTTACCACAGCGTCTCCGACATCCAGCTCGACATCGAGCGCCGCAGCTCCAGCCAGCTCTATATCCTGCTCTGCGTCTTCATCTGCGTCATGGCCGGCCTCCTCGTGTGGCTCGCCACCAGATGATGCCGCTCCCTTTCAGACCCAGCCTTCCCCTTATGTTAGAAATCAGAGAAATAAAGCCCACCAAGGAGAATCTGAAGAAGTTCACGCAGTTTCAGATCGACCTCTACGCCGACAATCCGTATTACGTGCCGCCGCTGATCAGCGACGACGTCAAGACACTCACCCCCGGTCTCAACCCGGCGTTCGACTTCTGCGAGGCCGTCTACTACATGGCCTACCGCGACGGGCGCCCCGTGGGGCGCATCGCAGGCATCATCAACCGCCAGGTCAACGAGCGCAGCGGCGACAGGACAGCCCGCTTCGGCTTCATCGACTTCATCGACGACCGCGAGGTGTCGGCCGCACTCTTCCGCGCCGTGGAGCAGTGGGCGGCCTCAAAGGGGATGACGCGCGTGATCGGCCCCCTCGGATTCACCGACCTCGACCATGAGGGCACCCTCGTGGAGGGCTTCGAGGAGCTCTCCACCATGGCCACCATCTACAACTATCCCTACTATCCGGAGCACATCGAGCGCAACGGATATGCCAAGGACTCCGACTGGGTGGAATTCCAGATGGGCGTGCCCGATGCCATCCCCGAGCGCTACAGCCGTATCGCGGAGATCGTGAAGAAGAAGTTCGGGCTCAGGGTGCTCAAATACAAGAGCCGCTCGAAGGTGAAGCGTGAATATGGCCGTGCCCTCTTCCACCTCATCAACAACGCCTACGACGGCCTCTACCAGTATTCGCGCCTCTCGGAAGCCCAGATCGACTACTATATCGACGCCTATCTCAGCCTCCTCAACCTCGACCTGGTGACCCTCGTGGTAGACAAGGACGACGAGCTCGTGGGTGTCGGCATCTCGATGCCCTCTATGAGCCGGGCCCTCCAGAAATCGAAAGGAAAGATGTGGCCCTTCGGATGGTGGCATCTGCTGCGCGGCCTCAAGGGGAAGAACGACCGCGTCGACCTCCTGCTGGTGGCCGTGAAGAAGGAGTTTCAGAGCAAGGGCGTCAACGCCCTCCTCTTCCAGGACCTCATACCCTACTACCAGAAATACGGCTTCAAGCTCGCCGAGTCGAATCCCGAGATGGAGACCAACAACAAGGTGCAGAGCCAGTGGGAGTATTTCGAGACGCGTCAGCACCGCCGCCGTCGCTCCTACGCCAAGGATATAGCCCCGGCCTCCACCGGCAATACGGATTCAGCCAATGGATGAGTCGCCGAAAGGAGCCGAGAAGGTGATGCCCTACGGGGGCGGCGCCCACAAGGGGGCGCAGGTGGAGGAGATGTTCGACTCCATAGCTCCGGCCTACGACCTGATGAACACGGCGATGACCTTCGGGCTCCACCGCCACTGGCGCGACACGGCGCTCAGCGCCGCCTCGCGTGCCATCAAGGAGGCGGGACGTCCCGCCCCATGCGCCATTCTCGACGTGGCGACAGGCACCGGCGATGTGGCCATCGAGCTCTCGAGCCGCTGGCCCGACGCCCGCATCACGGGCATAGACCTCTCCGAGGGTATGCTCGCTCTCGGCCGCAGGAAGGTGAAGGCCCTTCCGCCGCAACGCGCCGGCCGCATAGAGCTAATGGCAGGCGACTGCCTGAAGCTCGATTTCCCCGACAATGCCTTCGACCTCGTGACGGTGGCGTACGGCGTGCGCAATTTCGAGCGTCTCGAGGAGGGTCTGCGGGAGATGCTGCGCGTCATGGCGCCGGGCGCCCTGCTCTGCATCGTGGAGCTCTCCGAGCCGGAGAGCCGGCTGCTTCATGCCTGCTACCGTCTCTACTCGCGCCATCTCATCCCGGCTGTCGGCCGGATGGTGAGCGGCGACTCCCGCGCCTACACCTATCTGCCGGAGAGCATCGCCGCCGCCCCGCAGCGCCGCGACATGGCCCGTCTGCTCCAGAAGGTCGGCTTCCGCCGCTGCCGCTGGCGCTCCCTCACCTTCGGCGCCGTCACCTTCTACCTCGCCGAGAAGCCCCTCTCGTAACAGATCCGTCACGATTTTCAATTTATACGGATAGTGTTCGATGAATTATAAACAAACTTGATGTTGACACTTTTGAGAGCCTGTGCTTCGCTCAAAACTCCGTCTATACTGTCTGCGGCTCTCAGACCGGATTCTTGTTCTCGGCAATGGGGGTGTCAAAAACTCGCAGACATATGAGGAAGATGATTCATTACGTGGATATGTCATGACGCTACAGAAATTTGAAGAACTGCTGAAGGAGGGACAACGCGACGGAAGCGTAACTGTAACATCCAAGACAATCGAAACCGACAAAACATTCAGGAATGATTAGTTCTGTCGGCATAGATTGATATTTGCGCAACACGCTGAAAATAGCTAACTTTGCAGTCGGTTTGTAGGGACGCACGGTCCGTGCGTCCGAGCCAGCGAAAACATATACGACACAACTGCAATTGGAAAGGAAAGATTTTGAGCTTATGGCTCCGGTAGGCAGCCGCGAGAGCCTCGCTGCCGCCATCGACGCCGGCGCCGACGCCGTATATTTCGGCATCGGCGGCCTAAACATGCGCTCACGCTCAAGCGCCAATTTCACCCTCGACGACATGGAGGAGATCGCAGCCCTCTGCTCCTCCCACGGCGTCAAGACATACCTCACGGTCAACACCGTGATCTACGACAACGACTTCACCCTCATGCACAGCATCGTGGAGCGCGCGAAAAAGGCCGGCATATCGGCCATCATAGCCTCCGACATCGCCGTGATACTCTACGCACGCTCCATCGGCCAGGAGGTGCACATCTCCACCCAGGTCAACATCACCAATTTCGAGGCCGTGAAGTTCTACGCCCAATGGGCCGACGTGATAGTGCTCGCCAGGGAGCTCAACCTCGACCAGGTTGCCGAGATACACCGCCGCATCGTGGAGGAGGACGTGCGCGGCCCGCACGGCAAGCTCGTGCGCCTCGAGATGTTCTGCCACGGCGCCCTCTGCATGGCCGTGAGCGGCAAATGCTACATGAGCCTCCACGAGATGAACTCCAGCGCCAACCGAGGTGCCTGCAACCAGGTGTGCCGCCGCGCCTATACCCTGCGCGACGCCGACACAGGTGAGGAGCTCACGGTGGAAAACAAATACATCATGAGTCCCAAGGACCTGAAGACCATCCATTTCCTCAACAAGATGGTGGACGCCGGCGTCACAGTGTTCAAGATCGAGGGACGCGCACGCGGCCCCGAATACGTCAAGGAGACAGTGGCCTGCTACTCGGAGGCTCTCGAGGCCATCTGCCGCGGCGACTTCTCCGGCGCCATGATCGAGGCATGGGACGAGCGTCTCGGCAAGATCTTCAACCGTGGATTCTGGGACGGCTATTATCTCGGCCAGCGCCTCGGCGAGTGGAGCTACAAGTACGGCTCCTCGGCCACACGCACCAAGGTCTACATCGCCAAGGCCACACGTTGGTTTCCGAAGCTCGGCGTCGCTGAGTTCCGCATGGAGAGCGGCGAGCTGAAGACCGGCGACGAGGCGGTGGTGGTCGGCCCCACCACCGGCGCCCTGATCTTCACCGTTGGCGAGATGAGGCTCGACTCGGGACCCGTCGACACCGTGAGGAAGGGAGACCTCTTCTCCGTGGCCGTACCCGCCAAGGTGCGCCTCTCCGACCGCCTCTATCTCTGGAAGGAGAATTGCTGAAACCTTTAGGGGCTCAAGGTTGTAGTATATAAAGGAGGTTCCCCGGAGGCTCCTTTTACGCAACAACAACCAAAACAAAGAGATATTATGAAAAAATGTCCGCTGAAGCCCCTTGAGCTTCTTCCCCACATCATCTATGTGGCTCTCGCCGCCACCACCATAGTGCTCACCTGCGAGTCACTCAGAAAGTTAGGCCGCATACACCGCGGCGTCAAAGAGATACGCGAAGGGCGCGAGCTCATTGCCGAAGGGCGCCGCGAGATCACAGGCCGCGAGAAGAACGAAAAGAAATGACCCCCGGGCCGGACGTCGACACTGACTTACGGCCACACCACACCATCACGGGCACCACGTCGACAGGCGCGGTGTCCGCGCCTTTATATCCCTATTGCGGGTCTGAGCTTTTTGTCTTATATTTGCATTATCGAAACCTCACTGCTTCATTGCAATCTAAAACATCTATATATGGAACCTGCAAAAGTCTTCTTCACCAACCTGCGCACCAATCCCAACTCCAGCCTCCCCGACAAGCTGGAGCGCCTCGTGCGCCGCGCCGGCTTTGCCGACCTTCCCATCAAGGATAACTTCATAGCCCTGAAAATACATTTCGGCGAGCCCGGCAATGTGGCATACATCCGCCCCAACTTCGCCGCACGCATGGCCGACATAGTACGCGCCCTCGGGGGCAAGCCGTTCCTCACCGACTGCAACACCCTCTACTCCGGACGCCGCGCCAACGCCGTCGACCATCTGCAGAGCGCCATGGAGAACGGCTTCAACCCCATCTCCGCCAAGTGCCAGGTGATCATCGCCGACGGCCTCAAGGGCACCGACCAGCGCGAGATCGAGATCGACGGCGAATACTGCAAGGCCCCGAAGATCGGCGCCGCACTCGCCGATGCCGACGTGGTGGTGTCGCTCACCCATTTCAAGGGGCATGAGCAGGCCGGCTTCGGCGGCGCCCTCAAGAACCTCGGCATGGGTGGCGCCAGCGTCCCCGGCAAGCTCGAGCTCCACGGAGCCTCGCAGCCCAAGATCAACCGCGACCACTGCGTGGGCTGCGGCGTCTGCGTGCGCCACTGCGCCCACGACGCCATACACCTCGACGAGGAGCACAAGGCCGTGATCGACTACGACAAATGCGTGGGCTGCGGACAGTGCGTGGCCCTCTGCCAGCACGATGCCGCCGTACTCGCCGACTGGGACACTTCGCAGCGCCTCAACTGCAAGATCGCCGAATACACCAAGGCAATCCTCGAAGGGAAGCCCAACTTCCACGTCAGCTTCATCATGAACGTCAGCCCCGAATGTGACTGCTGGAACCACAATGACGCCGCCGTGGTGCCCGACCTCGGCATCCTCGCCTCCACCGACCCCGTGGCCCTTGATCAGGCGTGCGCCGACATGGTGACCGCCGCCCCGGTGCTCTTCACTGACAACGAGCTTCACGACGCCCATGAGCACGAGGACCTAAAGGGAGCCGACAAGTTCCACCTCCTCCATCCCGACACCGACTGGCAGGCCGGCCTCGAGCACGCCGAGAAAATCGGCATCGGCACCCGACAGTACACCCTCATCACCGTCTGACCATCGCACAGACATGACACAAAGGGCCGCGCCTCTCCGGAGACGTGGCCCTTATCCGTTATCCTCAAATCCCTATCGTCAGACCTCAACTACCCATCCGGATATGTTGCGCTCGGATGACGAGAACTCTATAATCTGGAAAGTGCCTCTGCGAACCCATTGGCAACCTCCTCATTGGGAAAGCCAAGTTTATATATTGTCTTGCCCCTTCTATTATCAACATCCTTTATAGTAAGGTAGCCACTCTGGAACAGAATGGGAACCTGATCATTAGGCGCTGCCGTAACTCCCAGCAACTCACTCTCGGTGCGTGTCGCTCCTTCGAGCGTGGTCAGCTCTACATGATGGTCGCGAAGCAATTCCACGAGCATCGTCGGAGTGCCTGTCATGAACCAATAGTCAGCGAACCGACGCGAGGCCATCACGTTGAAATGGCTGAATCCTTAATTTTCACCAACATCCGCCAAGCAACGATCAACGGCTAACGCCTCATCACCTTCACCAGACGTGTCGCGCTCACCGCAACGCTGCCGGCCGCGAGCACCGCAAGCGCCGCCACCGACCATCCCCATGACTCTATGAACGTCGAAGCCACAGCCGCCGATGCCATCGCAAAGCCAAGAATATAGACCCGGACCACACGCCCCGTCATCCGGTAGCCGTATAGCCGGCCGTTGACCGTCAGATAGATGGCAAGGCAAAGAAGAGTGTCGGCTATCAGCGCGTACCCCATTCCCACGAGCCCGAACAGCATATATCCCCCGATGCCGAGACCGAGCGTAAGCAGATTGCCGAGCAGGCCCTCAAGCCAGAAAAACAGTGTCTTGTTGTTTTTGGCAAACGAGATGTAGCCCGTCGGAAACATGAACGCCTTCACCAGCACCCCGAGGCTCATCCAGCGCAGCAGCTCCAGTATGCTCCGGAACTCCCCCGTCAGCAATATGTCGATCACCAGCGGAGCCAGAGCTATGAACACCACCACCAGCGGCGTCATCACCAGCGCGATGATCTCCGACTGACGGTTGACCACCGCCGTCATCTCCGCATTGTCATTGACCACCCCCGAAAGGCGCGGGAAATAGTCGAGCGACATGGCCGCGAACACCATCCCGGTGTATTGGTCGGTCAGCGAATTGGCCGCCTGGTAGAGACCCACGGCATCGAGCGAGCCGTAGCTGCGCAGAAACACGTTGAGAGCGTAGTTGCAGGCGCTCCCTATCAGGTCGCTGGCCATCAACACCATACCCAGCGCGAGCAGCTTCTTCACCAGCGGCTTATGCGCCCCTAACGAAAAACGGGGCGCCTTCCCCTCCAGGCTGCGCCGCAGCTGGATGGCGTAGAACGCCCACATCGCCCCGGCAAGCACCACCATGGCGGGCACGATCCCGGCGTTGCCGAAGAAATAATAGAGGGGCACTCCCCCCAGCAACCCGGCCAGAGCCCCGACAATCGAGGCCCGCGACAGCCGCTTCACCTCATGCAGTCCCTGAAGCATCGAGAGCTTGCCGGCTCCCGAGATCGAGAGCCATACAGCCACTCCCAGCAACATGAACTGCCACCGGTAGGAGTCGTCGCCAAACGACATCCGGCTCAGCCACGAGGCTCCCGCCACACACACCAGCGCCCCGAGAAGGGCCGTGACATTGACGAGCACCGAGGCCACGCGCCTCACGTCGCCGAGACGCTCCGCGGAGTCGCGGCTCTCCGCCGCCTCCTTCACTATCGCGAGGTTGAGACCCAGCGACGCCGTGCGCTGCAACGTCACCGACGAGGTGGCGAAAAGCGACGACACGCCCATCCCCTCCGGACCCAGAAACATCGCCACGAATTTTCCCCTTACCAGATTGACAAGTATCTGAAAAATCTGGACGCCTCCGAATATGGAGACGCCCTTCAGTATGCTCTTATAGCTGTTGTCGTGTCGTCCGGTCTGATCCATGCAGGTGGGTCAAAGGCTGGCGAGCACATCTTTCACCATGGCGGAGATGGCCTTTCCCTCAGCCTTGCCGGCGAGACGCTTCGAGGCCACGCCCATCACCTTGCCCATGTCCTTGGGCCCGGTGGCGCCTGTCTCGGCCACTATCGCCGTGATCTGCTCCTTCAGCTCCTCAGGAGTCAGCTGTCTGGGGAGGTATTCCTCTATCACGGCGGCCTCCTCGAGCTCGCTCTGCGCCAGCTCCGGCCGGTTGTTCTCCGTATAGATGGCCGCGCTCTCCTTGCGCTGCTTCACCATCTTCACCAGTATCTTGACCGCCGTCTCGTCGCTCAGCTCGCCCCCCGCGCCCTTGGCGGTCTTGGCCTCGAGAAACTCCTTCTTTATGCCGCGCAATGCCTCCAGACGCACTTTCTGACGCGCCAGCATCGCCTTCTTTATGTCTTCGCTTACCTGATCAAATAGATTCATAGCTTATCGGTTTTGGTTTGAGATGCAAAAATAATCCAAAACCGCCGAATCAGCAACATTTTTCCCGATAATCGCCATTGCCACGCTATCTCCACCATTCCCCGACCAAACCCAACCACCCCCGCCGGCGTTGTAATTGCATCATTCCACACATCTCTCAATCCATCCCGCACATGAGACTCCACATCACCCTCCTCCTCGCCATACTCGCGGTCGCCGCATGCCCGGCAAGAACCTATAGGACCCTCCCTCCCGACCTCGACGGCTCTATGTCGGCCTATACCTTCTCAACCGCCGACACCATCCCCGTGTGGCCAGACTCCCTGCGGCCCGTCAAGGTGGCATACGCCGCCCGCCACGGCGCCCGATATCTGTCGTCGCCACATAAGACCGACGCCGTGAAAAAGACTCTCGAGGCCGCGAGGAAGCTTCACGGCCTCTCCCCCGACGGCGAGACCATGCTCTCGCTGCTCGACAGCGTGGAGCGCCTGTCGGAAGGGAAATGGGGCGCGCTCTCAGCCGTGGGCGCCGACGAGGAGCGGCGTCTCGGACGCCAGCTTGCCACACTCTGCCCGGAGCTCATAGCGAAAGGACGCGTTTCGGCCGTCTCCTCCTACGTGCCGCGCGTGGTGATGACCATGTATGAGTTCTGCCGCGCCCTGGCCGACGCCTCCTCCGACTGCCGGGTAGCCACATCCGAAGGTAAGCAATACAATCCCGTGGTGCGTTTCTTCTCCGCCGACTCCGACTACCGGGAATATATAGAAGAGGGTCCATGGCGAAAGACCTACGAAGACTTCGTGGAAGCCACGGTGCCCGTGGAGCCCGCGCTCCGCCTTGTGGGACGGCGTTCCGGACTCGACCAGGCACGTCTGCGCACGCTGACGCTCGACGTCTACGGCGTGCTTCAGGGGCTCAGGGCCTTCAGCACCCTCACCCCCACAACACGCTGGATGAGCGAGGAGCAATATGCCGCCTGCCGCGACGCCGTCAACCTACGCCAGTATCTCACCCGCACCGCCAATCCCGTCTCCTCCGTCGCCCCTCGCAGCGCGGCGCCGTTGCTGGAGTCCATGCTCGCCGCCCTTCTCAATCCCGAGGGCTCCGAGGTGTCGCTGTGGTTCGGACATGCCGAGACGATGTGGCCCCTGCTCTCCCTCATGGGGCTTCCCGGGTGCGACCTGCCGGATCTCGCCCCCTCCGACGTGGCCTCGGCATGGCGCGGCTGGGCCATCAGCCCGCTGGGCGCCAACGTGATGGTAATCACGCTCGAGACTCCGTCGGGCGCCCGCTATGCATCCGTGAGGCTCAACGGACGGTTCGTGGCCCCGCTGCCGGGCAATCCGGCGCTCACAGTGCCGTTCCAAGACCTCGCGGGCCTCTGGCTCGACCGCATCGCCGCTTTCCGATGACCTCCCGGATTGCCGCCCTCTTAACACATCGTGATTCACATCTGAGGATTTTTTATTAATTTTGCAGTCATGTTGTCGACAATAATAATCCTTCTGCTTGCAATATCTCTCCCCGCCACCGCGTCGGCCGATATATATTCGGAATATATAGCCACCTACAGCGGCATGGCCGTGGAGCAGCAGCGCCAGTACGGCATCCCCGCATCCATCACCCTTGCCCAGGGCCTGCTCGAGAGCTCCGCCGGACGCTCCACGCTCGCCACCGAGGGCAACAACCACTTCGGCATCAAGTGCCACAAGGAATGGAGCGGCAAGACCATGCTGCGCGACGACGACGCGGCCGACGAGTGCTTCCGCGTCTACGACTCCGCGGCCGAAAGCTATGCCGACCACTCCCGCTTCCTCACGCGCCAGCGCTACGAGCCCCTCTTCCGCCTCGACCCCACCGACTACACCGCCTGGGCCCGCACGCTTCGCAAATGCGGCTACGCCACCGACCCCAACTACGCCGACCGCCTCATCACCATCATAGAGCGTTATTCCCTTTATAACTTCGACACAGAGGCCGGGCGACATATAGAGGAGACCGCCGAATATATCGCGGAGACGCTGCGCCGGATCCATCCCATCCGTCGAAGCCGCGGACTGCACTATGTGGTGGCCCTTCCGGGCGACACCTACGCCTCGATCGCGAAGGAGTTCAGCCTCAACGCCCGGAAGCTGATGAAATACAACGACGCCCGACACGACAGCGAGATCAGGCCCTGGGAGGAGGTCTATCTCCAGGAGAAGCTCGACGAGGCCCCCGAGGGGATAGCCTCGGCCACCATCGGCCAGGACGAGTCGATGCACTCCATCTCCCAGCGCTTCGGCATGAAGCTGAAGACGCTCCGCGCCCTCAACAGAGACATCCCCGACAAGGCCGGCCAGACCCTGAGGCTACGCTGAAAAGGGGTGTTTTAACCTTTTTTAGCCTTAAAATGGATTCTTTTAGGCTATTTTTCATGAGTTGAGCCACCCAAATTTGCATAAATTGGAATAAAGCTGTAAATTTGCACCCACAAATCGCCCCCCGGGGCGTGCGCGCCTCTGTAGTTCAACGGATAGAATAGAAGTTTCCTAAACTTTAGATAGGAGTTCGATTCTCCTCGGAGGTACCTGTTGATTTAAATTATTCTCTCGGAAGTGGGAAAATTCACACAATACAAGGTCCAGCTGGCCTCTCTGCCCGACGGGCGCCACGAACAGGATTTCGTGGTCGATTCGGAGTTCTTCAAGAATATGGAGAACCCCGATGTGCTGTCGGCCGACGTCAAGGTGCATCTCGACCTGGTGAAGAAAAACGACGCCTACGACTGCACCTTCACCTGCAAGGGCATGCTCACCATCCCCTGCGACCGCTGTCTCGACCCCATGCCCCACGAGGTTGACACCACCTACCACATCACCGTGAAATACGGCGACCGTTACGACGACGTCTCCGACGACCTGCTCGTGATTCCGGAAAGCGACTCATATCTCAATGTGGCATACATGCTCTACGACACCATTGTGCTGACAATACCCCTGCGACACGTCCATCCGATGGGCAAGTGCAACCGCGCTATGGCCGCCGCCCTCCACAGACACCACTCCGCCGCCGGCGACGACATCGACGAGGCCCTCGACGAGGTGGATTCCGAAATCGAGGCCGACTCCGACGAATAGTCCTCCTCCTCTTAACACTGACTCAATAAAACAACTATAAAGATAAAACAGAACAATGGCACATCCTAAACGCAGACAATCGCATACCCGCACCGCCAAACGTCGCACCCACGACAAGGCTCTTATCCCCACACTCGCCATCTGCCCCAACTGCGGCGCATGGCACGTCTATCACACCGTTTGTGGCGAATGCGGCTACTACCGTGGCAAGCTCGTCATCGAGAAGGCCGCCATCTGACGCCCGAGCCTCTCGCTTCATTCCCACTGCGGCGCATTTCTGCAACTTTAATCTTTAGTTTCTATCATGCTTAACGCCAAGATAAGCGGCATCGCCTCATACGTTCCCGACGACATCCTCGACAATGAGATGCTCTCAAAAATGGTTGACACCAACGACGAGTGGATCACCACCCGCGTGGGCATCAAGCAACGCAGGATCCTCCGTGAGGAGGGCAAAGGCTCGGGATATATGGGCACAAAGGCCGTCGACAGGCTTCTGGCTTCTACCGGCACCAACCCGGAAGAGGTGGAGCTGCTGATCTGCGCCACTTCCAACCCCGACTACAGGTTCCCGTCTACCGCGTCCGTCATCGCCCACGACTCCGGGCTCGTCAACGCTTACGCCTACGATATCCAGGCCGCATGCGCCGGATTCCTCGTCACGCTCCAGGCCGCAAGGGCCTACATCTCTTCCGGCCTCTACAGGAAAATCATCGTGGTGGCCGCCGAGAAGATGAGCAGCATGACCGACTACGAGGACCGCGCCACATGCCCCCTCTTCGGCGACGCCGCAGCCGCTGTGCTCGTGGAGCCTACCGATGAGCCCATCGGCATCATCGACGGCGAATTCCACGTCGACGGCGTAGGCCTGCCCCACCTCGTGATGAAGGCCGGCGGCTCCGTGAAGCCCGCCTCCCTTCAGACGGTGAAAGACCGCGAACACTACGTTTACCAGGAAGGAAGGGTGGTCTACAAACATGCCGTGCGCGACATGCTCTCATCCACCCTCTCCGTGATGAAGCGTAACAACCTCTCGGTCGACGACGTCGACTGGCTCGTGCCCCATCAGGCAAACCTCCGCATCATCGAGGCCGTAAGCAGCCGGATCAGGATTCCCGAGGAGAAGGTGCTCGTCAATATCCAGCACTACGGCAACACCTCCGCCGCCTCGATTCCCCTCTGTCTCGACGAGTTCAAGCGGCGTCTCCACAAGGGCGACAAAATCATGATGACGGCCTTCGGCGCCGGATTCACCTGGGGCGCGATGTATCTCATCTGGGCTTTCGACCCGGAGTGACGCTCAAGGCTTTCCCCTTCGCAAGGGCCAATGGAATATCCACTTCCGTCGGCCCCTTTTTTTACCCTTCCCTCCCCTCGCGATAAACCCACCGCCGACTGCGGCGTTTTATCTATACAGGGCAGCCCGTAAAGCCTTATGCCGCCACGACGCCCTGTGAGTCAATATAACCCGTTTTTATCTGTAATCATGGAAGAAGAAAACAAAGATACCGCTCCGCAGACGGCCACCGCGCACAAGGCCGGTTTCGTAAACATCGTAGGCAACCCCAACGTCGGAAAGTCGACCCTGATGAACGACCTCGTGGGCGAGCGCATCTCGATCATCACCCAGAAGGCCCAGACCACCCGCCACCGCATCATGGGCATCGTCAACACACCGGAATACCAGATCGTCTACAGCGACACTCCCGGTGTGCTAAAGCCCAAATACAAGCTACAGGACGCCATGCTCGAGTTCTCCGAGGGCGCCCTCACCGATGCCGACATCCTCCTCTACGTCACCGACGTGGTGGAGGATCCCGAGAAAAACAAGGATTATCTCGACCGGGTGGCCGCCGAGAAGGTGCCCGTGCTGCTCGTCATCAACAAGGTTGACCTTCTCAAGGGCAACGACGAGCTCGAGAAGATCATCGAGCAGTGGCACACACGCCTCCCCAACGCCGAGATCTTCCCTATCAGCGCCAGGGAGCACTTCAATATCGACAACCTCAAGGCCCGCATCGTGGAGCTCCTGCCTCCGTCGCCTCCATTCTTCGGAAAAGACGCCCTCACCGACAAGCCGGCCCGGTTCTTCGTCACGGAAATCATCCGCGAGAAGCTCCTCCTCAACTACGACAAGGAGATTCCCTACAGCACCGAGGTGATTGTCGAGAAGTTTGACGAAAAGGAGGGCGCCATCCATATCATGGCCGTCATCTATGTGGAGCGCGATTCCCAGAAAGGCATCATCATCGGCAAGGGTGGCGAGAAAATCAAGAAGATCGGCATCGAGGCCCGCCATGACCTCGAGACATTCTTCCAGAAGAAGATCTTCCTCGAGCTCTTCGTCAAGGTCGAGAAAGACTGGCGCAACCGCGAGAACAAGCTCCGCGCCTTCGGCTATATCGAATAAATAACCCAATCTTAACAAGACATCCCGATATGGGCAGATTAGTAGCTATCGTCGGACGCCCCAATGTGGGCAAGTCCACCCTCTTCAACCGCCTCACCCAGACGCGCCGCGCCATCGTCGACGACACCGCGGGCACCACCCGCGACCGCCAGTATGGCCTCGTGGACTGGAACGGCCAGGAATTCTCCATCGTCGATACCGGCGGCTGGGTCGTCAACAGCGACGATGTCTTTGAGGAGGAAATCAACAAGCAGGTGAATATCGCCATCGAGGAGGCCGACGTCATCCTCTTCGTGGTCGACGCCTCCACAGGCGTCACCGACCTCGACGACAAGGTGGCCCAGATCCTGCGCCGCTCGCGCAAGTCAGTGATCCTCGTGGCCAACAAGGACGACAAGGGCGACGCCCGCTTCAACATCCCCGAGTTCTATTCCCTCGGCCTCGGCGATCCCTTCGGCGTATCGTCGGTCAACGGCAGCGGCACCGGCGAGCTCCTCGACGAGATCGTGAAGGATATGCCCGAGCCCGACAAGGAGGAGGAGACCGAGGATAATGTGGCCAAGTTCGCCATCGTGGGCCGGCCAAACGCCGGAAAGTCTTCGCTAATCAACGCCTTCATCGGCGAGGAGCGCCACATCGTCACCGACATCGCAGGCACCACGCGCGACTCCATCTATCACCGCTACAACAAGTTCGGCTTCGACTTCTATCTCGTCGACACCGCCGGCATACGCAAGAAGCAGAAGGTCAACGAGGATATCGAATACTACAGCGTGATCCGCTCGATCCGCGCAATCGAGGCCAGCGATGTCTGCATCCTGATGATCGACGCCACGAGAGGCATCGAGGCCCAGGATGCGAATATCTTCTCGCTCATACAGCGCAACCGCAAGGGGCTCGTGGTGTGTGTCAACAAGTGGGACCTCGTGGAAGACAAGAGCGTCACCGCCCAGAAGCACTTCGAGGACGCCATCCGCCGGAAGTTCGCGCCGTTCACCGACTTCCCGGTGCTCTTCACATCCGCGCTCACCAAGCAGAGGATATTCAAGGTGCTCGAGACGGCCGTCGACGTCTACAACAACCGACGCCGCACCATCCCCACATCGCAGCTCAACACCTACATGCTGGAGCAGATCGCGCTCACGCCACCGCCGAGCAACAAGGGAAAGTTCGTGAAGATCAAATACGTCACGATGCTCAAGGACGCCGTGATTCCCACTTTCGTCTTCTTCTGCAACCTGCCGCAGTGGGTCAAGGAGCCCTACCGGCGATTCCTGGAGAACAAGATCCGTGAGAAATGGGATTTCCACGGCACTCCCATCGCCATCTTCATGCGCGATAAGTAGACCGCAAAAAATCAGGAGGGAAGCCGGTCGGCTTCCCTCCTGATTTTTTGCGGTCTCAGTATCATTATTCGTCGATCTCGACGTCAAAGTCGTCGCCGAAGAGGTCGTCGCCGCGGCCTTCGCCACCCTCGCCGGGATCTTCGGCGTCGCCGTCGTCATCATCGTCATCGTCGCTCGCCGTGTCGTCGTCGACGAGATCGGAGCGCTTGCTGTCCTTGCTCGGCAGGAACGGGTTGCCCTTGCCTCCCTTCTCCTTGCGCATGGCGTCCAGCTTCTCCACGATGAGGCCCTTAAGCTCGGCGGCCAGCTCCTGGTTGTCGCGTATCGCGTTCTTCACCGCGTCACGTCCCTGGCCGAGCTTCGATCCGTTGTAGCTGAACCATGCGCCCGACTTCTTCACGATGCCGAGCTCCACGGCCAGGTCGAGGATCTCGCCCGCCTTCGATATGCCTTCGCCAAACATCATGTCGAACTCCGCGCGCATGAACGGAGGAGCCACCTTGTTTTTCAC